>NZ_CP084628.1:900000-1196012 GCF_022878925.1 Caballeronia sp. TF1N1
CGTCTCGACCATCCCCGCTCCCGGCGGTGGCGCCGATTCCGGTCTCGCGTGGGCAGAAGGCACGCTCTGGGTCGGACAATATCGCGAGCGCAAGATTCATCAAGTCGATCCGGGCGATGGCAAAATTCTGCGCACCATCGATTCCGATCGCTTCGTCACGGGCGTCACCTGGGTCGATGGCGAACTCTGGCACGCCACGTGGGAAAGCGACGCGAGCGAACTGCGACGCATCGACCCGGCGACCGGCGAAGTCTTCGAGCGGCTCGACATGCCGGAAGGCGTGGGCGTCTCGGGACTCGAATCGGACGGCGGCGAGCGCTTTTTTTGCGGCGGCGGGCGCACAGGCAAGATAAGAGCCGTGAAAAAGCCGAAGCCAGAATGATGCACCGGCGCTGTGCCGAAACCGTCAAGCCTCGAGTCGAAGACCAGGCATCCCCCTTGCGAACACGCTACTCCGACATTTCGCGCGCCGCGAATTAGCTTTACTCTGTCGGATTGGTGCGCGCCCTTCGCGCATCGTTCAAAGGAAAAGGATTCCCCGATTTGGATTCGACTTTTTTCGGTCGCCCTCAACTCGATTCATGGGTCGGCGAAACGGCGCGCTTCATACGCGATTTCGACTGGCGCAAAACGCCGTTGGGCCCGATCGGCGACTGGCCGCCGGTCTTGCGGTCGGTCGTGCAGGTCATGCTGCCCAACGCATTGCCGATGGCCCTGCTTTGGGGCGACGAAGGCACGCTCGTCTACAACGAAGCCTATGCGAAGTTCTCGGGTGTGCGGCATCCGGGCATCCTCGGCATGGCTATCGAGAAGGCATGGCCCGAGGCGGCGGACTTCAACCGTAACGTGATCGATTCGGGCATGCGCGGCGAGTCGCTGACTTACCGCGACACGCGCTTCGTGCTGGCGCGCGAGCACGATCCCGTCGAAACATGGCTCGATCTGCACTACAGCCCGGTTGCATCGGATGAAGGCGTGCCGGTGGGCGTGCTTGCAGTCGTCGTCGAGACAACCGAGCGCGTGCTGCTCGAACGCAATCGCAGTGCGGCCGAAGCGGCGTTTCGCGGAACCAACGAGCGGCTGCAACTCGCGTTGAATTCGGGCGCCGTGCGCGGCACCTTCGTGTGGGAAATCACGCAAAACCGCGTGAAGGGCGACGAACGCTTCGCGCGCACTTTCCTCTTCTCGCTTCAGGAAGTGGAAACCGGCTTGCCAATCGAGGCGGCGCTCGAGATCATCCATCCGGACGACCGCGGACGCGTGACTTCGCTGATCGCCGCGACCTTGCGCGATGGCGCGCCGTATCGCGCCGAATATCGCATCCGCACGCCGGACGAGGGCTGGATCTGGATTCTCGCGTCCGGCCGCTGCGAATACGATGAAGCCGGAGCGCCACAGCGGTTTCCCGGCGTGATCGTCGATATCAACGACCGCAAGATCGCCGAAGAAAGCCTCAAGGAACTGACGCGCGGTCTCGAAGACAAGATTTCCGAAGCCGTGGCGGCGCGCACCGCGGTCGAGGCGCAATTGCGTCAAAGCCTGAAGATGGAAGCGCTCGGCGCGATGACGGGCGGCGTCGCGCACGACTTCAACAACACTCTGCAGGCCATCAGCGGAAATTTGCAATTGATGCAGTATCTGCCTCCAACCGACCCGCGCGTGCCCGAACGCGTTCAGGCTGCGCTGGACGCCGTGCAGCGCGGCGCGACGCTCGCCTCGCAACTGCTGTCGTTCGCGCGGCGGCAGCCGCTCTCGCCGGTGGTCGTCAATCCGCAGCGGCTTTTTGCCGAGTTGCGCGAACTTCTGCAGCACGCGGTGGGCGCGTCGGTGGTGATCGGCGCCACGTTGCCGGAACAGGCGTGGAATTTCTGCGTCGACCGCAATCAGCTGGAGAACGCGCTCCTCAATCTCGCGATCAACGCGCGCGACGCCATTAGCGGCGATGGCCGGCTCACGCTCACGTGTTCGAACGAGTCGCTGGATCACGCCGCGTGCGAGGGCAACGACCTGCGTCCCGGCGAATACGTGCGTCTTTCCGTATCCGATACGGGCACGGGCATGCCGCCCGATGTCCTCGAACGCGCCTTCGAGCCATTCTTCACCACCAAGCCGGAAGGACACGGCACGGGGCTCGGCTTGTCGATGGTGTTCGGCTTCGTCAAGCAGTCGGGCGGCCATATCCATGTGTCGAGCACGGTGGATGTCGGCACGACGGTGGAGATCTACTTTCCGCGCAGTTACGACGACGAGACCTCGTCGGCCGAAGCGGGCAGCATTCCCACGCACACGGGCAGCGCAACCGTGCTCGTCGTCGACGATGACGTCGCCGTGCTCTCCTCGACGGTCGCGATTCTCGAAGCCATGCATTACACCGTGCTCAGGGCCGCAAGCGGCGACGCGGCGATGAGCGTGCTGGAAAGCGGAATCGGCGTGGACGTGATCCTGACCGACGTGGTGATGCCAGGCAAGGTGAAATGCGCCGATCTCGCCGAATGGGCGTTCGCCCAGCCGCAGCCGGTGCCGGTGATCTACGCGTCCGGCTATACCCGCGACATCATCTCGCGCGACGGCGTGCTGCGGCCCAACGTGACGCTGCTGAACAAGCCTTATCGGGCGGAGCAACTGGCGAAGGAAATTGCGTCGGTGTTGAAACGCGAGTGAGCGCGCTTTCCATCCCATCTAAAGTATTTACCGATCCCGCCGTTATGCATCAGTAAGATAAACCAAAAGCAACAGCAACAGCGGACGGGGTCGAAGGTGCAGGGCAGAGCGTCTGATTTTCTCGGGATCATCGGCGAAAGCGTGGCCGGCGAATCTCACTATGTCGAATGCACACGGCGTCTGGACGGCTTCGGAGCCGCGTTCTTCGGCGTTTTGCTGGTCGCCGCGGTGACGCCTTTCATTCCGCTGCCGTGGAACCTGTTGCTCGCGGCCATCGCCATCGCGGCGGTCGTCGTGATCCAGCAGATGCAGCGCGCGCACCGGCAAACCTTCGTCGCGCGTCAGCTCTCGAATGGTCTTCTCTCCATCGCGGACGACTGCATCAAGCTATTGAGTCCGGACGGTAAGGTCGTCTGCATCTCCGAAGTCGGCCAGCGCCTGATCGAAGCGCGCGCCGCCGACGATGTCGTCGGCATCGACTGGCTCGCGCTCTGGGACGGCCCCGACGCGCGCCGCGCTTTCGAACGCGCAAAGGCCGGCGAATCCACGTCCTTTACCGGCGCGTGCTGCACCATGCGCGGCAATCTGCGCTGGTGGACTTCCACTTTCGCGCCGGTCTACGGCGAGTTCGGCAAGCTGATAGCGGTACTTTGCAAGTCGCGCGACATCACGGCGGAGCGCACGCTCATCGACGAATTGCGGGGCAAGGCGCGCGTGCAGAAGGACATGGAGGATCACGTCGATGCCGTGTTCTGGACCGCGAGCCACGACTTCCGCGAACTGCTGCATGTGAGTTCGGCATTCGAGCGCATGTGGGAAATGCCCGTGTCCGCGCTCGAAGCGGACGAGACCGCATGGTCGCAGCGCGTGCATCCCGAGGATATCGCCGGGCTGCGCACGCAGATGCGCGCCGCCGTCAACACGGCCATGCCCGCGCAAAGTTATTTCCGTTTGCGCTTGCCGGAGGAACGCACCCGCTGGGTTCGTGCGGATATCTATCCCGTCAGCGAAGACGGCGCGGTGTCGCGCGTGGTGAGCGTTTGCGTCGATGCCACCGAGGAGCGCAACCGGCTTCAGCAATTGCATCGCCTGGCGAACATCGACAGCCTCACGGGTCTTCATAATCGCAACGCGATCGTCGAGGCGCTCGACGCGCGCTGCGCATCGGGCGAGCCGTTCGCTTATCTCTTCGTCGATATCGACCGCTTCAAGTCCATCAACGACACCGCCGGCCACACCGCCGGCGACACCGTGCTCAAAGCCCTGGCCTCGCGCATTCAGGAAGCGCTGCCGCCCGATGCAATCGTCGCGCGGCCGGGCGGCGACGAGTTCACCGTGATCCTGCCGGGCGCGTTCGATCACGAACAAATCGCGCGGGCGTGCCGACGGCTTGCCATTGCGTGTCATCGCCCGATAGCGATGGATTGCAAGAGCATCGCGATGACCTGTTCGATCGGCGTGGCGCTCTTTCCCGAGCACGGCAGTTCGCCCGAGTCGCTCTTCATCAGCGCCGACATGGCCATGTACGCGGCCAAACGCGCGGGCCGCAACACGTTCCGCGTGTTCGGCGAGCGCGAGAAGGACGAACTGGCGCGCGCGCATCTCGAATCCGAACTGTTGAACGCGATTCGCCAGAACCAGTTCCTGCTGCATTTCCAGCCGCAATATCGCGTGGATTCCGGCACGCTCGTGGGCGTGGAAGCGCTGTTGCGCTGGAATCATCCGCTGCTCGGTCTGCTCGGTCCGGGCGCGTTCGTGCCGATGCTCGAAGAGAGCGGCTTGATCGTCGAAGCGGGGCACTGGATCATTCGCGAAGCCGTGCAGGCGGCGTCCCGACTCTCGCATGCAATGCCCGCCGTGCATTCGATGGCGGTGAACGTATCGCCGAAACAGTTCCGCGATCCGCGTCTCGTCTCCGTGCTTAGGCACGCGATCAAGCGATGCTGTATCGACCCGAACAACGTCACGCTGGAAATTACGGAGTCGGCGCTGATCGAAAACGTCGACGATGCACAGGACGTGCTGTCGAAAGTGCGCGAGATGGGCGTGCGGATTGCCATCGACGATTTCGGCACCGGCTATTCGAGTCTCAACTATCTGACGCGTTTCAGGCCCGACGTGCTGAAGCTCGACAAGTCTTTCGTCGATAACATCGCCACCGACGAGATGATGCGCATCGTGGTGGAAGGCGTGATCGAGCTCGCGCATAAGCTCCGTGTGACGGTCGTCGCGGAAGGCGTGGAAACGGCAGAGCAACTGGACTGTCTGCGCGAGGCGGGTTGCGACAAGGTGCAGGGCTATTTGCTGAGCCGGCCGGTCCCGCTCGACTCGCTGCTCAAGACAGTCACGAAAGTGCAGCGGCTGGCAGCGGGCTGACGCTGCGGCCTGCTTGTCGGCACGGCTCGCAGGCGGGTATACAATCGACTTGTTTATCTGTCGCGCGTTCGAATGCGCCTGCCGCCATCATGGAAACTCCATCGACCAAGGAAACGCCCAAGAAGCGGATGTCTCCCGTCATGCTCAACGTGCTGACCGCGCTCGTTGGCATCGGCACGCTTGGCGTGGGTATCGGCTGGCTGATCTATAGCTGGGTCGTGGATTTGGAAGTGCCTTACTTCGCCATTCCGCTCGTGCTCACCGTGCCGGTGATCGCCGCTGTCGCGTTCCGTAACTGCTGGGACTGAAAACACTCGATTTGATCGACGAAAAAAAACGCCGCGTTCTTATACGCGGCGTTTTTTCTTGATGCAATGCATTCGTTGGTAGGCTCGATTGGATTCGAACCAACGACCCCCACCATGTCAAGGTGGTGCTCTAACCAACTGAGCTACGAGCCTGTGGAGCGGCGGATTATAGAGAGCGGCATCGCAATGCACAAGAGCGCACGCAAAAATTTTTGCGGCGGCGCGGCAGGCTTTCAATTCGCCTCTCAGGGCAAGTCCCGAGTCGGCTATTTAGCCGGGCATTACCTTGACCCCAAGCGTCTCCCTAAACTTGCGTCACAAGGAGGAGACGCCATGTCAAAGCTGATCCACACGATGATTCGTGTGCAGGACCTCGACCGCTCGCTGCGCTTCTACCAGAACGCGCTGAATCTCGAGACGGCGCACCGGCTGGACTTCCCGGACTTCACGCTCGTCTATTTGCGTAACGACGAAACCGACGCTGAAATCGAACTCACGTGGAACAAGGGACGCGCCGAGCCCTACACCCATGGCGATGGCTACGGACACGTCGCCGTGAGTGTCGCGGATGCCAAGGCCGAGCGTGAGCGTCTCATCGAACTGGGCATGACGCCCAACGACCTGCGCGAATTCCGCGACGACGACGGCGCGCTCATCGCCCGTTACTTCTTCATTCAGGACCCGGACGGATACAAGATCGAAGTGTTGGAGCGGCACGGCCATTATCAGTAACACGATTTCGAGCAGCGCATACACATAAATAAGCTGTTGCAGTACCCCACAAGGAGATAGACATGCGAGACACGATCATTCCGATCGTCGCGCCGCGGCGGGCGGGCGACGTCATCGAGGCGGGCGTGCGGCACTCGGAAACGCAAGCCGCGCCGCCTAAAATTGCGTTGACACGACGCGAATTCCTGCGCGGTTCGGGCGTGCTGGTCGGCACGCTCGCCGTGACCTCGGTGTTCGCGAGCCTGGCGCCAAGCCGCGTGTGGGCGCTCGAACTGCAAGGGTTCGACACGCATCAGGGCGAAGTGTTGCTTGCGTTCACGCGCCAGGTGTTTCCGCATCCCACGCTGGACAACGCCGTATATGCGCTCGTCGTCAAAGACCTCGACGCGAAGGCCAAGGCCGATCCGGCCGTGCGTCAACAACTCGCCGATGGCATCGGCAAGCTCGATGCCGGCGCCGGTTCCGACTGGACCAAACGCGCCGCGGCGGACCAGGCAAAGGATGTCGCGGCGCTTGCCGGCACACCGTTCTTCGAAACCATTCGCAGCACCGCGGTCGTCTCGCTCTACAGCAACGCGATGGCGTATGCGCACTTCGGCTATGGGGCATCGAAGGGAGACGGAGGCTATCTCTATCAGGGCTTCAACAATCTGTCATGGCTGCCGGACCCGCCGGTCGCCGCAAGCGGACCGATTCCGAAAGACGGCTGATTGCGCGCGGATCGAAACGACATCGGGCGAGCAGGCAGCAGCGCCGACTCTCGCGATACAGCGGACACAGCGGAGACAGACATGTACGCAGGCAACAAGGTGCAGTTCAAGCAGAGCGACGACCATGTGGTCGTCATCATCGGTTCGGGCGCGGGCGGCGGGACGCTCGCCAACGAACTTGCCCAGAAAGGGATCGACGTGGTGGTGTTGGAAGCGGGCGGCTCGCATACGCAAAGCGATTTTGCGACGGAGGAATGGAACGCGTTTCAAATGCTGTCGTGGCTCGACAAGCGCACGACGTCCGGATCGTGGCGCGTGGCGAAGGACTTCCCGAATCTGCCCGCATGGATCTGCAAGACGGTGGGCGGCACCACCGTGCACTGGGCGGGCGCGAGCCTGCGCATCCAGCCGTGGGAGTTCAAGGCGAAGTCCACGTATGGCGATATCAAGGACGCGAACCTGCTCGACTGGCCCGTCACGCGCGACGAGCTGAACCCGTACTACGACCGCGCAGAGAAGAAGCTGGGTGTCACGCGCACCAACGGTTTCCCCGGACTGCCCGGCAACAACAACTTCAAGGTGATGTCGGCGGGCGCGGAGAAGGTCGGATACAAGGAATGCAACACCGGCCACATGGCGATCAACAGCACCGTGCGTGATGACCGCGCGCATTGCTTCCAGCGTGGCTTCTGCTTTCAAGGCTGCCGCATGGGCGCGAAGTGGTCGACGCTCTATACCGAACTGCCGCGCGCGCAGGCCACGGGGCACATGGAGTTGCGCACGCAGGCGCACGTGGTGCGCATTGAACACGATGCGCGCGGCAAGGCGAGCGGCGTCGTCTACTACGACGCGAGCGGCAAGCTGCAACGTCAGAAAGCGCGCGTCGTCGCGGTGGCGGGCAATTCCATCGAGACGCCGCGCCTCTTGCTGAACTCGCAATCGAGCAAGTTTCCGGACGGGCTCGCGAACGGCTCGGGACAGGTGGGCCGCAACTATATGCGCCACACGACGGGTTCGGTCTACGGCGTGTTCGAAGACAAGGTCGAGATGTTCAAGGGCACGACGATGGCGGGCATCATCGAGGATGAAGCCGTGTTCGATCCCAAGCGCGGTTTCGCGGGTGGCTACCATCTGGAAACGGTGTCGCTCGGTCTGCCGTTTTATGCTGCTTTCGTGGATCCGGGCGCGTGGGGTCCGAGCTTCGCGCAGACCATGGATCAGTACGCTTACACGGCGGGCATGTGGATCGTCGGCGAGGACATGCCGCGCGAGACGAATCGCGTGACGCTCAATTCGGACGTGAAGGATCAATACGGCCAGCCGGTGGCGAACGTCCATTTCGACGATCATCCGAACGACCAAGCAATGCGCGAGCATGCCTACAAGCAGGGCAGCGCCGTGTACGAGGCGGCCGGCGCGAAGATGACGTATCGCGTGCCGCCGTATCCATCGACGCACAATCTCGGCACGGCCCGTATGAGCGCGCGTGCCGAGGACGGCGTGTGCAACAAGCATGGCCAGACCCACGAGGTTGCGAACCTGTATATCTCCGACGGCAGCCAGTTCACGACGGGCGCGGCGGAAAATCCGACGCTCACCATCGTGACGCTCGCGATCCGGCAGGCGGATTACATCGCGGGACAGATGAACGCGCGCCGTGTTTGAACGGATGCGCTAACGCCTGCCGTGCTTCCGGGTCCGACTCGATTGCTGGACGAGTCGCCCGGGAGTAGGGTTGACCGGCAATCACGGGAGGGCTTTCTCATGTGCGGGGTCTATATCAACGCCGATCCGATTCTGTATGAATCGCGCACGCGCTCGCTGCGCATTCACGGAGTGATCACCACGGTCAGGCTGGAGAATCTGTTCTGGGATGTGCTGCAGGAAATCGCGGAGCGCGAAAATCTGACGACGAGTCAGTTCGCGGTGAAGCTCTACGACGAGTTGATCGCACTGCGTGGCGAGATGCCAACCAACTTCGCCTCATTCTTGCGCGTGTGCTGCCTGCGGTATCTATCGATTCGCGAAGTGAAGAAGGCGCCAGCCGAAAGCGAAGCGCGCGTGGGCAATGCGTTGAATGATTCGGGGTTGAGGGTGTTGAAGGCGCGGTAGCGGCTAGCGCCGCCGCCAGTCCAGACAGCGCTGAACCCTTCAATTACAAGTCCCATCGATATACTCGAACCCCGAAGCGATCGCAAACCTGATCGCTTCTTCCACGCAATCGAATTCCCCCGGCAGTTGCACCGAGCGCTCGCGGCCGTCCACGTCCTGAATGCGCGCCATCGCGGCAAACGCATCTCCATGCCGGACTGCCGCCGGCGTGACCAACATATCTCTGTAGCTGAAAACCATCGTTATCTCTTGTCGCAATCAATTCTGTCAGCGGCGCTGCCTGTGGAAAACCCTAATTCGGCACGCTCTGCACCGATTAACGGCATCGGCAAACGTTTCTTTACAGTGATTTTCAACTGGCTTTGAGTGGCCTTTCCAACACGTTTTCATTTCTTGCGACTTTCCTCAGTCGAATGTGGCGACGACAACATAAAAGCCGTCGCGTCTCGATCAGAATCGGTTCCGTCTTACGAATAAAAACAAACGCTTCAAGGCAGCACCATAGCGGCCAGAGGCTTACGGGGAAGTCATGCAGCGAGATAAAAACAATTCGCTCGAGAAGGGTTTTAAAACCCTCCGGCGAACGACCGCAGTGTGCATCACGTTTTGGGGAAGTATCACGGGCGCTCACGCGCAGGACGCGGAAGCGCCGGCCATCGCCACGCATGTGACGACCTCGGCGCAAGCTCAGCCGCTCATTTCGCTGCCGAGCACGCCGACGCCCAGCCCGCTGAACCGCGGCACCGCGCTGCCCGCCGCCAATGGCGCGCCTCTCAGCTCGCGCGGCACGGTGAACGGTTCGTCATCGCTCGACAAGGGCGATACCCTCGCCGATACCCCGCGTGCCCGCGGCGCCGACGTCAACGGTCAGAAGCCGCTCGACGATGCGCTCGGCGGCGTCGTCACCACCGACACCGTGACGCTCGCCGGCCAGGACTTCTACAACTGGTTCGCGCAGGCATGGGGCGCGATTCCCCTCTCCGAGCGCTACATCGTCTCGGTGCACGAGCGGCCCTCGGCGCGCTACGGCAGCCTCGTGTGGGTCGAGTTCGGGCAACGCCGCGTGTTCCAGGCGTTCCTGCCGATCGCTCGCTCCAATGTGAAGCCGGTGGCGGAAAACGCGGCGCAGATCGCGTTTCAGAACGTCATGCAGGCCGACATATCGCGCCTCTTGTTCCGCGACGCCGACATGGCGACGGACGAACTCTAAAAAAAGCAACACGGCCAATTACGGGGATTCACGATGAAGATCACTGCGCCCGCAAAACGCGCGTTGCTCGCCTGCGCGCTCTCGATGACGCTCGCCGCCGCACACGCCACCTCGCTCGTCTATGAACCGGTCAATCCGAACTTCGGCGGCAACCCGCTGAACGGCACGAACCTGCTCAACGAAGCGAACGCCCAGAACAAGTACAAGGACCCGTCGCTGTCGGATCTCGGCACGAGCAGCCAGTCCACGCTCGACCAGTTCAACACGCAACTTCAGCAGGCGATCCTGTCGCGCGTCGCATCGTCGATTTCGAGCTCGATCGTCGGCACCGACGGCACCTTGCATCCGGGCACGATCAACACGGGCAATTTCTCGATTGCGATCACGCAAGTCACGGGCGGCAATCTGCAAGTGACGACCACGGACAAGACCACGGGCGCATCGACGACCTTCGTCGTTGGCAACGGACAGTGAGCTCGAACATCGTCATGAATAAGAACAACTTCAAATTTTCCGCGATGCGCGCCGCGCTCGGCGCCGCCGTCATCGGTTCGATGCTGCTCACCGGTTGCGTGACCGCGCCGATGCCCTCGGCGGGAAACGCAACCCTCACGCCGCCGACGCGCGTGACCCGCGATCTCACGCACCTGCCGCCGCCTAAAGGACGCATCGTCGCGGCCGTGTATGGCTTTCGCGATCTGACGGGCCAATACAAGCCGTCGCCGGACAGTTCGTTTTCCTCGCAAGTGACACAAGGCGGCGCGTCGTTCCTCGTGAAAGCCATGCGCGATTCGGGCTGGTTCACGCCGGTCGAACGCGAGAATCTCCAGGACCTGCTCACCGAACGCAAGATCATGCGGGCGCTCGAAACGCCCGACGACAAGAACCGCGCGATTCCGCAGATCGGATCGCTGGCGCCGGCGAGCATCGTGCTGGAAGGCGGCATCGTCGGCTACGACTCGAACATTCGCACGGGCGGCGCGGGCGTCGCGTATCTGGGGATTTCGGCGTCGCAGCAGTATCGCGTGGATCAGGTGACGGTGAACCTGCGTGCCGTGGATATTCGCAACGGCACCATTCTCAACAGCGTCTCGACCACCAAAACTATCTATTCGATTCAGGTCGATACGGGCGTGTACCGCTTCATCGGCTTCAAGGATCTGTTGCAGGCCGAACTCGGCATGACGCGCAACGAGCCGCAACAGTTGTGCGTGAACGAAGCGATCGAATCGGCGCTCGTGCATCTGATCGTGCAAGGCGTGGCCAATCAGTCGTGGTCGCTCAAGGACACGAAGGACTGGTATGACCCGACCATGCAGCGCTACTTGCAGGAAAACCAGGGCTATGCCGCGACGATGGAGCAGATCAATCCCGCGTATAGCCCCGAGAAGATCGATCCGCCGAGCGCATCGGCGGCCAAGAGCTAAGGCACATTGATGGAGGAGACTGAAATGAAGTCAATGCGTTCCTTGACACGCGCCCCGAAAATCGCGCTGCTTGCGGCGTGCGGCGCGGTCGTGAGTGCATCGCTCGCGGTGTTCGCGGCGGACCTCTCGCCGATCTCGGACTTCGGTCCTTCGGAGCCGGGCTTCGGCGGGCAGACGGCGCGTGTCAATCAGGCGGGCGCGGGCAATCGCATCGTCGGCGTGCAGGCAGGGCAGAACGTGTTGCTCGCCAATCAGGCGGGCGTGGCGAACGCCGCCGCAACGGCGCAGGCAGGCAACGACAACTGGACGGCGCTTTCGCAGTCGGGCAGCGGCAACCAGTACGCCGGTTATCAGGCCGGAACGAACAACCGCTCGGTCACGGTGCAGAGCGGCAGCGGTAATGCAGCAGCGGTCACGCAGATCGGTTCCTCGATGTCTTCGCAGGTGACGCAGTACGGCGCCGGCAACGAGGTTTCCATCCTGCAAAGCCGCAACGG
Organism: Caballeronia sp. TF1N1; assembly: GCF_022878925.1. NCBI lineage: Bacteria > Pseudomonadati > Pseudomonadota > Betaproteobacteria > Burkholderiales > Burkholderiaceae > Caballeronia > Caballeronia sp. TF1N1. The sequence continues at coordinate 912,034 of NZ_CP084628.1, forward strand.
CGCAGGCGTGTCTGTGACGCAGACGGGCGGCGCGAGGGCTTCGGTCCTTATGAAGTAGGTGCCTGAACGCCATGGTCGAGTGCCAGGGTGAGAGGAGACCGCGGTAACGCAGTAAGGTGTGATGCAGGGAGTAGGTGGAGTCGTGCCGGCTGACGGTAGGGGCCGTCAGCCGTTAGGGTGACTAATCGAAGTACTCAAAATATCAAATCAACGAGGCATAAAAATGAAAGTCAAGGCATCTATCATCGCTATGGGTCTGGCAGCACTGGCATCGACGGCAGCTTTCGCCGACAACTCGTCGGTAGGCGAAAAAGCCTTCGTGACGCAGATCGGCGCCGGCAACACGGCTACCGTGACGCAGACGGCATCGAGCAACGACACGGTCAATGCTCTGCAAAGCGCGAACAACGCGCAAGCTACTGTCACGTCGTCGAACGGCTCGAACAACGACACCGACATCAAGCAACTGAGCGGCGCGGCGAACTCGAAGCTCGGCGCGACGGTCACGCAAGACGGCGCACACAGCGAAACCACCCGCATCTCGCAGAACGGCACGAACTCGACGGCCAACGTAACGCAAACCAACGCGTCGCAAGACAAGGACACCGTCAACCAATACGGCGCCAACAGCAAGTCGACGATCTCACAAACGGGCGGCGGCTCGAACACCGTCACCATCAATCAAGGTTCGACGCTTGGCAAGATCGACGGCGGCGAAGCCACCGTGACGCAGTCGGCCACGATCGGCAACACGGTGAAGATTTCGCAAGACCGTGACCACGGCAAGGCCGTGGTGCAAACCACGGGCGGCGGCTACAACGACACGACCGTGACGCAAACGGGCGGCGTGACCGACACGTCGGTTCAGCAAAACAACGAATACGCCGACACGGTCAAGATCACGCAGAACGGCGCGGAAATCGCCAACGTCTCGTCGACCAACGGTGGCAACAACCACACGACCATCGACCAGAGCGGCGCCAACTTGCCGAACCTTGCAAGCGTGCATCAGATCAACGCGCAAAACGAGACGACCAACATCGTTCAGTCGGGCGCCGCGTTCAACACCGCTTACGTCGATCAACTGTACGCTTCGAACGACCACGCGACCGTCGTCCAGACCGGCAGCAACAACACGGCTTCGGTTGCACAGCGCTTCGGCGGCGGCAACACGGCAAGCTCGCTGCAACTCGGCTCGTCGAACAAGGCCGATCTGACGCAGGACAGCGCGGGTGAATCGAACATCGTGTCGTCGCAAATCGGCGATCTGAACACGGCGAAGGCTTCGCAGTCGGGCTCGTATGAAGACTTGCTGCTGACGCAAGCGGGCTTCGGCAACGTCGCGACCTCGTCGCAAACGGGCGCCAACAACGTCGGCGTGATCACGCAGATTGGCCTGGGCAACAACGCATCGGTGACGCAAGCTGGCTACGGCAACACGGCTGTCGTGACGCAAACGGGCACGGGCAACAAGGCGACCATCGCACAGAAGTAAGCATCGCGGTTCTTGCAGTACCTTGCGGGCGGCTCATGCGGGAGCCGCCCGTTTTTTATTTGCGTGTCTTATTGCGTTACGCGCCTTGCCCCGGGAAAGGCACGAAGGCGGCGCTGCAATCGACCGGGCCTGACGTGCCCGTGTTGGTCGAACGCGTGACCGTCACGCTGCCGGCGGTCTGAAAGGGCAGATTCGTTCCATCCGCGCCAATGGCAATAAGCGCATCCGACACGGCGAAGCCAGCCGGCGCCATATCCGCGATAACGTTGTTGAGCGAAATCACGAGCGGATTCACGACCGGCGGATTCGGCACACCCGCCGTGCCGCCGGACCATCCGGAGCCTTGCATGATGGGACTTGCCGAATTGAAGCCCTGAAACGTATAGCTCGATGCATTCACGATACGCACGCCATCGAGCGCGATGCCCTGCATGTTCGGATAAAGGCCGCCATTCTTCGTCGCGCTGTAATACGGCGAGAAGATGAGTGCCTGCGGGTTGCCGTCCGGCGACGACGAAGGCGTGCGGATGCAAATGTTCGAATAGCGGATGTTCGAGATCAGTCTGCTGCGGCTCCAGTCCGACTTGATGCGCAGGCCGTTATCCGCGCCGTCGATCGCGAGATCGTAGACATTGACGTTGCTCACGCTCGGCAAGACGCCGTTCACCGCGACGACATCCGGATTGGCCGCGCCGTTGTCGGTGCCAGCGGTTTCGCTGCCGATCGACATGCCGTGGCCTTCGTAGAAGTGACTATGCGCAACGGTGAGGTTATAGGTCCGGCCGTTGACCGTGCCCGTGCCGCCCTTGATCGCCATGTTGTCGTCGCCGGTGCGGATGAACGAATAGGCGATCAGGATGTTGCTCGCGTCCCCCGCGAGCCTGCCGGGATTGCCCGCATTGCTCGTGATGACGCCCGAACTGCCGGGATCGATGCCGTCGGTGTTCTTCGCGGTGGCGGGGCTATACGGCATGCCGAGATAGTTCGTCATGGCTTCATAGGCGGCCGTCGGCGTGTAGATCTTGACGGCCCATGCCGTGAAGCCGTCGATGCCGCTCGGCACCACATGGAACTTCGGCGCATTCTGCAACGTCACGCGGTACAACGTGAAATTGCGCCCGTTGCTGATCTGCACGAGGCGCGGATTGTTCTGCGCCTGATTCAGCACCTTGTTGGCCTTCCAGCCGATGTCCCACCAGCTCATGGTGGTGCCGTCGGGGCGTTTGAGCAGATTCGGGTCGTTCGGCACGCTGCTCACGAGGGGACTGCCGCCGCGCCCGTCGATGACACCGTCGCCCATCACCGCGACATTGGCGACCTTGCTCGCGTTGATGAGCGCGAGACAGCCGTTGTCGCTCGCGGTGATGACGCCGCAACTCGCCGTCCCCTTGGTCTTGTCGTACTGACGCGGGTCGCGCGACGCGAAGAGCGTGACGCCCTGATCGATCCACAAGGTGATGCCGGTCGGCATGGTCAGCGCGCCTGCGAGAAACGCGTTCGCGCCGCCCGATCCGGCCATTAGATGCACGGCCTTGTTGGTCGCGAGACTCGTGCTCGACTTGTTCGCGCAGTCGTTGAGCGCGGCCTGAATGCGCGCGGTGTCGGGCGCGGTGTCGGTGGCGTCGGCGCTTTCGGGCAGGAGGCCGTTTGGCAGCGCGGAGAGCGTGGCGGGCAGTTCCTTGCAGACTTGCGCGGCGGTGGGCAACGACGGTTCGGGCGGCAATGCGGCGTCGTAGAGCGTCGTGCCGACCTTGAAGCCTGCGGGCGGCGTGACGACGGCCGAGTCACTGGCGGGCGCGGCATCGGACGCGGTTTGCGCAGGCGTGGCGTCTGAGGCGGCTGGCGCCGGTGTAGCGGTCGATGCAGGAATAGCTGCCGATGCAGGCGCAGCCGCCGAAGCCGCTGAAGCCGCTGAAGCCGCTGAAGCCGCCGAAGCCGCCGGTGCTTCGCCGTTATTCTCGACCGCCGCGTTTGTCGGCGTGGACGAAGAGCCGCCGCAAGCGCCGAGCGCGAACACCGTCGTAACCGATGAAAGCCACGCGGCCGCGATCCGCGACGGACTGCTCTTGGTTTCTCTCTTTGAACTGCTGTGGATGCAATTTCTCATGCTTAGGTCAAAGCCTCGTTGTTTGAATACGTCATCCGAGGGAGAACGCTGCCCGATGTCATCCGATAAGGCGGCGCAATCCTCTCATGTGGTCGTACAACTTCGAGGAGAATCTTAGCGATCCGAATCAAGAGAGATACTTGGGTTTGTCCCTTAAGCCATTTATAAGAAAAACATAAGAATCGCCGGCGAATTTGTCTTCGAAATTGCCGGTTGAATCGGTTTCAACGTAAGCGCGTCCTGGCTGGCGGGTACGGAGAAGACCCGTCAACTGCTAGAAGGCATTAAAAACCGGTCGACGATATCCACGATCTGCGCGCGCTTGGCCACGAGAAACGCTTCGGCTTTCATGTCGATATCGAACAGCGTGCCGAAGGTGTGCTGATTCGCGATGCAGAAAAAAGCCAGGCTGCTGATGGTCATGTGCACGTCCTTCGCGCTGACATCGCGGCGAAATACGCCTTGCTCGCGGCCGCGTTCGAGGATGGCGTCGAGCAGGCGAATGATGCCCTGATTGCTCTCGCGCACCACGCCCGATTTCGCGAGGAATGCGCCGCCTTCTATGTTCTCGCTTGCCACGAGCCGCACGAAGCTCGGATGGCTCACGTAATAATCGAACGTGAAGGCGCAGATTTGCGCGAGCGCTTCGCGTGGCGGCATGTTGGCGTCGCCGAGCGCTTCTTCCTCGCGACGGATGCGCTGATACGCCGCTTCGAGCGTCGCGATATACAGTTTCTCTTTTGAATCGAAGTAGTAAAAGACGAGCCGTTTGGTGAGTCCGACGCTTTGCGCGACGTCTTCCACGCGCGTGGAGGCGAAACCGTTTTGAGCGAACGCTTCGGCGGCGGCTTCGAGCAAGGCCGCTTTCGTGCGTTCGGCGTCGCGTTGTTTAGGCTTGATCATGCGGCGAGGCTTCGAGTCGGTGAGAGACGCGATTGTATGCTCAACATGTTCCGTCGCCGTCATTCGTGAAGACTTCGCGAGTTGGTGCTATGTTGCTGCCGGAGATACTTCCGTCAATAAGATTGCGCCAGTCAAAGGAGTGCAACACATCATGAGACATCGTTTGATCAAAGCGGCAAGTATCCTGTTTTTATCGACAGGTTTTGCGTCGGGCGCGTATGCGCAATCCACGGTCACCATGTATGGCCGTCTCGATGGCGGCATCGAATATCTGAACCACGTAGCGAACGGTCAAGGCGGCACGTCCTCGCGCTGGAGCGCCGAAGGCGGCGACTGGGGCACGAGCATGTTCGGGCTGAAAGGTATCGAAAATCTGGGCGGCGGCACGTCGGCCATCTTCACGCTCGAAACCGCCTTGCAGATCATGAACGGCACAACGGGCGGCGGACGCATGTGGTCGCGGCGCGCTTATGTGGGGCTGACTTCGAAAGAGTGGGGGCAATTGCAGGCCGGCCGTAATCTTTTCATCGATAGCGACGGCGTCTGGGAATTCGATCCCTTCGTGCAGCAGGCGGTGTCGTCGGCATCGCTCGTGAGAGGACGCAACTGGCAGCAAAGCAGCAATAACGTCGAATATCACAGCCCGGTGTTTCATGGCCTCGACGTGCAGGGGCAGTATGCGTTCGGCAATCAGCCGGGCGCGTTCAACAAGGGCGCGACGGGCGAGTTCGGCCGCTCGGACGGCATCATGCTTACCTATCATTCGTCGATGCTCGACGTGCGCGGCATCTACGATGAACTGCGCAGCGTGGATGGCCGGCTCGACAACATCTTCCAGGCGTCGCGCGAATACTTTGTCGGTGCAAACGTGAAGGTCGACAAGTTCAAGCTGCAGGCCGCGTACACGCACTACGCCGCGCCGGATTCGCCCGCAGGCGTGGCGGATAGCGCCGATCACTACTGGCTCGGCGCGACTTACCAGTGGACGCCGCAATGGGCCGTGACGGCCGCAGGCTTTTACATTCACGTGGGCGACGGCACGGGCGATACGGCGCACGATCCAGCCAGTCACGCGACGCTCTATGCGCTCGGCACGACCTACAACTTCACCAAGCGCACGTTCGTCTATGGCACGGTAGCCTACGTGCGCAACAGCGCGAACGGCACGTTTTCGGTGTTCGCCACGCCGCGCGACACGACGCCCAGCACGAGCCCGCTCGCGGGAGAATCGCAAACGGGTGCGTATGTCGGCTTGATGCACATCTTCTGATTCAGGCTTCGCGGCGCAACCAGTCTGCAAGACGCGTACGACCCAGACGCGCATCGGCGAGCGGCACGAGCGAATTTTCTTCGAGCGTGCCGCCGAAGTACGTGGCGTTTGTATCGACGACGACATCGCGCGTGTCATTCACCGCCTGCAGATAGCGCGATATCAATTCGTTCATGGGCGCGCGCTCCGGTCCGGCTATATCGAGCACGCCATTCAGTGGCGCGGTCAGCGCGATATCCGCGACGATGGCCGCCACGTCGTCCGCTGCAATCGGCTGAAATCGATGCGGCGAGAGACGCGTTTGGTCATCGCTCGTACAGACATCGGCGATGCCTTGCAGAAACTCGAAGAACTGCGTCGCGCGTACGATGGTGTAAGGCAAACCCGATTCGCGAATCAGCTTTTCCTGCTCGTCCTTTGCGCGAAAATAGCCGTTGTCCGGCATGCGATCCGTGCCGACAATCGACAACGCCACATGATGTTTCACGCCAGCGGCGTGCCCGGCTTCGATCAGGTTCATGGTCGACGTGCGGAAGAACGCCATCACGTCATCGGGCGCCCATGAAGGCGCGTTCGTTACGTCGATGACCGTATGCGCGCCCGTCAACGCTTCCTTCAAGCCTTCGCCCGTGACGGCATTCACACCGCTGCGCGACGATGCGGCCAGTACATCGTGAGCCTGTGCGCGCAGAATGGCGACTGCCTTCGCACCGATGAGCCCCGTTCCGCCAATAACGACAATCTTCATGTCCAGCCTCTTCAAGTGGATGAATGGTTGAAGCCATTGTGCAAGAATGATGGCTCACCCAGAAGGGACAAGATTCTCAAGATTGACTAGGCCATAGGATGCGTCATGGCGTGGAACATGGAAATCGATCGGCGCGAGGAATTGCCGATCTATCTGCAGATTTGCGAGCGATTCAAGTCGGCTATCGCGGCGGGGCATTTGCGGCCCGGCGACCGCGTGCCCGCCTTGCGCGGCCTGGCGACGCAGCTCAACACCGCGCGCGGCACGGTGGAGTTGGCCTACAGCATCCTCGTCAACGAAGGCTATCTGCACATGCGCGGCGCGGCGGGTACGTTCGTATCGTCGTCGTTGCCTCCGTCGGCGACCGCTGCGCGATCGCGCAAGAGCCGTGACCGCGCGCTTGCGCCCGCGCAGCCTGCGCGTGCGGATGACATCGGCAACGACGCGAAGCCGCTACGCCCCGGCCTGCCCGCGCTCGATGCCTTTCCGCGCAAGGTCTGGAGCAGGCTCGTGGCGTATCGCGCGAGAAGCGGCGATGTCGCCGCGCTCACCTATCCGGAACCAGCGGGCTATGGACCGTTGCGCGAGCACATTGCAACGTATGTCGGCTTGTCGCGCGGTGTGGAATGCTCGCCGGAACAGGTGTTCGTGACCAACGGCTATCGCGCGACGCTCGAACTCGTCTTGCGCGGCCTCGCTCGACCGGGCGACAGCGCGTGGTTCGAGGAACCGGGCTATCTGCTCGCGCGTAACTTTCTCATCGAAGCGGGACTGCGACTCGTGCCGGTGCGGGTCGATGACGAAGGTCTCGATGTCGAACGCGGCGTGGCGCTCGCGCCGGATGCGCGCTTTGCGTTCGTTACGCCATCGCATCAGAGTCCGCTTGGCGTCACGCTTTCGCTCGCGCGGCGCATGAAGCTGCTCGACTGGGCGAATCGCGCGGGAAGCTGGATCGTGGAAGATGATTACGACAGCGAGTTTCGCTACGTCGGGCGTCCGTTGCCGGCGTTGAAGAGCCTCGACCGGGATGATCGCGTGATTTATTGCGGCACCTTCAGCAAGGTGCTGTTTCCCGGCTTGCGGCTTTCGTATGTGGTGGTGCCCGAGCGGGCCGTCGCGCGCTTCGGGCAATTGACGAGGAGCACCAATGCGGGCTCGCCGTATCTATTGCAGGCGGCCGTGGCGGACTTCATCGCGCAAGGGCATTTCGCGCGGCATCTCAAGCGCATGCGTGCGTTGTACGACGAGCGTCGCACCTTGCTTGCCGATGCGCTCGTGCAGGCGTTCGGGGCGAGGCTAAGCGTGGAGTTGCCCGCTGGCGGCATGCATTTGGTGGCCATCTTCAATGCGGGCCGCGACGGTCCCGTGGATGATCTCGCGGTCGCCGCGCGCGCCCGCGAGGCAGGGTTCGCGGTGATCGGTTTATCGGCGTGGTATCTGGGCAAACGCACGAAGCGCACGTTGAGTGGCCTCGTGCTCGGCTTTGCCAATGTCGGCACCGCAGCGGAAGCGTCGCGTCTTGCGCGCATGCTGAGGCGCGCGTTCGATGGCTAAAGCGCGATTAAAGCGCGATTAGAGCGCGACGGAATCGCTCGAAGCGAAGAGCGCATGATGCGCGAGCCTGGCGCGTGCAACACGCAATGCGTCCTCGACTGCGGCGTCTCCCATGACGAGCCCCTGCAGCAACAAAAACTGCACGCTGTGAATGCCGATGGAACCCAGCGCATATCGCAGATACGGCGTCAGAAAGTCCGGCTGACGCGCGCGTTCCCCTGTATGAAAACCGCCGGACCCGACGATTACGAACGTGGGCCGGTCGCGCATCAAGCCGATCTTGCCTTCGGGCGTGGCCGCGAACGTGCGATGAATGCGCAACACATAGTCGATCCATAGTTTCAACGCGGCGGGAACGGTGAAGTTATGCATCGGCGTGTTGATGATGAGCGCATCGGTCGCTTCTATCTCGCCGACCAGCGTTTCGGAGAGATCGAACGCGCTGGCATCGGGCGTGCGCGAGGTAACGTTGCCGGCATAATCGCGTGTGATGGGCGCAAGAGGATGCGCCGTCAGATCGCGTTCGATCGCTTCGACGGTATTGATGCTGCGCAGACGCTCGATCATCTCCATGGCGAGTCGATGGCCGTGGCTGTTCTCGCCATGCGGGCTGGCGTTGAGCAGAAGAAGTTTCATCGCGTCTGCTCCGTCGTGTCGTTCAGCGTCTCGACGAAATGCATGCCTCGCGCGAGCAAGCCATTGCGGTAGTAGAAGCGCTGCGCAAGCGCCATATGCAGGCCTGTGTCGAGCACGAAGTGCGCACAATCGGATTTGCGCGCGATGTTGCGCACGGCATCGAGCAGGCTTGCGCCGATGCCGCTACGTTGCAACTCGTTCGTGACGACGAGATCGTCCACGTAGACGAAGCGTCCATAGATCAGATTCATCTGCGTGCGATAACCCGCGAGTCCGAGGACCGTGTCCGCGTCGGACGCGGCGATCAAACGGTAGCCTTGTTCATGCTGTGCTCGCAGTTGCGTGCAGAAAGCCGTGGCATCCGTCAGATGCGGACGCAGTTGTTTCATCACCGAGAAAGCGCGCGTCCAGTCGGCGGGCGTATCGAGATGGCGTATGACGATTCTTGGGTTCATGCGTGTTTCTCCTTGAGGCATGAACCGTACGATACATTCTCGATGACCCAGCGACGAGAGCCAAGAAAGCGCAAACCAACTAGGCCAAGATTTCAGCACACACTCGGCAGACGCTGCGCGCAAATGTCGAGCACATCGGCGGGATCGCGGCGCCACCAGTTGTCCTTCGAAAAAATCTCCACTTCGATCAAACCGTCATAGCCCGCCCGTTCGACCGCGGCCCGCAGCGCCGCGAGTTCGATCACGCCGTCGCCCATCATGCCGCGATCGAGCAACATGTCGCGCGTGTCGCGCAGCCAGTCGCATACGTGAAACGCACGAATCCTCTTGTCGCGTCCCGCCGCGCCTATCGATTCGACGAGCGCCGGGTCCCACCAGCAATGGTAGGCATCGACAGCGATGCCGAGGAAGCCATCCGCATGAGGATCGATGTCCGTGCATATCGCCAGCGCTTGCGCGATCGTGTTGATGGCCGAACGTTCTGCCGCGTACATGGGATGCAGCGGTTCGAGCGCGAGCGGCACGCCGCAGTCACGCGCGGTTTCATGCAACAAGCCGATGCCTTCCGCTATCTGCTCGCGCGCGCCGCGCAGGTCGCGACTGTCATCGGGCAGCGCGCCCACGACCATGACAAAGGCGCGTGCGTCGAGAATCGCTGCATCGCGCAGAGCCGCGCGGTTCGCTGCAATGTTCGCGTCGAACCCAGCACGCGTCGTCGCCGGAATGTAAGTCGAGCGGCAATAGCCTGTCACCGTGAGTCCGTGCGCGCGAATCTGCCGTGCAATCTGCTTGACATCTGCTTGTTCCACCTCATGCCGCCACGGCGCAATGCCGCCGAATCCCGTACGCGCGATACGGTCGATGGTCACGTCGAGCGGCTCGCGATGCCCAAGCGTCGCCGTGTTGATCGAGCATAGATCAGGTCTTCCTTGCAGGCTGCGCATGATGTCAGGCGCCGCAACCGAGGGCCGATAAAACCGCGCGCGCTCGCACAATCGCTTGCTCGGGATCGCGCAGTAGGCCGGCGCGATCGGCAAGACGCAATACATCCGCGAGATACACGGGCGGCCGCATGCCGTGATGCCCGCCGAGCATGAAGAAGTGATCCTGAAAGCCGTTCAGATACGCGAGAAACACGACGCCCGTCTTGTAATACTGCGTCGGCGCACGAAAAACATGGCGCGATAGCGGCACGGTCGGCGCGAGCAACGCGTGATAACGCGCGTGATCGTTGACGGCGAGCGCGGCGAGCGCCTGCGATGCGGCGGGCGCAATGGCATCGAAAATGCCGAGCAGCGCATGCGAATGCCCGATCTCGTCGCCTTCTATCAGGCCGGGATAGTTGAAGTCGTCGCCGGTGTACATCTTCACGTCATGCGGAAGGCGGCGCCGGAACGCGATCTCCTTCGCGTCGTCGAGCAGGGAAATCTTGATGCCGTCGATCTTCGCCGCGTTCTCGCCGATGATGTCAAGACACGTCCGCGCCGCGCTCTCGTAGTCTGGCGCGCCCCAGTAACCCGCGAGTTCCGGGTCGAACATGTCGCCGAGCCAGTGCAGGATGACGGGCTCGTTGCACATCGACAGGACTTCACGATAGACGCGCCGGTAATCGTCGCCATTTCGCGCCACCCGTGCGAGCGCGCGGCTTGCCATCAGGATGACGCGGCCGCCTGCGTGCTGGATGGCTTCGAGTTGTTCGGCGTAGGCGCGGATCACGTCGTCGCAAGATCCGACTGTATGCGGCGCGACGTGGTCGGTGCCGCAGCCCGAAGCGATCGAAGCGCCGGGCATGTCACGCGTGTCCGCTATCGTGCGCGTGATCAGTTCGAGCGCACTCTTCCACGGCAGGCCCATGCCGCGCTGCGCGGTGTCCATCGCTTCGGCGATACCAAGCCCTTGCCCGATCAGATAGCGCCGATACTCGAGCGTGCGCGCCCAGTCGATCGCAACGGGTTCGTGAAGCTCGCCGCTCTTGCGTGGATCGGCGACGACATGTGCCGCCGAGTATGCGACGCGATTGAACGGCGCATCGGGTTGGCGCGGCACGAGCGGCGTGCCAATCAGACGATAGGTTTCCAGTGTGCCGCGTTCGGTCGGAAGCGTGATCTGCATGCGTATGCTCAGTATTTGTGAACGAGAAGACCGCCGTCGATGCGAATCGACTGGCCGATGCTGTAGGGCAAGCCGCCCGTGGCGAGCGTGCGCACGGCGGTAGCCACTTCTTGCGGCGTGCCCCAGCGCTTGATCGCGGTGAGACCGTGTTCCATTTGCACGTCATAGCGCGCTTTCGAGGGCGCCGTCATCTCGGTTTCGATGAAACCCGGCTGCACTTCATAGACGCCCACGCCGAAGTCCGCGAGCCGTAGCGAGAAGAGCGTCGTTGCCATGGAGAGACCGGCCTTGGACACGCAATACTCGCCGCGCTGCACGGAGGCCGCGACGGCATTCGACGAAGTGATGGTGATGATCGAAGGTGGATAGTTCGCCCCAGGCGCAGCGGTATTGCGCGCGATGCGCCGCCCGAACGCCTGCATCAGAAAAAACGTGCCGCGCGTGTTCACCTGGAGGCACCGGTCGTAACTTTCCGGCGATACATCGAGCAAATCGCCGCGCGACATCACCGAGACGCCCGCATTGTTGACGAGACACGTCACCGGTCCCAGACGTTCTTCGATTGCGCCGAACAGGCTGTCGTGTTGCGCGATGTCGGCGAGATCGGAGAGTTGCACCGCGCATCGTGCGCCGCGTGTGGTGACGGCGTCGCGGGCATCGTCGAGTTCGGCGGATGCGGCGATATCCGTGATGGCGATATCGAAACCGGCGCTTGCTAGTTCCAGCGCGATCGCGCGGCCAATGCCGCGACGCGCGCCGGTGACGAGCGCAACGGGACGTTCGTTCATTGCCCTTTCCCTCCATGAATAATAAGTAACGATACGGTTCGTTATTTAATAAATCAAGCGATATTGGGCTGAAGAGGGTTTTTACCTAGCAGGAGAGCGGCGGCAGAGGAAGGGCCGCCGAAATGCGGTCAGCGCGGACGCAGCAGGCTGAGCACGGTATCGATATTGAATTCGAGGCGTTCGCGCAGCGCCTCTTTCGAGACGAAATCGAAGCCAAAGATCACTTCGCCGGTGAAGCGGTTGGTCAGATAGTAGTAGCCGATGGCCGCAAGCGTCAGATGCAACTGGCGCGCGTCGATGCCGCTGCGGAAGTCGCCGGCCGCGACGCCACGGTCGAGAATCGACTGCAGCATGTCGATGAAACCGCCGTGCAGTTCGCGAAAACGCAGCGACTTCTTCACATGCCGCGCGCGATGCAGATTCTCGCTGTTCACGAGCGCCATGAACTCGGGATGCTTGAGGTAATACTCCCAGGTGAACGTCATTAGCGCGCGGATGGCCTCGGCGGGCGGCAAGTGGCCGAGTTCCAGTTTGCGCTCCGCGTCGCGAATATCGGACCACGCGTCTTCCAGCACCGCCTGAAAGAGTTCGTCCTTGCCTTTGAAGTATTCGTAAATCATGCGCTTGTTGACGCCCGCCTTCTCGGCGATCGAATCGATGCGCGCGCCACCCAGCCCGACTTTCGCGAATTCCGCCTTGGCCGCGGCCAGGATCTTCGTCTGCGTCTGGATTGGATCACGCGTGCGTTTGGTTTTCTTCGGCGCGTCCGGCGCTTCGGCGGTCGTTATCGGCATTGCCCCGTCTCATTCGTGTTCGAAGCCTGAACGTTAGCCGACGCCGCCGGCACTGGCAATGCGCGGACTGTCGACGTGATCATCGTAAACCCCACTTTGTTCATCGAGCGCTTGAAGCCGATCCGAGCGTGTGCCAACATCTTCTTTAAGTAACGAACCAGTTCGTTTTTAGCGAATAAGAGCGAGGTAATTCAAATTGGATAAATGGACCCACGCCGAGGCCGTCGCGAACGCGATCCCCGACGGCGCGACGATTGCAATCACCGGTTCCGGCGGCGGCTTGCTGGAACCCGACGCCGTGCTCGCCGCCATCGAAACGCGTTTTCTGACGACGGGGCATCCATGTGACTTGACGGTGGTTCACGCGCTCGGCGTCGGCGACGGGCGCAGCAGCGGTCTGGGCCGTTTTGCGCACGAAGGCATGGTCAGGCGCGTGATCGGCGGACATTGGGTCTGGTCGCCGGCCATGCAGCAACTCGCCGAGAGCGGCCGTATCGAGGCGTACAGCTTTCCGGGCGGCGTGATTGCCACGCTGTTTCGCGAGATCGGGGCGAAGCGTCCTGGCGTGCTGACGCGCGTCGGCTTGCGTACGTTCGTCGATCCGCGCTTCGGCGGCGGCAAGCTCAACGATCAAACGCATGAGGATCTCGTCGAACTCGTGACGCTGGGCGGCGAAGAGTATTTGCGCTACATGCCGTTTCGCATCGACTGGGCCATCGTCATGGCGTCTTCCGCCGATGACAGCGGCAACCTCACCACGCGCCACGAACCCGCCGACCTCGATATCTACGCGGTCGCGCTCGCCGCGCACAACAGCGGCGGCACGGTCGTCGCGCAGGTAAAGACGCGTTCGCAAGACTACGTGCCCGCGCGGCTCGTGCGCGTTCCCGGCGTGATGGTCGACCGGATCGTCGAGACGCCCGCGCAACGTCAATGTGCGATCAGCGACTACGACGCGGCGTTGAGCGGCGAAGCGCTCAAGGAAGCGCATTCATCGAACGATGAGGCGGCTTATCCCGAAGGCATGCGCCTGATCGTCGCCGAGCGCGCGGCGCGGGAACTTGGCGTGGACCAGTCGGTGAACTTCGGCTTCGGCTTTCCGGGCGCGATTCCCGCCGTGCTCGCAAGACAGGGGCGCGCCAACGACTACTGGGGATCGGTGGAGCAGGGCGTGCATCGCGGCGTAATGCTCGACGGCGCCATGTTCGGCACGGCGCGAAATGCCGATGCCATTCTCCCGAGCGTCGATCAATTCGACTTTTATAGCGGCGGCGGTATCGACGTGACCTTCCTCGGCATGGGCGAATTCGACGAAGAAGGCAACGTCAACGTGTCGAAGCTCGGCAGCACGGTGGTCGGCCCGGGCGGATTCATGGACATTGCACAGGGCGCGAAGAAGATCGTCTTCTGCGGCGCATTCGAGGCGAAAGGTCTCGAAGTGAAGCAGCACGCCGACAGCCTCGAAATAGTCACGCCCGGTTCGGTGCCCAAGGCCGTGAAGCGCGTGCGCCATGTCACGTTCAGCGGCGTGCAGGCGCGTCTCGAAGGCAAGGAAGTCCTCTACGTGACCGAGCGCGCCGTGTTTCGGCTCGATGCGCTCGGCGTGCGGCTCATCGAAGTGGCGAAGGGTATTGACGTGCGCCGCGACGTGCTCGCGCGCATGGCGTTCGAGCCGCTCGTCGACGAGCATTTGCTCGAAGTGGAGTCGGCCGCATGACAACGAATCGGAACGAGGAGACAGGCATGCAATCGGAATCCGGCATTCGCTTCGCCGTCGAGGGCGGCATCGCGGTCATCACGCTCGAACGCGTGGCGCGTCATAACGCGCTGACGCTTCACATGCTCGACGAAATCGCGCGCGCCGTGAAAGAAGTCGAACGCAACGATGACGTGCGCGTCTTGCGCTTCGAAACCGCGAGTCCGCGCTTCTTTTCGAGCGGCGCGGATATCAACGAGTGGGGCGACATCGATCCCCAGAAGATGGGCACGCGCTTCATACGCGAGGGAAATCGCGTGTTTCGTGGCATCGCGGAACTGGATATTCCGACCATCGCGGTGCTCTCGGCCAGTGCGCTTGGCGGCGGACTGGAACTCGCGCTTGCATGCGATCTGCGCTATGCGAGCGTCGATGCGAAGCTCGGTTTTCCCGAGGCCTCCGTCGGCGCGATTCCCGGCTGGATGGGCTGCGCGCGTCTCGCGGAACTCGTGGGCGCGGTACGCGCGCGTGAACTGATTCTGCTCGGTGAACCTATCGATGCCGCGCGCGCAGTGGCTTGGGGCATCGTCAACGAAGCCTTGCCCGCGGATACCTTGCGCGTACGTGTCGATGCCGTGAGCGCGTTGCTCGTCGGCCGGTCGCGGACCTCGCTGTCGGTTGGAAAGCGGCTGCTTCGACTAGTCGAAACGGGCCAGGCAGAAATCGCGCACGAACTGGCGGCTTCGGTATGCAAGGCATCGCCGGATGCGCTCGAAGGGGTGGCGGCTTTTCGCGAGAAACGCAGCGCGAGATTTTAGTGCCTCTCGGCGCAGTCATCGTGGGCCAGATAATTACTTAGTAAACCGTATGAAGTGGAGAGAGACAAGACATGGACCGTTCCAGTTACCGCTGGCGCATCTGCGCGCTGCTGTTTTTTGCGACCACCATCAACTATTTGGACCGGCAAGTGCTCGGTCTGCTCAAACCCGCGCTCGCGGTGCAGTTCAGTTGGACGGAGACGCAATATAGCTACATCGTCGTCATTTTCACCGCTTGCTATGCAGTGGGCATGCTGCTGTCGGGAAAGCTCGTCGATCGCGTCGGCGTGAAAATCGGCTATGGCGTGTGCGTGTTGTTGTGGAGCATCGCGGCGTGCGGACACGCGCTCGTGCGCAGCACCTTCGGCTTCGGCGTGATGCGAGCCTTGCTCGGCTTATCGGAATCGGGCAGCTTTCCATGCGCGGTAAAGAGCGTATCCGAATGGTTCCCGCGCAAGGAACAGGCGTTCGCGGTCGGCATCCTGACTTCGGGCACGAGCATCGGCGCGGTGGCGGCGCCGGCGACCGTGCCTTGGCTCGCGGCCGTGTACGGATGGGAAGCGGCTTTCTTCGTCACCGGCCTGACCGGTTTCGTGTGGCTCGGCTTCTGGTACTTCATGTATCAGGCGCCTTTGAAACACAAGAAGGTGTCGCGGGAAGAACTTCGCCTGATCGACGATGGCGCTTCCACCCACGCCGCGCCGCAACCGCGCATCAGCTGGTTCGCGCTCTTGAAGTTGCGGCCGACATGGGCGTTCTTCGTCGGTAAATTGCTGACGGATCCCATCTGGTGGTTCATGCTGTTCTGGCTGCCGTCGTACTTCAATTCGCGCTTCAATCTCGACTTGAAGAACCTCGGGCTGCCGCTCGTGATCGTGTATGTCGCGACGTCCATCGGCAGCGTGGGTGGCGGGTGGGTATCGTCGAAACTGATTGCGCGCGGCTGGAGCGTTTCGAAGGCGCGTGGCACGACCATGTTCGGCCTCGCGCTGCTCGTCACGCCAATTGCATTCGCGCCGTGGATCGACAACATGTGGGCGATGGTCGGTTTGCTCAGTCTCGCGGCGGCGGCGCACCAGGGCTGGTCGGCGAATCTTTTCACTACCGCGTCCGACATGTTCCCGAAGCAACTGGTCGGCTCCGTGGTCGGCATCGGCGGATTGGCGGGTGCCTTGGGCGCGACACTCTTTCCGCTTTTCGTCGGCGCGGTGCTCGACCACTTCAAGTTGCTCGGCAACATCGGCGCGGGTTACAACGTCATCTTCGTGATCTGCGGCAGCGCTTATCTCATTGCGTGGCTCTTGATGCGCGTGATTCGCGCGTCCAGGACGGTGACCGATGTCGAAGGCCTGCAGGCCGACGCGAGTTAAAGGCAAACGATAGAATCGTACGTATCGCCGTGCGCTTCCATCGTCCTCATGCCGCTCAATCCTGCTTCGCCGCTCGCCCGTCTCATGCTCGCGCCCGTGCTGCCCGGCGGAATAGTATGGATAGGCTTGCGCACGGCGCGGCGCGCGCCCATGCAACAGGTCGAGAGTACGACGGCGCTGACAGGCGGCGGCCTTGACGGCGACCACTACAGCCGCAAGCAGGGCAATCGGCAAGTGACGCTGATACAGCTCGAAAGCATGCGTGCCATTGCGAGCCATCTTGGCCGCGACGAAGTCTCGCCATTCGATCTGCGACGCAATATCGTCACGTCGGGCATCAATCTGCATGCGCTGAAGGACCGTCGGTTTCGTATCGGCGATGCGGTGCTCGAAGCGAGCGGCGAATGTCATCCCTGTTCGCGGATGGAAGAGACTTTCGGCGTCGGCGGCTATAACGCCGTGCGCGGCTTCGGCGGAATCACGGCACGCGTGATCGAAGGCGGAGAGATCGCGCTTGGCGATGTGATCGTGCCTTTGACGTAAGATAGCTCGCTTCCGAACGTCCATTATCGAACAGGAGCGTCAAGCGTGATCGAGCCGAAGAGCGTATTCAAGGACAACCTGGCGCAATTGCCGGGCATCGATGGTATCGGGCGTATCGATCTGATCGATAGCCGAGGCGCGGTGGTGTCGAGCATCGAAAACAAGCCGGGCAAGCAGGGCTCGCTTGCGGTGTATCACTATCTCAAGCAGGCCTTCGGCACGCTCGATGTCGAGGCCGCCGAGTATGGCCTCGCTCTTTTCGCCGAACATACGACCGATGCGCGCAGCCGTCCGGGCGCGCATCCGAATGTGGATCGGCTGGTCGAGATTGCAAATGGTGGCGAACCGTTGCGTATTGAAGTGATCGCCGCGGAATGAGAAAAAGCGGCCACGAAGGCCGCTTTCATCGACTTAAGCCGACACATCGAGCTGACACATCAAACCGGCTTCAACTCCACCCGCTTGATGTCCTTGACGATCACGAGATAGGCAAACACCGTGATCAGCGCATTGACGCCGACGAACGCCAGCGCGCCGTTGAACGAGCCGGTCCGCGCGAGGATATAGCCGATCACGATCGGCGTGACGATGCCCGCCGCATTGCCGAACATATTGAAGATCGAACCCGACAAGCCGATGGCTTCCTTCGGCGCCGTATCCGCGACCACCGCCCAGCCCAACGCACCTATGCCCTTGCCGAAGAACGCGAGCGACATCAACGCCACGACGAGCCAGTCCGCATCCACGTAGTTGCAGCCGATAATGCACGACGACAGCAACATGCCGGCGACGATCGGCAGCTTGCGTGCGAACGTGACCGAACGCCCGTGGCGGATCAGCGAGTCGGACAGCACGCCGCCCAGCACGCCGCCGAGAAAGCCGCAGATTGCAGGCAGCGAGGCGATCAGGCCCGCTTGCAGAATCGTCATGTGACGCGCCTGCACGAGATAGATGGGAAACCACGTCAGGAAGAAGTACGTCAGCACGTTGATGCAGAACTGCGCGAGATAAACGCCGAGCAGCATGCGGTTCGTGAGCAACTGGCGCACGGCGCTCCAGCCCAAAGCGTTGCCACCGTTGCCGCCGACGCGCCCACGCCGATGCCCGCGCACGAGACCGCCGCCTTCCTCGATGTAATCGAGTTCCTGCTTGTTGATGCCCGGATGATCGGCGGGATTCTTCATGACAGCGAGCCATGTCAGCGCAAGCAGCAAGCCGGCGATACCCATGACGATATACACGTGATGCCAGCCGAAAGCGTGCGTGAGCCAGGCCATCAACGGCGTGAACACGACAGCGGCGAAATACTGCGCCGCATTGAAAATGGCCGATGCCGTGCCGCGTTCGCTCGTCGGAAACCAGCTTGCGACCACTTTGGCGTTGGCGGGGAAGGCGGGCGCTTCGGCCGCGCCCATCATGAAGCGCAGCACGAACAATGCGGTCACGGCGGTGGCGGCGCTGCCGAGCAGGCCGATCGAGCTTTGCAGCAGCGTAAACAGCGACCACAGAAAGATACTCGCCGCATACACGCGCCGCGCGCCGAATCGGTCGAGCAGCCAGCCTGCGGGAAGCTGGGAGAGCACATACGCCCAACTGAAGGCCGAGAAGATATACCCCATGCGGATGGCGTCGAAACCGAACTCGGCGCGCATCGCGGAGCCGGTGACCGACAAGGTCGCGCGATCCGCATAGTTGAAGGTCGTGATCACGAAGATCAGCAACAGAATCACGTAACGCACTTTCGTGCGCTTCATGGCGTCGGCCGGAGCAGCAGCGCGGCTCATCGACATGGCAATCTCCTTTTGGTTACGGCAAAAAAACGCGCGGCGCTCGTTGATTACGGCGCCGCGCGTTTTTGTGTCTCCTGCCTGTCGTACTCTTACTGTGCGCCGAGCTTCTTGATCAGCACGTCGAGCTGGGCGACTTCTTCCTCGGTCAGGTCGGTGAGCGGTGCGCGCACCGGGCCCGCGTCGTGACCGACCAGCTTCGCGCCCGCCTTGACGATGCTCACCGCATAGCCCGCACGGCGATTGCGGATGGCAAGGTACGGCAGGAAGAAGTCGTCGATCAGCTTGCCGACGGTTTCGTGGTCGTCCGCCGCGATGGCGCGATAGAAGTCCATCGCGGTCTTCGGAATGAAGTTGAACACGGCCGACGAATACACCGGCACGCCGAGCGCCTTGTAGGCGGCGGCGTAGACTTCCGCGGTCGGCAGGCCGCCGAGGTACGAGAAGCGGTCGCCCAGACGGCGGCGGATGGTGACCATGGGCTCGATCTCGCCCACGCCGTCCTTAAAGCCGATCAGGTTCGGGCAGCGGTCGGCCAGACGTTCGAGCATGTCGGCGTTGAGCTTGGAGTTGGCGCGGTTATAGATGATGACGCCCATCTTCGGCACGGCCTTGCAGACTTCTTCGGCGTGAGCCGCGATACCTTCTTGCGACGCTTCGGTCAGATAATGCGGCATCAGCAAAATGCCCTGCGCGCCGTTCTTCTCGGCTTCCTGCGCAAACGCGATGGCCGTGCGCGTCGGGCCGCCCGCGCCGGCGAGAATGGGCACCTTGCCACGGCACACTTCGGTGGCCGTCTTCACGATCTGCGAATATTCGGGTTGCGTCAGCGAAAAGAACTCACCCGTGCCGCCCGCCACGAACAGCGCCGATGCGCCGTAGGGCGCGAGCCATTCGAGGCGTTCGGCGTAAGTATCCGCGCGGAAATTGCCTTGGCTGTCGAAGTCGGTCACGGGAAAAGAAAGCAGGCCTTCGGAAACGATTTGCTTGAGTTCTTGCGGTGTCGTCATGGTGTTATCTCGGTGGGCAGCGTCCGGCGGTTGCAGCGCTTATAGGTCATCGTACAACATGGGGTGACGTCGTACAACCAAAAGTGAATGGAATCGACGCTCTTCGGGGTAAACACCGACCAAAAGACAGCGGCTATGTTGTAGGATGACATAACTCTAGCCGGCAGAAGTTTTCGCGCCAAGGATCATCAAGAATGAATCAGTCCCCGCTCTATATTCGCGTGCACCCGGACGATAACGTCGCGATCGTCGTCAACGACGGCGGTCTGGGCGAAGGCGCCACGTTCGCCGACGGCCTCGTGCTGCGCGAGCGCGTGCCGCAAGGCCACAAGGTCGCGCTGGCCGATCTGCAGGAAGGCGACGCGGTCATCCGCTATAACGTCGTGATCGGCTATGCGAACAAGCCGCTGCCAAAGGGAAGCTGGATCAACGAGCACGTGCTGCGCATGCCCACGCCGCCCGAGTTGCACGATCTGCCGATCGCGACCATCAAGGCGCCGGACAACTCGCCGCTCGAAGGCTTCACGTTCGAGGGGTATCGCAATGCGGACGGCTCGGTCGGCTCGCGCAACATCCTCGCCATCACGACGACCGTGCAGTGCGTGGCCGACGTCGTGCAGCACGCGGTGACGCGCATCAAGACGGAACTGCTGCCGCAATACCCGAATGTCGACGACGTCGTGAGCCTCGGCCATACGTACGGCTGCGGCGTCGCCATCGACGCGCCCGACGCCATGGTGCCTATCCGCACGGTGCGCAATATCGCGCTGAATCCGAACTTCGGCGGCGAAGTCATGATGGTGAGTCTCGGCTGCGAAAAGCTGCAGCCCGAGCGCCTGATGCCGCCTGGCACCATTCCTATCGCGGCGGCATCGGTGGAAGTGGACGACGTTGCCGATATCGGCGATCTCACGGCGGACGAGAACGGCGGCGCGGTCGTGCTGCAGGACGAATCGCACGTCGGCTTCGAGTCGATGATCGATTCCATCATGCGCATGGCCGACTCGCACCTGAAACGCCTCAACAATCGTCGCCGCGAGACGTGTCCGGCGGCGGACCTCGTGATCGGCGTGCAGTGCGGCGGCAGCGACGCCTTCTCCGGTCTGACGGCGAATCCGGCAGTCGGTTTCGCGACCGACCTGCTGGTGCGTGCAGGCGCGACCGTCATGTTCTCGGAAGTCACCGAAGTGCGCGATGGCGTCGCCCAGTTGACGGCGCGCGCCGCGAACGGCGAAGTGGCGGCGGCAATCATCCGCGAGATGCAGTGGTACGACGATTATCTGAAGCGCGGCGGCGCGGATCGTAGCGCGAACACCACGCCGGGCAACAAGAAGGGCGGGCTGTCGAATATCGTCGAGAAGGCGATGGGGTCCATCGTCAAGTCGGGTAGCTCGACCATTTCGGGCGTGCTTTCGCCGGGCGAAAAGGTCAAGCAGAAGGGCTTGATATACGCGGCGACGCCCGCGAGCGACTTCATCTGCGGCACGCTGCAACTGGCTGCGGGTATCAACTTGCATGTGTTCACCACCGGACGCGGCACGCCGTACAGCCTGGCCGAAGTACCGGTCATCAAGGTCGCGACGCGTTCGGATCTGGCGCGGCGCTGGCACGATCTGATGGATATCAACGCGGGCACCATCGCGACGGGCGAAGCGACGATTGCAGACGTGGGCTGGGAGTTGTTCCGTCTCATGCTCGATGTCGCGAGCGGAAAGAAGCAGACGCGCGCCGAGAAATTGAAGCTGCATAACGCGTTGGTTCTGTTCAATCCGGCGCCGGTGACCTGAGTTTTTATCGCTGTTCGCTGGAACGATGCGCCCCGTCACCGGCATGGCTGGTGAACGGGGCGCAGTCGTTTGTGGTCGTGAGCGCGTCGAGGCGAGCGCTGCCGTCGCTGCTTGCCGCGATGGCTCCGGGTACACTACTTGCCCCTTGAAACGACCGTCCCACGCCTGGCCCTCATGCCCTCCATCGCTCCCGCACTCGAATGCCGCCGCCTCAGCAAGTCCTACGGCAACGGCCGCATCGTGCTCGCGGGCCTCGACTTCATCCTCGAATCGGGCGAGTTCGTCGCGATCATGGGTGACTCGGGCGTCGGCAAGTCCACCTTGCTGAATCTGATCGCCGGTCTCGATACCGCCGACAGCGGTGACGTACTGATCGATGGCGCGCCGATGTCCACCCAAAGCGACGATGCCGCCACGCGCACGCGCCGCGAGAAGCTCGGCTTCGTCTTTCAGGCGTTTCACGTGCTGCCGCATCTCACGCTCGCGCAAAACGTCGCCGTGCCGCTGCTGCTCAACGCCATGCCGCCTGCGCCCGCGAACGCGATGCTCGCCGCTGTCGGTCTCGCGGGCCGCGACGATGATTTGCCGCGACAGTTGTCCGGCGGCGAGTTGCAGCGCGTGGCGATTGCGCGCGCGTTGGTGCATCGGCCGCGCCTCATTCTCGCCGATGAACCCACCGGCAATCTCGATCCGCAAACGGCGCACGAAATCCTCGCGCTCTTGCGCCACGAAACGAAATCGACGGGCGCCGCGACCATCATGGTCACGCATTCCGAAGCGGCCGCCGCGGTTGCCGATCGCGTGCTCGTGCTCGCGGACGGCACCTTGCACGAGGCGGAATCGCTCGCGGCGTTCAACGCAGCGCGCGTCCAATGACGGCGCTCGCCGCCGCGCCCCGCACGCTCACGCGCTGGCTGCTCGGCGCGCAATGGCGCAGTCATCGCGGCCGCGCGCTGGTCGCCATACTCACTATCGCGCTTGGCGTCGGGCTCGGCTACGCGGTGCAACTCATCAACAGCGCCGCGTTCAACGAGTTTTCCGCCGCCGCGCGCAGTCTGTCCGGCCAGGCGGACTTGCAGGTACGCGGCGCACAGCCGTTCGTCGATGAAAACATCTATCCGCAACTCGCCGCGCACGAAGGCGTGGTCATGGCGAGTCCCGTGCTCGAAGTCGATGCCGCCGTGCCCGGCCGCGATGCGCCGCTCAAGGTGCTTGGCATCGATGTGTTCCGCGCCAAGCGCGTCGCGCCGGACCTCACGGGCGTGCCGTCCGCCAACGCGCCGTTCGACGTGCTGTCGGGCGATGCCATCTTTCTGTCGACCGCCGCATTGCAATGGCTCGGCGCGCGCGCCGGTGGCAATGTTGCGTTGTTGAGCGGGACCGAGAAGGTGCCGTTGCGGGTGGCGGGCGGAATCGCGCGGGCATTGCCGGGACAGCGCATCGCGGTGATGGACATTGCGGCCGTGCAGACGCGCTTCCATATGACGGGCAAGCTGTCGCGCGTCGATCTGCAACTCGCGCGCGGTGTCGATCGCGACGCCTTCCAGCGCGAGCTGCAGCAGTCGCTCGGAGCGCGTTTTGTCGTCGGACAGACGCGCGATGTCGAAAGCCGCACCGATCGGCTTTCGCGCGCGTATCGCATCAACATGAACGTGCTGGCGCTCGTCGCGCTTTTTACCGGCGCGTTTCTGGTGTTTTCGACGCAAGCGGCGGGCGTCGTGCGCCGCCGCGCGCAATTCGCGATGTTGCGCGTGCTCGGCATGACGCGCAGGCAACTCGTGCGGCAGATCATGCTCGAAGGCGCATTGCTGGGCGTGGTGGGCGCGATCATCGGCATTGCGCTGGGTTATGCGGTGGCGGCGGTGGCGCTGCGCTTTTTCGGCAGCGATCTAGGCGGCGGCTACTTTCCGGGCGTGCAGCCGCGGGTCGGTTTCGAACCGCTTGCGACGGCCATCTTTCTTGCACTCGGGATTGGCGTGGCGCTGGCGGGGACGCTCGTTCCCGCGCTCGAAGCGGCGCGCGCGCGGCCCGCGCCCGCGCTCAAGGCGGGCAGCGAGGAAGCCGCGCTCACGCCGCTGCGCAAGCCGTGGCCGGCGTTGATCTGTCTTGCGCTCGGCGTGGTGCTGACGCAAGTGCCGCCTGTCTTCGATGCCCCCATCGCCGGTTATCTCGCCGTCGCGTTCCTGCTCGTCGGTGGCATCGCGCTCATGCCGCGTCTGACGGCCATCGTGTTTCGCGCGGCGAGCGTCGGGTATGCATCGCGAAAGAATAAGGCGCCGCGCGCGCGCGGCACGATCGCCACGCTCGCGCTCGCGCGGCTTGCGAATGCGCCCGGTCAAGCGTCGATTGCCATGGGCGGCGTGCTGTCGAGCTTCACGCTGATCGTCGCGATGGCGATCATGGTGGCGAGCTTTCGCGTGTCGGTGGAAGACTGGCTCATGCATCTGCTCTCCGCCGATCTCTACGTGCGCATGGCGTCGAGCGGCGATACGGGCGGCTTGCGTCCGGTCGAGCAGGCGCAACTCGCGGCGACGAAGGGCATCGAACACGCGGCGTTTTTGCGCACCTCGCAGGTGACGCTCGATTCGGCGAAGCCGCCTATCGTGCTGATTGCACGCGAAATCGATGCCGCCGATCCGGGCGCCACGTTGCAGATGACGGGTTCCGTGCTGCCGCCTTCGTCGTGGCAACCGAACGAGACGCCGGTATGGGCGTCGGAGGCGACGGTCGATCTTTATGGCTATCGGGTCGGCGAGCGCATCGCGTTGCCGGTCGGCGCGGCGAAGGAGCGCTTCGTCATCGCGGGCATCTGGCGCGACTACGTGCGGCAGACGGGCGCGTTGCAGATCCGGCTCGCCGATTACCGCCGCATCACGGGCGACTCCACCGCGACCGACGCCGGCATCACGCTGTCGAAGGGCGTGCCGGCCGCACAGGTGATCGACGCGCTCAAGCACTTGCCGTTCGGCGCCGCGCTCGAATTTTCGCAACCGGGCGACATCCGCGCGCGCACGCTCACCATCTTCGACCGGAGTTTCGCGGTGACTTATTTGCTGGAAGGCGTGGCAATCGTGATCGGCCTGTTTGGCGTGGGCGCGACGTTTTCGGTGCAGACACTTGCGCGCGCTCGCGAGTTCGGCATGCTGCGGCATGTCGGCGTCACGCGCGGGCAGATCCTGGCGCTGCTTGCAAGCGAAGGCGGCTTGCTTACCTTGCTCGGTATTGCGATGGGTTGCGTGCTTGGGTTCGCGATCAGTTTGATCCTCGTGTTCATCGTCAATCCGCAGTCGTTTCACTGGACGATGTCACTGCATGTGCCCTGGTCGATGATCGCGATCATCGGCTGCGTGATGCTCGCTTCTTCATGCGCGACGGCGGTGCTGGCGGGAAGACGCGCGGTGTCCATCGATGCCGTGCGCGCGGTGCGGGAGGATTGGTGATGCGTGCGTCTTTGCTTTCGACGATGATGCTTTTGGCGACCGTCGCAGGCGCGGCAGATGCGGCAGATGCGGCGAATGCGGCAAGCACCACGGAGACGTCCGACACAGCCAGCGCCGTCGACCGGCAATTCGCATCCGTCAGCCCCGGCCACTCCATTCAATGGCCCCAAGACACCGGCTCCCACCCGGCTTACCGCACCGAATGGTGGTACGCAACCGGCTGGCTCGAAACACCCGATCACAAGCCGATGGGTTTCCAAATCACCTTCTTCCGTTCGAAGACAGGCAAGGGCGAGCCAGCGAGTGCTTTCGATCCATCGCAACTCATCATCGCGCATGCCGCCCTGAGCGATCCCGCGCACGGCCGCCTCGTGCACGATCAGAACGTCGCGCGACAAGGCTTCGATCTCGCCTACGCGAAAAACGGCAACACCGACGTCAAGCTCGATTCATGGCGCATGACGCGCGCAGCGGACGGCCGCTACACCGTCAGCGCCGATGCCGCCGGCTTCGCATTGCACCTCGTCTTCGCGCCGACGCAGCCGCCGATGCTGCAAGGCGATGCGGGCTACTCGCAGAAGGGCCCGCTTCCCGCGCAGGCGAGCTACTACTACAGCGAGCCGCAATTGAGCGTGAGCGGAAGCGTCACGCGGCCGTCGGCATCCGAGAAAAAAGGCGATACGGTCGCCGTCACCGGCAAGGCCTGGCTCGATCACGAATGGTCGAGCACGCTGCTTTCGTCGGATGCATCCGGCTGGGACTGGCTCGGCGCGAATCTCGACGACGGCTCCGCACTCATGGCCTTCAAGGTGCGCAGCCGCGACGGCCACGCGATCTGGGCGCATGCCGCATTACGCGATGCCGCCGGACACGCGACGCAATACGGCCCCGCCGATGTCGACTTCACGCCGCAACGTCAATGGCGCTCGCCGCGCACGGGCACGACGTATCCGGTGGCGATGAAGGTGCACGTTGGCGCGCTGCAATGGCAGCTTGCGCCGCTCATCGACGATCAGGAACTCGACTCGCGCGATTCCACCGGCTCGCTTTACTGGGAGGGCGCGGTAACGCTGACAGGAACAGGCGCCGCGCCCGCTCAACGGGGGCGCGGCTATCTCGAACTGACGGGTTATGCAAAGGCCATCGAAGTCGAAAAGCGCTGACGCCGGTTAGGGCGCCGTCGCGCTCGGCGTGCCGCCGGGACCGTAAGGATCGGGATTGCCGAAGCGAGGCAAGTTGCCGTTCATGCGCGCCCGGCGCAACTCGTCCTGCACTTCGGCGCGCGTTTTCGGCGCCTGAGTCGATACGACGTAAGCCGGGGCCGCGTTAGCAACCGGGCTTGGTTTCGCGGCTACTGGCATGGGCGCATCCGTGGCTGGAGCGCGCGCGGGTTTATCGAGCGTATTCGCGGCTGCGGATTCGAGCGGCGCGCGTTGCACGGGCGGCACAGGCGCGCGCACCGCCGCGGCCTCAAGCGGCGCCACGCGGGTTTGCGCGACGGCATGGTTACCGCGATGCTTTTCGCGCGCAGTCTTTCTGGTTTCCAATGTCCGCTTCTGTGCGCGATGCACGCGCGCCGGTTCTGCCTGTGCAACCGGCCTGGGCGCGGGTTCATCGCGTGTAATTTCGGCTGCGGTTGCGGTTGCGGTCGCGGTTTCGGTCTGGGGACGCGCATCGGCGACGGCTACGACAGGCGCCTTTGCAGGCTCCGGCGCTTCCTCGCGCACGCTGCCGCGCACGACTGCGCCGCGGTCGCGCGACATCATGTTCGTCCTGTCGTCGCTGCGTCGGTCCTGCTTGGGCAGCAGGTTGACGGCCAGCAAGGACAGCACGATGACACCCGCGCCAATAAACGTAATGCGGTCTGCGTAGCGGAGCATGAGAGCGTGATCCTCCTCGAATCGTCTGGCAAAATGGCGGACAACGTGCATCGGACCACCGCGTGTCAGATTGGTACGCGCGATGCCGTCCGACGGATGCGCCAATCGTTCGCCAATCGCCGCCAAACTCACTCGATTGATGTGAAGGATCACCGCGCCGCCGCGTCACTTGTAGTGCGCAACGCGCGGTCCAGGCATCAGCTTTGATCCGATGCCGCCGGCCAGCGGTTCTCGAACACGCATTCCTCGCGGGTACGGCGCTTGGCCCAGCCTTCGGTTTCGAGCATGGGTTCGTCGTAAAAGCGCTCGACATGTCCCAAGCAGAGAATCGCGACCGGCTGCGCGCCTTCCGGCATGCCGAGCAGGTCGGCGACGTCGTCGGGATCGAAGATAGAGACCCATCCCATGCCGATGCCTTCCACGCGCGCCGCAAGCCACATGTTCTGGATGGCGCACGCCACCGACGCGAGATCCATTTGCGGCAAAGTGCGCCGGCCGAAGACGTGCGCCTCGCGTCCGTCCATGAGCGCCATCACGATGATTTCCGCGCACTCGCGCATGCCTTCCACCTTGAGCGCCATGAAAGCGTCGCGACGCTCGCCGAGGGCATCGGCGGTGGCGACACGTTCCCGTTCGACGATAGCGTGAAGCGCTTCGCGCGTTGCATCGCATGTGATGCGCAGCATGCGCCAAGGCTGCATGAAACCGACGCTCGGCGCACACAGCGCGGCATCGACGATACGCTTCAACGCGTCTTGCGCGACCGGTTCGCGCGTGAAGTGGCGCATGTCGCGCCGTTCGTGGATTGCGCGATAAACGGCATCGCGCGCGGCTTCGTCGAAAGGCTCGTTCATTGAGAAATGCGCTGGAAAAGTGGGTTCGTGCTGCGCGGATTCTAGTTCATGCGGATGCGCTCGCGCTGTTCGTGCTGCGTAGCCGATGACCTCATCAAGTGCAAACAAGCCCATGCTGAATGCAACAACAGCTTACAAAAACCTTGATCGATACCCTGCGCGACCCGTAGAATGCGAACCATTCTTATTTGACGAGCGTCGCTGGCATGTTGGCAATTGCGTTGAATGATCTTCCGAAGGCGTGCTGACGTGCGGCCCGTTCTGGTTCGGCTCCATCGATGGCTCGGCGTCGCGACAGCGCTCTTCTTGTTCGTGTCCGGTCTCACGGGCGCGGTGATCGCGTGGGATCACGAAATCGACGCGTGGCTCAATCCGGCGTTGTTTCACGCGCGCACGGAAGGCGCCGCGTTGCCGGCGCTCGAACTCGCGCATAAGGTCGAAGCCGCCGATCCGCGCGTTCAGGTGACGTATCTGCAACTCGGCGCCGAACCCGGCCACACGCTGCAGATGCTCGTCACGCCGCGCACGAACCCGGCAACGGGTGCGCCATTCGATGTCGATTACAGTCAGGTCGCGGTCGATCCGGCAACGGGCGTCATTCAGGGCAAGCGGCTGTGGGGCACGGTGTCGCTGGCGCGTATCGATCTGATGCCGTTCCTCTACAAACTGCATTACACGCTGCATCTGCCGGTGCTCGGCGGCATCGATACGGGAACGTGGCTGCTCGGTATCGTCGGGATTTTGTGGTTTTTCGACAGCGGCATCGCGCTCGTGCTGTCGTTTCCGAGCGTCAAGGCATGGCGCAAGTCCTTCGCGTTTCGCTTCAGGCGCGGCGGTTATGCGCTCACGTTCGATCTGCATCGGTCGGGCGGCGTCTGGATCTGGGGATTGCTGCTGATGGTCGCTATCACTTCGATATCGATGAATCTCGGCGATCCGGTCGTGCGTCCGCTCGTCTCGCGCCTCTCGCCGCTCGCGCCGACCATGTTCGATAACCCGGAACTCACGCGCGCGGCGCCCAAGGGCAGCACGGCGTTGCCGGCCGAAAGCGTCCTCGCGACCGCCGTCGCGGATGCAAAGCGCCTCGATATCGCCGCACCGCCCGGCGCGCTGTATTACCTTCCGGCGATGCAAGCTTACGGCGTCGGCTTCTTCGCTCCGGGCAACGATCACGGCGACGGCGGTCTCGGCAACGCCTGGCTTTACTACAACGGCTACACCGGCAAGCTCGCCGGATCGTCGATTCCCGGACGCGGGTCGGCCGGCGACATCTTCATGCAGGCGCAGTTTCCGTTGCATTCGGGACGCATCATTGGCGTGACCGGACGCGTGCTCATCAGCTGCGTCGGCGTCATGGTGGCGATCCTCAGCGCGACTGGCCTGATGATCTGGCTGCGCAAACGCACGGCGCGCTCGCGTTCGGCGGCGTCGGCACGCGAACGCGTCGCACGCGGCCAGTCGGTTTCGTCCTGATTTGCTTGGCGGCATCGGCGGGTGCTTCGTGCATGACCTGAGAGTAGAAGACGCCTCTGCGAGTCGAAAGACCGCCGAGGCGTTTTTTCGTGGCGCTTGCGCGGATTCGCGGGACGGCGGGACCCTGTGCAGTACCATCACTCGGTGCATGAAAAGAAGACCCGGAGCGCTCATGAATGCATCGGAACAAATCGACGAATTGATCGCGGGAATCACCGACTGGCGCGGCGAGACGTTCGCGGACATTCGCCGCGTGGTTCTCTCGGCGGACCCGCGCATCATCGAGGAATGGAAGTGGATGGGCAGCCCGGTCTGGTCGTGCGACGGCATGATCGCGGTGGCCAACGCACACAAGGGCAAGGTGAAGCTGACCTTCGCGCACGGCGCGGGTATTGCCGATCCGGACCAGCTCTTCAACGCGGGCCTCGAAGGAAACGCGCGACGCGCCATCGACTATCTCGAAGGCGACAAGGTCGATGCCCGCGCTTTGAAGGCGCTCGTGCGCGCGGCTATCGCTTATAACCAGACCAAGCTCAAGAAGAACGCGCCTGCGCGCAAGCGGGTGAAGGCGGGTAGCGAAGGCTGAACGGCGGATATAACGCGGCGTCATCAATCCAATAACCTCAAAGCCATTTTTCGCATCGAATACGCGCTCTACCATTCGACTCATCGTTTCATAACGAACACGGAGAGTCGATCATGTACGTCATCACGGGAATCAGCGGAAAGGTAGGCGGCGCGCTCGCCAAGGCATTGCTCGACGCGGGTCAGACGGTCCGCGCGGTCGTGCGCGATGCGAAGAAGGGCGACGCGTGGAAGGCGCGCGGCTGCAAGGTGGCGCTCGCCGACATGACGGATGCGCGAGCGCTTGCGCATGCGTTCGAAGGCGCGACGGGCGTGTTCATTCTTCCGCCCTCGGATTTCGATCCGGCGCCCGGTTTTGCGAGCGCGTGCGAAGTGATCGATGCGGTCGTCGCCGCTATCGCGCTTGCGAAGCCGAAGAAGATCGTTTGTCTGTCGACCATCGGTGCGCAGGCGAAAGAAAGCAATCTGCTCTCGCAACGCACGCTGATGGAAGAAGCGTTGAGCGAACAGGATATTCCCGTGACCTTTCTGCGTCCGGGCTGGTTCATGGAAAACAGCGAATGGGACGTCGATACGGCGCGCAACGAGGGCATCGTCCATTCGTTCCTGCAGCCGCTCGATCGCGCCATCCCGATGATCGCCACGGAAGACGTCGGCCGCACCGCCGCCGCCTTGCTCCAAGAGGAATGGAGTGGCGTGCGGTATGTCGAACTCGAAGGCCCGCAACGCGTCCGCCCAAACGATATCGCAGCGGCGTTCGCGCAGACGCTCGGTAAGCCGGTGCGCGCGCAAGCCGTGCCGCGCGAACAGTGGGAAGCGTTATTCGTGAGTCAGGGCATGCGGCATCCCACGCCGCGCATGCGCATGCTCGACGGCTTCAACGAAGGCTGGATCGACTTCGAAGGCCCGGTGGAGCGTGTCCGCAAGGGCTCGGTCTCGCTGCTGGCGGTGATCGGGAAACTCGTTTCCTCGCGCTGAAGTTTCAAGGCGCCGCTTCGGTCTGCGCACGCGCGAGTTCCGCGTGCGCTTCGTCCACCTTGCGCTGGCGCTCCGCGATCTTCTTCGCGCTCTTGCCTTCGGTCTTCGCTTTCTGCAGATCGTGCTCGCGTTCGGCGAGCTTCTTTTGCGCGGATGCGACCTTGCGCTGGCTCTCGTTGCGTAAGGACGCTTCCGTGCAATTGGCGTTCAGTTTGCCAAGTGCGGTCTCCAGGCCATCGATACGACTCGCATTGCCATGCGCACGCGCATAGGTAATTTCCTCTTCGATCGAGGCGCGCTTCGAGTCGCAACTGGTCTGTGCGGAACAAACGAGCGGCATGGCCGCCATTGCCAGACATGCCGCCGTGAACGCCGTTTTCATAGTCGATCCTCGCGATGAATGGTCCGTCAGCATAGCGCAAAGCGCTTGACCTATTTGCCTGCTTGCACCAACTTGCCGGTTGCGGATCTTTCGATCGAAACGAAAGATGGCTTGGAATGACCGGCGCTTCATTCACGCACGCGCGAAAGCAGGGCGAGCGCGGCGAGCAAGCCCCAACGTCCGATCACCAGCGCAGCAGGCGCGGCCCGAGCCATGCGCCGATAGCGGCAGGCATGAGCATGCCGATGGCATACCACACGCTCCAGAACGCGGGGCTCATCTCCGGGCAATGCAGGCAATACGCCAGCGTGGCGAGCGAGCTTGCGAGTAAGCCCGCGACCGCCCCAGCGAGCCGCAAACGTGTGGGTGCAAGCCCCTTGACGGCCCAAAACACGGCCGGAAACGTCGGCAACGATAGCAGCGTGATATTGAACGGACAACTGCGCCACGAATGCCCAAGAACGAGCGGCACGCGGTCCACGGGAAGCGCGGCCGCAAGGACGAACGCCCCGGCAACCCAGACGACGACGAAAGGCAGCACCACGAGCGCCCACGCATGACCCGCGCGCGCACCCGGCCTGCCGAGCCGCGTCACGGCGAGCAACGCGCCGATGCCGACGCACGAGGGAAATGCGATCTTCGCCCAGAACATCGCGGTGCCCGCGACGCTGCGCAAGTCGGGCCGCATTCCATAGACCATCAGCATCAACACGACGGAGCCGAGCACACCGAGCGGCAACGCCTCGCCGAAGCGTCGTGCAATGGCCGCGCGATCGACGCGCGTCGCGCCATTCGAGAGGAGATCGATCAGGTCATCGGTTTTCATCGGATACCCCGGATGCGCGCGGCAAGTGCCTTCAGGCCGCGATGCACGCCCACCTTCACCGCCGACTCGGACAGCCCCGTGATGCGCGCCGTTTCGGTGACGGAAAGGCCTTCGAGCTTGACATGAACGATAGGCAAGCGCTGTTTGTCAGGAAGATGTTCGAGCAACTTGCCGATGTCGTGACGCGCGCGCGCGGGTTCGTCGTCGCTGAGCGCGAAGAGGTCGGTATGGTTGTCGAGCGGGTCGTTCAGCGATTCGTGACGCGAGCGCGAGCGGAAGAAGTCGGTCAGCTTGTAGCGGGCAATGGCATGCACCCACGCCGTGAGCGGTTCGTCCGGCCGATACGTATGCCGCGCATTGTGCACGGCGAGCAGGATTTCCTGCACGAGGTCTTCGACATCTTCGCGATGCTGCGGAATACGTTTGCGCAGATAAGCCCGCAAATGCCGCGTCAGCGCCTGCAGGAATTCGCGGTAGGCAGTCTGCTCGCCGTCCAGGCCGAGCACGAACAGAGCCTTCAGGCGGTGTTCCGCGTCATGCAAGATGGGTCCTGTGTTGACGAGGCGACGAATGGGCGATTCCGCATTGCGCTGCGTGGCCGCGCGGTCACGTTCACGTTCTGGATCGGTCGATCCAGAATAGCCGAAGCCAAGATGCGTCGCAACATTGGCGCTGATTGCGTGCAACGTGCCGTCGGTGTTCATCGTCATCATCATGTAGTGGAAGGGTCGACCTGGGTAGTTCGTTGCAACGCGTCCCGTGGTTACAGTTTCTTTGCATCGATAAAAATCCTGTGTCGCTGTAACCGGCGGCGCGTTGGCGGCGAATTACTCGGAACACAACCGCGTTACGCCTCGAACGATCATGCAAACCACTCTTGTCGATCAGCCTTCTGAACTCGTGCATCCGCTCTGGCTGCGCGTCTCGCACTGGCTCAATGCCTTTGCCGCTTTCATCATGCTGTTCTCGGGATGGCGCATCTACGACGCATCGCCCGTCTTTCCCGGCTTCGTCATTCCGCCATCGATCACCCTTGGCGGCTGGCTCGGTGGCGCGTTGCAATGGCATTTCGCGGCCATGTGGCTGCTGTTCTTCAACGGCATCTTCTATCTGATACTCAATCTCGCGAGCGGCCGTTTCCTCGCCAGGTTCTTCCCAGTGTCGCCACGCGCCGTATGGCGTGACCTGGTCGCGGCGCTCACCGGCAAGCTCTCGCATGGCGACTTGCGCCAGTACAACGCGGTGCAGAAGCTCGCGTATCTCGTCGTCGTGATCGATCTGATGGTGCTCGTGCTCTCAGGGCTCGCGATCTGGAAGTCGGTGCAGTTTCCGCTGCTGCGCGAACTCATGGGCGGTTATGACCGGGCGCGCGTCGTCCATTTCTGCGCGATGGCGGTGATGGCGGCGTTCATCGTCGTCCATGTGGCGATGGTCGCACTCGTGCCGCGTTCGCTTCTGACCATGCTGCGCGGCCGTTGAACCGATACGAGACTCCACGATGAAACCCAAGGACAGAAGCATCATGACGCTCGATCGCGCATCGATTCTCGCGGATGCGCGGCGCGAACTCGATATGCCGTCGCGGCGTCTTTTCGGCAAGCGCCTGTTGTCGCTCGGCGGACTGGCGATGCTCACCGGCTGCTCGATCACCGACGACGACTCGGTGAACACATTCCTGACTGCGGTATCGCGGCTCAACGACCGCGTGCAAGGCGCGCTATTCGATCCCGCGCGGCTCGCACCGACCTACACGGAAGCGCAAATCACGCGGCCGTTTCCATTCAACGCGTTCTACGGAATCGACGACGTACCGAGCGTGAATGGCAGCGACTATCGGCTGAAGGTGAGCGGGCTCGTGGCGGGGCAGCGCGTATGGACTTTGCCGCAGCTTTACGCGCTGCCGCATGCCGAACAGATCACGCGTCATATCTGCGTGGAAGGCTGGAGCGCCGTAGGACGTTGGGGCGGCACGCCGTTCTCGGAGTTCCTGCGTCGCGCCGGCGCGGATACAACGGCGAAGTACGTCGGTTTTCGTTGCGCGGACGACTACTACGAGAGCATCGACATGCCGACGGCGCTGCATCCGCAGACACTGCTCACTTTCGATTACGACGGCGAACGCTTGCCGGCGAAATACGGTTATCCGATGAAGCTTCGCATGCCGACCAAGCTCGGCTACAAGAACCCGAAGCATATCGTCGAGATCTTCGTCACGAACACGTATCCCGGCGGCTATTGGGTCGACCAGGGCTACAACTGGTTCGGCGGTTCATGATCGCCGCTCGTTGAAATCCGGCTTTGGCCGGAGCAAAAGACTCAACCTCACTCACTCAAGGAGAAGTAGCATGAAGCAATTGATGACGGCAGTTTTCACCGCGGTCCTTGCAATCGGCACGACGGCCGCATACGCGCAGGCAAGCGATACGATGGCGCAGGGCTCGATGAGCAAGGACAGCATGTCTCACGATTCCATGAGCAAGGACGCGATGTCGCATGACTCGATGGGCAAGGGCGACAAGATGAAGAAGCACGACAAGATGAGCAAGGATCACGCGGCTTCGGGCGCGATGGCGCAGTAAGCGCAAAGGCCGGGAGTGATATCCTGGCCTTATTCCTTTTAGGACAGATGCGCTTCAAAGCCATGCGAAGCGACAACCGCTGCGGCAACAAGCATTACGAAGACTCGCGTCCCGCGCACCACCGCCATCCTGTCTTCACCGTCTCGACTTCCGGCACTTCGCGCCACCATTTCTCACCGCGATGCGGCTCGACCAGATTCAGCCGCTCGCCCATGCGCGGCGTCGCCAGCGCGATACCCCGTGCAAGCGCGAGCCCAGTCACGCGCTCGAACGGTTCCTGCCAGCGATGCATCGCCAGATCGAACGTGCCGTTGTGAATGGGCACGAGCCAGCGGCCGCGCAAGTCCACGTGCGCCTGGACGGTCTCCTCGGGCTGCATGTGCACGTAGGGCCATTGCGCATCGTAGGCGCCGGTTTCGATGAACGCGACATCGAACGGTCCGAGCCGCTCGCCGATGGTCCGAAATCCTTCGAAATAGCCGGTATCGCCGCTGAAGAACACGCGCAAGGCGTCATCGACGATCACCCACGACGCCCACAACGTGCTGTTGCCATCGAAGAGACTGCGGCCGGAAAAGTGCTGAGCGGGCGTCGCGGTGAATGCGAGGCCGTCTAGCTCCACGCTTTGCCACCAGTCGAGCTGGCGCACCTTGCTCGCGTCGATGCCCCATTCGATCAGCCTGTCGCCCACGCCGAGCGGCGTCAGAAACACGTCCGTCGTCGCGGCGAGCGCAAGCACGGTCTCGCGGTCGAGATGGTCGTAGTGATCGTGTGAAAGGATCACGCCGCGCAACGGCGGCAGGTCGGCAAGCGCGATGGGCGGCGCATGAAAACGCTTCGGCCCGACATTGCGGAACGGCGATGCGCGCTCGCCGAACACCGGATCGGTCAACCAAAACTCGCCGCGCAGTTTGAAGAGCAGCGTGGAGTGGCCGAGGCGAAAGAGGCTGCGGTCCGGCGCGGCATCGAGTTGCGCGCGCGTCAGTGTCAGCACGGCCGGCGGCTCTACGGGCGCGGTGCCGCGCGGCTTGTTGACGATCATGTTCCACATGATGCGCAAGGTCTTGCCCATGCCCTCGACCGGACGCGGCTTGACATTGCGAAAGCGCTCGCCGTCGTGCTGCGGCGACGTATGCGACAGTTCGCGTCCGCGCCTGGCTGCGGTGAGTCCGAGCGCGCGGCTGATCGAGGCGGTAATCGACGTCATGGCAAATGGCATCCGGTTGGTGCAGCAGGAAAGTAGACTGCCCAGTGTAGTTTATTTTCGAGATGAAAGTAAACCGCTCAGTGTAAAATTGCCTGATGGAATCGAACGCTGACCAACCTCGTCTGACCGACCGCAAACGCGCCGCCATCGTGAGCGCGGCGGTGGAGGAATTCATCGCCTCGGGTTATGACGCCACGAGCATGGACCGCATCGCGGCGCGCGCGGGGGTATCGAAGAGAACGGTGTACAACCATTTCGACGGCAAGGACGCGCTGTTCGCGGCGATCCTCCATCAGTTGTGGACCGCAAGCCAGTCCGACGACGCTCCTGCCTACGACCCTCGATCGCCGTTGCGTGCGCAGTTGCTCGACCTGCTTGCGCGCAAGTTGAATCTGTTGAACGACGCCGCGTTTTTATCGCTTGCGCGAGTGGCGATTGCGGAGGGCATTCATTCGCCCGAGCGCGCGCGGGAGATGGTCGGCAAGCTTGGCGAGCGCGAAGAAGACTTGACGCGATGGATACGCGCCGCCGCCGCCGATGGCCGCCTGAATGTGGCGTCGGACCCGGCGTTCGCGGCGCAGCAGTTGCATGGCATCGTCAAGGGATTCGCGTTCTGGCCGCAGGTCACGATGGGTCAATCGCCCTTGTCCAAGCGCGAGCAGAAGCGGGTAGCGGAAGCGGCGGTGGATCTCTTTCTGGCGGGGTATGGCGTGCCCGATTCACCGTCGAAATAACTTCAATTTTTCCCTTAAAACAAGGTTCGAACGAATGAGACTGAAAGGAAAAGTAGCGATCATCACGGGCGCGGCGCAGGGCATCGGCGCGGCCACGGCACTCAAGTTCGCGCAGGAAGGCGCGATCGTCGCGGCATGCGACCGCAACGCGGAAGCGCTGGGAGCGGTGGTCGAAGCATGTCGGCAAGCGGGCGCCGAAGCGAGCGCATTTTGCGTCGATATGTCGGATCGCGAGCGCGTCGACGAGATGGTGGCGACGGTGCGCGACCGCTACAAGCGCATCGACGTGCTCGTGAACAATGCGGGCATCACGCGTGACGCACGCCTGCAGAAAATGACGCTCAAGCAATTCGACGATGTCATCGACGTGAATCTGCGCGCCGTCTTTCACGCGAGCCAGGCCGTGGTCGATGGCATGATCGCGCAAGGTTCGGGCGTGATCCTGAATGCGAGTTCGGTGGTCGGCATCTACGGCAATTTCGGGCAGACCAATTACGCGGCGGCCAAGTTCGGCGTGATCGGTTTCACGAAAACGTGGAGCCGTGAACTCGGGCCGAAGGGCATCCGCGTGAATGCGGTTGCACCCGGTTTCGTCGATACCCCGATTCTCGCGACCATCCCCGCCGAAGTGCTAGAAAAGATGCGCGCCGATGTGCCGCTCGGCCGTCTCGGCAAGCCCGAGGAAGTCGCGAATGTCTATGCGTTCCTCGCAAGCGACGAAGCCAGTTACGTCAACGGCGCGGTGATCGAGGTAGCGGGCGGCATGACGCTTTGAAGGTTGGCGTTCAGCCCGGTTCCTTCACTTGCCCGGCTTGCGCGGCGGCGTCTTGCGCCGCCTCTTCTTCCGCACGCCAGCGCTGACGCGATCGATACATCGTCGCCAGCGCAATGCGCGCCATCTTCACCCAGCCCGAACGGCGCGGATCGGCCAGCATGCTGAGCGCGCGCGCGTAGTCGAGCGTGAGGCCCGGCGTCCACGCCATGGTCGCCGCGCGCTTGCGCACTTGCGCCGCCACCCATAGCTCGGGCGTCGTCATGATGCGCACGAGCGGATTCCACCCGCCGCGCTTGCCCCACACACGCGCCGATGCGCCTTCGATGGCCGCTTCGAGCGCGCGCGCCACGGTGCTCGAACAGTTGCGATACGTGAGGTTGTAGGTCGTGTCGCGCTGATATTCCTGCCAGAAGCGCGCGAGCCTTTCGGGATCGTAATTGCGGATGCGTACCTGTTGCGTCGACGGGCACCATGCTTTCGATTCGGTCGCGTAGTCGGGTTGAAACATGCCGGGCACATCGTTATCGCGGGTCGCACGCAAGAGGCGCGAGAACTCGTCCGGCGAGCGGTCTATCTCCACCGCCGGATACAGGCTGATATACACGCCCTCGGGCGTTTCGAGCGCGGCATGGCCGGTCGAGATGGTGCCGTTGCGGTCGACGGCGGCAATGTACCGGTCGATGATCAACTGCCTGCGCGGCTGCATCTTCGCGGTGCCGACCGGCGTCCATACATGCACGGTCAAGGCGGCTTCGTCGGGTCCGGGAGGGCCGTCCCAGACGACGCCCGCGACCGGCGTGCGTGCCGCCTGCACGGACGCCTGCGATGCAGCTGCGGCGGCCGCGGCGTCATCGGCTGCGGGGTTGCGCGCGAGACGCCGCACGCGCGAGGCGAGCAGCAGCATGTTCCATCCACCGAAGAAAAGGCCAAACGCCACGCAATAAGCCACCGTGCCCGCGTAGTAATCCGGATACGGCTGGTAGAAGAAAATGGCGATGGCGATCTCGAACACGCCGCCTGCCATCGCGAGCTTCCAGCGGCGATAGCGGACCACGCGCGCGGAGACGATCTGCAACGCGCCATCCACGAGAAAGAGCGTGCCGAAGATGAGCGACAGCACGAAGTTGCCGCGCTCGCCGCCGATCAGCACGAGCAGCGCCGACAAAGAGAACGCCGCGCTCTTAACGTAGCGCAGCGTGCGTTGCCCGCCCATGCCGGTCCACGCAACCGCAAGCGTGGCGAGTCCTTCGAGCAGCAAGGCGAGCGCGAACGGGATGATGGGAAAGTACAGCGAGCCGTCGAGGGCATCGACGAAAATGACTCCGCCCAGCGCGATGCTCAGAAAGCCGAGCACCATGACTTCGCGCCAGCGCGTGCGCAGATAGTCCACGCCGAGAAGAATCATCACGAGACGAACCATGTCGAAGCTCCGTCGAACTGTTCGGTGCGTGGAGTGCGTCCATTCGCAAACGACGCGGCCACTCACTATATAAAGCATCGGACGGGGAAGCGGCAAGCTCGCGATGACAAGCCCTAACCTAACGCCTGACTGGCGATGGCGTATTCGATCGATATGGCATCGACGGGCAAGGGACCATTGCGCACCACGCGCTCGATGCTGTCGACATGCGGCAAGCCGAGGCCTTCGAGCCATGTCGAAAGTCCGAGCCTCGCGGGGGTATCGACACGTACGAACATACCTGCATGCAGCGCGAGCCAATAACTGATGAGCGCTTTCGCGCGGCTTTCATTCGGCGAGTCGGGCGCGACCACAGGGCCGATCACATGACCGTCGCCGAAGCGCCGGAACAATGCGAAGCCGAGCAACTCGCCGTCGCGATCGAGCGCGATACCGCTTGCGACATCGAGCAATTGCGGCAGCACGGCGCTCCGATCCAGCCCGCTTGCACGCGAGGCGAGATCGACCAGACGCGGCGTGTCGTTCGCGCCGATGGGCCGCAGCCGCTCGCCCGGCGGCAGCGAAACGAGCGGCGGCTGAAACGCCGCGCCCTGATGCTGATGGATGGTGCCGGTCTTCTCGAAGCCGAGCGTTTCGCATAGCGCGAGCCCGGAACCGATCGCATGCATGACGACCGTGCGCGCGCCGAGTTCTCCTATGTGCCGCTCGATCAGCTCACGGCCGATGCCGAGTTGCTGATGCTCCGGCGATACGATGAACATGCCGATGGACGCGGCCTCCACACCGAACTTCCACGCGAGCGCCGTACCGACCACCGCGCCGGAAGCGTCGACGGCGGCGATGCCGCTGCTGGTCTGCGCGGCAAATCGCCAGTCGTCCGGGCGATGCCGCCACCGGACGGCGCTCGACAACGCGTGTCCTGCCGCGATGTCGTCGGGCGTGAAAGCGCGATATCGAATCGCATCGTGCTGATTAGAGTCGGGCACGCCGGCCTCCTGGTTCTGAGCGTTCTGTAGACGGTTATCGCGACTGTGACATCGCACAACGCGCATGACTAGGACGATCTTCCTATCAAGCGTTGCGCTTTTGATGCAATGCAAAACCACGGGTTAGGCGTGCAAGAACGCGCCCGATATGCCGATTGCGCAATTTTGTCAGCGAATTATGCCGGGCCTTCGGACCTAAGATTTCATACGACATCAACGCATACAAGGCCCAAGCACATGGACCGTTTCGATCCCGCCGTCATTGCCGTGCCGCGCGGCCACTTCATCGGCGGCGAGTTCGTCGATGCAGGCATCACGCGCATCGACGTCACGCGGCCTTCGGATGGCGTCGCGTACGCATCCATTCCAGTCGCCGATGCGGCCATGATCGACCACGCCGTGCAGAACGCCTACACCGCGTGGCGCACGAGCGGCTGGGCAAGCTGCGCGCCGCGCGAGCGGGCCCGCGTGCTGCGCCGTTTCGCGGATCTCGTTGCCGCCGACGCTGCCACGCTCGCGCCGCTCGAAGCGCTCGGCTCCACGCGTCCCGTGCGCGATGCATTCAACTGGGACGTGCCGTTCACCGCCGAAGGCATCCGCTTCTACGCGGAACTCGCCGACAAGATCGGCGGTGAGGTCGCGGCGACGGATCATCGGCATCTCGGCATGACCATGACCGAGCCGTATGGCGTGATCGGCGCCATCGCACCGTGGAATTTTCCGCTGGTGATGGCGTCGTGGAAGATCGCGCCGGCGCTCGCGGCCGGTAACGCGGTGGTTCTCAAGCCTTCGGAGATGACGCCGTTCTCGGTGCTGCGTCTCGCCCGGCTCGCGCTCGAAGCAGGCGTGCCGCCAGGCATCTTCAATGTCGTTCAGGGCGATGGCCGCACGACCGGCGACGCGCTCGTGCGTCATCCGCGCATCGCCAAGGTGACGTTCACGGGTTCGACACGCACGGGCGCCGCGATCATGGCCGCCTGCGCCGAAACCGGCACCAAGCCCGTGACGCTGGAACTGGGCGGCAAGAGTCCGCAGATCGTCTTCGCGGATGCCCCGCGTATCGATGAAGTCGCGCGGCGTATCGCCGGTGCGATCGCCGGCAACGCGGGCCAGGTATGCGTCGCGGGATCGCGGCTCCTGGTCGAGCGTTCGATTGCGGATGAACTCGCCGAACGCATTGCACATGTATTCGGCGAACTGCATGCCGGACCGACCTGGGCCGCCGACACCACCTTGCCGCCGATCATCTCCGAGCCGCAAGCCGCGCGAATCGAAGCGATCGTACAACGCAGCGTCGCGAGCGGCGCCGCGCTGCGCTGCGGCGGAGAACGCCCGCGTGCCGCGACGCCCGGACCGTTCTATGCGCCGACGCTTCTGACCGGCGTGACACAGGAAACGGAAGCCGTGCGCCACGAAATCTTCGGCCCGGTGCTGACCTTGCAGACCTTCGACAGCGAAGAGGAAGCGCTCGCACTCGCCGCTCACCCCGACTATGGCCTCGCCGCCGGCGTGCACACGGCGGACCTCGGCCGCGCGCTGCGCATGGTGCGCGGCATCGAGGCGGGCACGGTGTGGGTCAACCGCTACGGCCGCACCAGCGACTTCGTGATTCCCACCGGCGGCTACAAGGGTTCGGGCATCGGCAAGGACCTCGGGCGGCAAGCCTTCGAAGCCAATTTTCGCATCAAGAGCGTGCTGATCGACATCGGTCAATGAACGATCGATCGTGCGTCGAAAGCGCGCCGCATAAGCTGCTGCGGACATGCCTCGAAACGAGTTGTTTTGCATGGTCGAAGCACCCGCATTCAACGACATCAGTATTTTTGCCCTGATTAAATTTTCTTCAGGAAATGCGTTTTTCCTGGCCCTCGCCCCTGAACCCTGCGCGGTTCATTACCCGATAGGACTGACACCATGATCGATTTCGAGCCTAAGTACATCACCTTCGACTGCTACGGCACGCTGACGAAGTTCCGCATGGCCGATATGGCCCGCGAGATGTACGGCGACCGTCTGAAGGGCGCCGAGCTTGAAAAGTTCGTCGCATTCTTTTCCGGATACCGCCGCGACGAAGTGCTCGGCGCGTGGAAGCCGTATCGCGATGTCATCGTCAATGCCGTGCGCCGTGCGTGCCAGCGCATGAACGTCGAGTTCAACGAAGCCGAAGCCGAAAAGTACTACCTCGCCGTGCCGAGCTGGGGCCCGCATCCGGACGTCCCGGAAGGTCTGTCGCGTCTCGCTTCGAAGTACAAGCTAGTGATTCTCTCGAACGCATCGAACGACCAGATTCAAAGCAACGTCGACAAGCTCGGCGCGCCGTTCCATCGCGTGTTCACGGCACAGCAGGCGCAGTCGTACAAGCCGCGCATGCAAGGCTTCGAGTACATGTTCGAACAGCTCGACTGCAACCCCGAAGACGTGCTGCACGTGTCGTCGAGCCTGCGCTACGACCTGATGACCGCGCACGACATGGGCGTGAAGCACAAGGCGTTCGTCAAGCGCGGCCACGAGCCGAGCACGCCGTACTACGAGTACTACGAAGTCGACACCATCGGCGATCTCGCCACCGAGCTCGGCCTGTAATCGTCATCCACCGGACCCGCCGATGAAACTCGACTCCTACTGGCTCGATACCGCACCCGCCTTCACGGCGGCGCAGGAAGGCCCGGCCGATGGCCGGGTCGATGTGGCGGTGATCGGCGGCGGCTTCACCGGTCTGTCGGCGGCGCTGGCGCTTGCCAAACGCGGCGCGAGCGTCGCCGTGTTCGATGCGGGGAAAATGGGCGGCGGCGCTTCCGGGCGCAACGGCGGCCAGTGCAACACCGGCGTGGCGCAGGACTATGCGGCGTTGCGCTCGCAACTGGGCGTCGAGCGTGCGCAGGGCTGTTATCGCGCGTATGCGGCCGCCGTCGATACCGTCGAGCGTTTGATTCGCGAGGAAGGTATCGATTGCGATTATGTTTCGACGGGCAAGCTCAAGCTCGCGTCGAAGCCGCATCATCTCGCGCATATCGAACGGACCGCCGAACTCATTCGCCGCGAAGTCGATCCCGATATCGACGTGCTGACTCGCGAACAGGTTCGCGGCGAAGTGCAGTCGGACAGTTTTCATGGCGGCTTGCTGCAACGTCATGGTGGCCAGATGCATATGGGCAAGTTCGCGGCGGGTCTTGCGAACGCCGCCGTGCGGCAAGGCGCGAAGCTTTTCGAACATGCGGAAGTGCGCGGCATCACGAAGGAAGACGGCGGATTTCGAGTCGATACGGCGCGCGGCGCGGTGAGCGCAAAGCAAGTGTTGATCGCGACCGGTCCTTCCAAGCACGGTCCGTTCTCATGGTACAGACGCAGGCTCGCGCCGGTGGGCTCGTTCATCATCGTGACCGCGCCGCTGCCGGCAGAAGAGCTCGCGCGCATCTTGCCCAAGCGCCGCTCCTACACCACGAGCCGCCTCATGCATAACTATTTTCGCGTGACGCCGGATGCGCGTTTGCTGTTCGGCGGACGCGCGCGCTTCACGGCATCCGAAAGACCTTCGGATGCGAAGAGCGGCCGCATCCTGCAGGACAACCTCGCGCAGATGTTCCCGAGTCTCGCGAGCGTAGGCATCGACTATTGCTGGGGCGGTCTCGTCGATATCACCGCGGACCGTCTGCCGCGCGCCGGGCAGCACGACGGCATCTACTTTTCGATGGGCTACAGCGGCCACGGCACGCAGATGTCCACGCACATGGGCCAGGTCATGGCCGACGTGATGAACGGCAAGGCCGACGCCAATCCGTGGCGCGATTTCGACTGGCCCGCCATTCCGGGTCACACGGGCAAGCCGTGGTTCCTGCCGTTGGTCGGTGCGTACTACTCGATCAAAGACGTTTTCTATTGAAGCATCGAAGCATCGAAGCAAATACAGCCAGCCGGAAACAACCGAGCCGGCGATTCATTCAGCCCCAATCTCACGCGGAGAAGTTCATGAGCATCGATCAATCGCCTGATGCAGTCGACCATGCCGGTATCCGGCTCGACGAACTGACGAAAAAAGGCGCGTCGCGCCGTAGCGTGCTGCGCGCGCTGACCGCGGGCGGCTTGCTGTCCGTCACCGGCACGGGCCTGCTTTCCGTGAGCGGCGCCGCATTTGCGCAGGAAAAGCCGAAGCAGGGCGGACGGATTCGCGTGGCGACGCAATCGTCTTCGTCCGCCGATACGCTCGACCCCGCCAAGGGCGCGCTCGGCACCGACTACGTGCGCGGCTTCATGATCTACAACGGCCTGACCGAACTGGATTCGCATCTCGGCGCGCAGATGTCGCTGGCTGAATCGCTCGAAACGAAAGACGCGACCGTGTGGGTCGTGAAGCTTAGAAGCGGCGTGCAGTTCCACGACGGCAAGTCGCTCGCGCCGCAGGACGTGATCTATTCGCTGATGCGTCACAAGGATGCAGCGGTCGGCTCGAAGGCCAAGACCATTGCCGACCAGTTCAAGGACGTGAAGGCCACCGGCCCGAACGAAGTGACCATCACGCTCGCCGGCGCGAACGCCGACCTGCCCGTGATTCTCGCGGATTCGCACTTCCTCATCATCAAGGACGGCACCACCGACTTCAAGACGGCGATCGGCACGGGTCCGTTCAAGGTCAAGGAATTCACGCCGGGCGTGCGTACGGTCGGCGTGCGCAACGAGAAGTACTGGAAGCCGGGCCTGCCGCATCTGGACGAAGTGGAGC
Organism: Caballeronia sp. TF1N1; assembly: GCF_022878925.1. Lineage (NCBI taxonomy): Bacteria > Pseudomonadati > Pseudomonadota > Betaproteobacteria > Burkholderiales > Burkholderiaceae > Caballeronia > Caballeronia sp. TF1N1. Next base: position 956,743 of record NZ_CP084628.1, read on the forward strand.
TGATCGGTATCGCCGATGAATCCGCGCGCGTCAACGCGCTTCTGTCCGGCGACGTGCAACTGATCAACGCCGTGAGCGCGCGCTCGACGGACCGCATCAAGGGCACGCAAGGCTTCAACGTGCTGGAAACGAAGACGGGTCAATACACCGACCTGATCGTGCGCGACGACGGCGGCATCACGGGCACGAGCGATTTCCGGCGCGGCATGATGCACTTGATGGATCGCGACCAGATTCGCCAGACCGTGTTTCGCGGCTATGGCGCAATCGGCAACGACCAGCCGATCGATCCGACCAACAAGTACTACATGGCCGGTCTGCCGCAACGCAAGTTCGATCCGGACAAGGCCAAGTTCTACTTCCAGAAGGCGAAGCTCGGCAGCGCGCCGGTGCAACTGTACGCATCGCCGGCGGCTGAGGGTTCGGTCGAAATGGCCGTGCTCTTGCAACAGGTCGCGCCGCAAGCGGGCCTGAATCTGCAAGTGGTGCGCGTGCCCGCCGACGGCTATTGGTCGAATCACTGGATGAAGCATCCGCTCGGCTACGGCAACATCAACGCACGCCCGAGCGCGGATGTGCTCTTCACGCAGTTCTTCAAGTCCGATGCACCGTGGAACGAAGCCAACTGGAAAAACCCGCAGTTCGACCAGATGCTGGTGGCCGCGCGCGGCGAGCCGGACGACGCCAAGCGCAAGAAGATCTACGGCGACATGCAACAGCTCGTGCACGAGGACGGCGGCATTGGCATTCCGATGTTCCAAAGTTCCCTCGATGCCCACACCGCGAAGCTCAAGGGCCTCGGCTCGATTCCGCTCGCCGGTCTCGGCGGCTTCATGTTCGCGGAAAAGGTCTGGCTCACGGCGTAAAGCACGCTGCGTCTCAAGCGACATCGCGCGCCCTCAACGGACGGCGCGCGAACCTCAAACCGGAGGCGATTTCCGATGAAAGTTCATGCGCAACGACTCGTCGCCACGCGCATCGGCCTCGCGTTGCTGACCTTGCTGATCGTCTCGGCGGTGGTGTTCGGCATCACGGGTCTCTTGCCCGGCGATGCCGCACAGCAGGCGCTCGGCCAGGCGGCCACGCCCGAGCAGGTCACGGCCCTGCGTCACGAGTACGGGCTCGATCAGCCCGCGCTGCAACGCTACGTGCAATGGCTCGTGCATGTGGTCTCGGGCAACTTCGGCACGTCGCTGTCGAACAATCTCCCGGTGAGTCAGCTGATCGCCTCGCGTCTGCCGAATTCGCTCGTGCTGGCCGGTTTGACCGCGCTGGTTTCGGTGCCGGTGGCGCTCTTCATCGGCATCGTATCGGCCATGTTTCGCGGCTCGCTGCTCGACCGCGCGCTCAACGTGCTGACGCTTTCGACCGTGGCCGTGCCCGAGTTTCTCGTCGCGACCATCGCCGTCCTGATCTTCGCGGTGAAGCTGCGCTGGCTGCCAGCGCTCTCGTATCTCTCGGATGTGTCGTCGTTCGGCGCGCTCTTGCGGGTCTACGCGATGCCAGTGATGACGCTCTGCTGCGTGATCGTCGCGCAAATGGCACGCATGACGCGCGCGGCGGTGCTGGATCAGCTCAACGCGTCTTACGTGGAGATGGCGCGTCTAAAGGGCGCATCGCCGATGCGCGTGGTGTTGCGGCACGTCTTGCCCAACACCATCGGCCCGATTGCGAACGCGGTGGCGCTGAGTCTCTCGTATCTCTTCGGCGGCGTGGTGATCGTCGAATCGATTTTTAACTATCCCGGTCTTGCAAGCCTCATGGTCGATGCCGTCACCAACCGCGACATGCCGCTCGTGCAGGGCTGCGTCATGGTGTTCTGCGCGGCGTATCTCGCGCTCGTGCTGATTGCCGACCTGGCCCAGATCGTATCCAACCCACGGCTGCGTCAACGATGAATCGTCCCTCGACACCTCACGTGCCACACGCCTCGCAGGTCATGTACGAGCCGGAGCCCGGAATACCGGACGTGGCCGAAGCGCCGGTCATCGTGCAGAAGCGCGGCCCGCTGCGGCGTCTCGCCGGACGCTTCTCGCTGCTCGGCTTGATCGGTCTTTTCATCGTCGTGTTCTGGCTCGCGGTCGCGTTCCTGGCTCCGCTCGTCGCGCCGTACAAAGGCGGCGCGATGACTTCCATCGACATCTTCGGCAGCTATAGCGCGGCGCACTGGCTCGGCACCGATTATCTCGGCCGCGACATGCTGTCCCGCGTGCTGTACGGCACGCAGTACACGGTGGGCCTCGCGCTCGCGGCGACGCTGCTCGCGAGTTTCATCGGCACGTTCTTCGGTCTGATCGCGGCTGTGTCTGGCCGCTGGGTCGATGAAATCCTGAGCCGCTTCTTCGATGCGCTCATCTCCATTCCGAGCAAGGTGCTCGCGCTGGTGGTGATCGCCGCGTTCGGCTCGTCGATTCCCATGCTGACGATGGTCGCCGCGCTCGCCTACATTCCCGGCGCGTTCCGCATTTCGCGCTCGCTCGCGGTCAACATCATGACGCTTGAATACGTGCAGGTGGCAAGAGCGCGCGGCGAGAAGCTGTTCTATATCGCTCGCGTCGAAGTGCTGCCGAACATGATCCACCCGATGCTCGCCGACTTCGGTCTGCGCTTCGTGTTCATCGTGTTGCTGCTGTCGGGCCTGAGCTTTCTCGGCCTCGGTGTCCAGCCGCCGAACGCGGACTGGGGTTCGCTCGTGCGCGAGAACATCGGCGGTCTGGCGGAAGGCGCGCCGGCCGTGCTCATGCCGGCGGTCGCCATCGCCACGCTGACGGTCGGCGTGAATCTGCTCATCGACAGCCTGCGCCGCCACGGTGCGCGCGGCAACGGAGGCGCGCAATGACCACCAACATGATCGAAGTGAAAGGCCTGCGCGTGGTCGCGGGCGCGGCGCCGGACCCGGTCGTCGAGATCGTGAAAGGCGTGGACTTCGTCGTGAAGAAGGGCGAAGTGCTCGCGCTGATCGGCGAGTCGGGCTCGGGCAAGACGACGATTGCGCTGGCGCTGCTCGGCCATGCGCGCACCGGCTGCGCGATTGCGGGCGGTTCCGTCAAGATCGGCGACACCGAAGTGCTCGAACTGAGTGAAAAGGGCCGTCGCGCGCTGCGCTCGCGCACGGTGGCTTATGTGGCCCAGAGCGCGTCGGCGGGGTTCAATCCGGCACGCACGATCATGGATCAGGTGACCGAGCCCGCGTTGCTGCACAAACTCATGTCCGCCGCGGCGGCGCGCGAGAAGGCGGTCGCGTTGTTCCGCGCGCTCGCGTTGCCGAATCCGGAAAGCATTGGCGACCGGTATCCGCATCAGGTCTCGGGCGGGCAGTTGCAGCGGTTGATGGCCGCGATGGCGCTGATCACCGATCCCGCCGTCGTCGTGTTCGACGAACCGACCACCGCGCTCGATGTGACCACGCAGATCGAAGTCCTCGCCGCATTCAAGCGCGTGGTGCGCGAACTCGGCACGACGGCGGTGTACGTATCGCACGACCTCGCCGTGGTGGCGCAGATGGCGGACCGCATCGTCGTGCTGAACGGCGGACGCGTGCGCGAGAACGGCGCGACCGCGCAAGTGCTCGACGCTCCCGCCGACGATTACACGCGCCAGTTGCTCGGCGCGGTGCGGCGCCCCGATGCGCTGCTCGCCGAACTCTCGCCGCTCACCAGTCAGGGCGAAAAGCCGTTGCTGGAAATTCGCCGCCTGAGCGCGGGTTATGGCCGTGTCGATGCGAACGGCGTGCCCGCCGTGCGCGTGCTCGACGACGTGAGCCTGAAGATCGCGCGTGGCAGCACGCTCGGTGTGATCGGCGAATCGGGATCGGGCAAGACGACGCTTGCACGCGTGGTCGCGGGTCTGGTGGACCGGGCGCGCGGCGACGTGCTGCTCGACGGCAAGCCGCTGCCGGCCAAGCTCTCCGAACGTACGCTCGAACAATACCGGCGCGTGCAGATCGTGTTCCAGAACGCCGATACCGCGCTCAACCCGAGCCGTACCATCGCCGATATTCTCGCGCGGCCGATGAACTTCTATCACGGCCTGCGCGGTGCGGCGGCACGGAAGCGCATGCTGGAACTGCTCGATCTGGTGAAGCTGCCCGCAGCGATTGCGAAGCGCCAGCCGGGCGGTTTGTCGGGCGGACAGAAGCAGCGCGTGAATCTGGCGCGCGCGCTCGCCGCCGACCCCGCGCTCATTCTCTGCGACGAAGTCACGTCCGCGCTCGATACGGTGGTCGGCGCGGCCATTCTCGATTTGCTCGCGGAATTGCGCCGCGAACTCGGCGTCTCGCTCATGTTCATCAGCCACGACATCTCGACGGTGCGGGCCATCTGCGACGAAGTCATCGTGCTGTATGCGGGCCAGTGTGTCGAAGCGGGCCAGCGCGAGTCGCTTTCGCATCCGCCGTATCACCCGTACACGGGTCTGCTCGTCGATTCGGTGCCTGCGCTGCAACCGGGCTGGCTCGACGAGCGGCGCGCATCGACGCTGACTGCCTTGCCCGTGCTCGGCTCGGATAGCGGCGTGGATGCGTTGTGCAGCTTCCGTGCGCGTTGCACGGTGCGCATCGACGGCAAGTGCAACGTGACACCGCCATCGGTCAAGACCTTGCCTTCGGGCGCCGCCATTCTGTGCCACCGCTCGGCCGACGACCTCACGCGCATGCAGACACAAGACAACGCGGTGGCTGCATGAACGCACGTTTCGTGAGAGTGGCGGAGACGGGGCGCAAAACGGTGACCATCGTTATCGACGGCAGCATCGCACAGGCCAAGGAAGGCGACACGCTGATGGTCGCGCTGCTGACGGCGCAAGACACCTTGCGCGATTCCGAGTTCGGCGATGGCCGCCGCGCCGGTTTCTGCCTGATGGGCGCGTGCCAGGATTGCTGGGTTTGGACCGCGAGCGGCGAACGCCTGCGCGCCTGCACGACGCCGGTTGAAGAAGGCATGTCGATCGTCACACGCATCGGTCAGACGAAGGAGGGTGTATGGCCGCGCGCGAGCGTTTGAAGGTCGTGGTCATCGGCGGCGGACCGGCGGGCGTGCGCGCAGCCGAAGCGCTCGTGCGCGCGGGCTTGCGTCCGACCGTGGTCGATGAAGGACGGCGCGACGGCGGGCAGATTTATCGGCGGCAGCCCGACGGGTTTTCGCGCTCGTATGAAACGCTTTATGGCAGCGAAGCCGTCCGCGCTCAGTCGCTGCATCGCACGTTCGACGGCTTGCGCGCGCAGATCGACTATCTGCCCGAGACGCTCGTGTGGAACATCGAACCGAACGTGGTGCACATCGTCAGCGGCACGCGTTATCGCAAGCTCGACTTCGACGCGCTCATCGTGTGCAGCGGCGCCACCGACCGCCTCATGCCGGTGCCGGGCTGGCATCACGCAGGCACGTATAGCCTCGGCGGCGCGCAGGTCGCGCTGAAGTCGCAAGGCTGTGCAATCGGCGCGCGCACGGTGCTGATGGGCACGGGACCGCTGCTCTATCTCGTCGCCGCGCAATACGTCAAAGCAGGCGCGACGGTCGGTGCGGTGCTGGACACCTCGACGCTTGCACAACGCATTCGCGCATTGCCGCAACTGCTCGCCATGCCATCGACGCTCGTCAAGGGGATCGGCTTGATGCGCGTATTGCGTCGCGCGGGTATGGCGGTGCATCGCGGCATCACGCCGGTTGGCATCGGCGGGACGGCCGAACATGGCGTCACCGGCGTGCGCGTTGAAACGGCGAACGGCGCGCAACTCGATATTGCCTGCGATGCCGTCGCGCTCGGCTATCACCTCCGTCCCGAAACGCAGCTCGCCGATCTCGCGGGCTGCGAATTCGTCTTCGATCAGGCCGCGCGGCAATGGCTTGCTCGCATCGACGGCGATGGCCGCAGCAGCGTGCCCGGCGTCTATCTCGCGGGTGACGGCGCACGCGTGCGCGGCGCGGACGCCGCCGAGCGCTCCGGACAACTCGCGGCGCTCGCCGCCTTGCACGATGCGGGGCTCGCGCCCGACAACGCGCGCGTCACGCAATTACGCGCCGAACTTGCGCGCTTCACGCGATTCGCCGCCGGCCTGCGGGCCGCTTTCCCGTGGCCCGCGCGCTTCGCTGCCGCGCTTCCGGACGAGGCGATCGTCTGCCGCTGTGAAGCCATCACCGCGGGCGAATTGCGTCGCGTGGTACGCGAAATGGGCGCGCGGGAAGCGAATCGCGCGAAGGCGTTTTCCCGCGTCGGCATGGGCCGCTGTCAGGGCCGATATTGCGCGCACGCGGGCGCGGAAGTCATCGCCGCCGAGGCGCGCGTGCCGCTCGAAGCGGTCGGACGTCTGCGCGGACAAGCGCCTGTCAAGCCGCTGCCGATGGCCGTGACGCCGCAGGACGAAGTGCATCGAGGAATCGAAAAGGAGTTGAGCGAATGAACGAGCGCGCCGATGTGATCGTGATCGGCGGCGGTATCGTCGGCACGACGACCGCATTCTTTTTGCGCCGCCGTAAGCGTTCCGTGATCGTGCTCGAACGCGGTCTCACCGGGCAGCAGGCAAGCGGCGTGAACTTCGGCGGCGTGCGTCGCCAGGGCCGCGCGCTTTCGCAACTGGCCATGTCCAATCGCGCCTTGCAGACCTGGAAACGCTCGCGGGAACTGCTCGGCGAAGATGTCGAATTCCTGCCTTCGGGCCATACGCGCGTCTGCTATCACGCGCATGACGCCGAGTATTTTCAGCGCTATGCCGATGAAGCGCGCGCCCACGGCCTCGATCTCGAAGTGCTAGAAGGCCGGGCGATGTTCGAGCGCTTCCCCTTCCTCGGCCGCGAAGTCCTTGCCGCATCCGTTTCGCCGCTCGATGGCCACGCCAATCCGCGACTCGCCGCGCCTGCGTTCGGGCGTGCGGCGGCGCGGCTTGGAGCGCGCATCGTCGAGAACACGGAAGTGGTGCGTATCGAGAAAGAAGCGGGCGGCTTTCGCGTGGAAAGCGCGGCGGGCGACATCTATCGCGCCGAACAAGTGCTGGTATGCGCGGGCGCGTGGGCCAATACCTTGTCGACGCAACTCGGCGAGCCTGTGCCGCTCGTCGCGCGCGGCCCGCAAATGGCCGTGACCGAACCCGTGCCGTATGTCTTCCAGCATTCGATGGGCGTCTACACGACAGTCAAGGCCGAGAGCGTGTACTTCCGCCAGATTCCGCGCGGCAATCTCGTGCTCGGCGGCGGCCCGCCCGGTCCCGCCGATATCGCCACGCGCCGCGCGGGCGTGCTGCCGGAAAACACCGTCGCGCAGATGGCGCAGTTTCGCCGCATGGTGCCGGCGCTCGGACCCTTGCATGTGATACGCGTCTGGAGCGGCGTCGAAAGCTATCTGCCGGATTCGGAACCGGTGATCGGCCCGAGCACGAAAGCCGATGGCCTCTTCTATGCGTTCGGTTTCAGCGGCTCGGGGTTTCAGATCGGGCCGGGCGTGGGCGAAACGCTCGCGGAACTGCTCGATACCGGCGCCACACCCATTCCTCTCGATTCGTTCTCCATTCAACGATTCCAGCGCGGCGCATCGGCACACGCGGAATCGGCCACGTCAGAGACTTCTTCATGAACCACGAGAGCCACGCGAACATCAAGCCCGCCGTGCTCGGCAACGCGCTCGACTATATCGAAGCGAATTTCGACAAGACCGTGAGTCTTGCGCAGCTCGCCGATGTCTCGGCGTTGTCGGTGTCGCGCTTTGCGACCGTGTTTCGCGAGCAGATCGGGCTTTCGCCCTACAAGTATCTGTGCCGCGTGCGGGTGCGGCGTGCGCAGAGTCTGTTGCTCGCGGGCATGCCGGGATCGGTGGTGGCGACGGAAGTCGGCTTTTTCGATCAAAGCCATCTCGCGCGGCATTTCAAGCGCTTGTGCGGCATGACGCCGAGTACGTTCATCGAGCACGCACGCGAGCACGCACGCGACCATGCGGACACGCGTTCAGCCAAGCTCGATGCCGGTTGCCTTAAGGGCGTCGCGAAGACCCAGCCGCGGATACTTGCTCTCGACGACGCGCATGTCGCCTAGCGTCTCCGCGATGAGCCAGTCGCGCACGTCGGCGACGATAGGCCGCAACGGCCGGTTCGGCGGCGTGACGAGGCAGCAGCGCCGGCTCGTCACGATGAGTTCCAGTTCCGCCGGCACGAGCGCGCCTTGCGCGAGCCAGTGAGACGCCACGTTGAGCCAGCCGAGCGCCATGCCTTGCCCGAGCAACGCGGCCTGCACGACGATGGCGTAGTCGTTGAAACTGAGCATGCCGGCGACATGCCGCTCTTGGTCGGCGAACGCATGAAAGCGCTCATGCCAGCCGCGTTCGCCGTCGTCCATGACGATCACCGTATCGCCATGCGCGCGGCCCGCTTCGGTACACGCGGTTTCGTGGTATCGCTCGTTCGATACCGGCAGCAGCGCTTCGGGCATGACCAGCACGGCGTTCTCGTCGATCTCTTCATCGTGAAGGAAGCGCATGCCGAGATCGACATCGACGAGCGGCCCGCCAATGCGCCCCGAGATCAGTTGAAAACGCAGGTCCACCGAAGGAAACGCCTGATTGAGCCGGCTCATGCGCGGCATCAGCCAGTGCGTGGTGAAGGCGGTGGAAACCGACAGCGTGACCGACTCCACGCCGGTGGCGCGTGCCTCGATTTCGCGGATGGCGCTTTCTATGCCATTGAAGCCTTCCGATATCTTGCGATACAGAATGCGCCCGCTTTCCGTCAGTTCGATGCCGCCGCGCACGCGCTCGAAAAGCCGCACGCCGATATGGTCTTCCATGCGCGCGAGCATGCGGCTGACCGCCGGCTGACTCACGTAAAGTTCTTGCGCGGCACGCGTGAAATTACCGCAGCGCGCGGCCGCTTCGAAGACGAAGAGCGCGTTGGCGCTGGGCAGTTTCTTGCGAAGGTTGGGCATGACCTGATGTTATGCCCGATCCAACAATTTTGGAATTGCCGTCAAAAACATCGCGCCGTATATTTTTCTTAATCCTCAAGCCCGAAGACACGAGACGACACTCATGGATGCACGAGCGAAAACCGGCGTATCGATCAGGTCGGCAACCAAGCGCTACGGCGCGCTGGCCGCACTCGACGATGTTTCTCTCGACATCGCGCCGGGCGAATTCGTCTCGTTGCTCGGCCCGTCGGGTTCGGGCAAGACCACGCTACTAGGCATTCTCGGCGGCTTCGTGCAGCCAACGTCCGGAAGCGTCTGGGTCGGCGAGCGCGACATTACATTTGCGCCGCCGCACAAGCGCGATATCGGCATCGTGTTCCAGAACTACGCGCTCTTTCCGCATATGACGGTGGGCGAGAACGTCGCGTTCTCGCTGCGTGCGCGACGCGAGCCGAAATCCACCTGGCCGAAGAAGGTCGCCGATGCCCTGGCGATGGTCGAACTCGCGGGCTACGAGAATCGCGGCATCGACCAGTTGTCGGGCGGGCAGAAGCAACGCGTGGCGCTCGCCCGCGCGATGGTCTTCGAGCCGCAACTGATCCTGATGGACGAGCCGCTCTCCGCGCTCGACAAGCAATTGCGCGAGACCATGCAGATCGAGCTGCGGCGGCTGCATCGGCGGCTTGGCGCGACCATTGTCAACGTGACGCACGATCAGCGCGAGGCGCTCACCATGAGCGACCGCGTGGCCGTGCTCAAAGACGGCAAGCTCGTGCAGATCGACACGCCCGAGCGTCTCTACGACCGTCCTTGCGATGCGTTCGTCGCGAGCTTCATCGGCGAGGCGACCTTGCTCGACGTGAGCCGCGCGGGCGACGACACCGTGCGTCTCGGCAACACGGTCTTGCGCACGGCGCACCCGTTGCCACGCGGCGAGAAGCTCTTGCTCGCGGTGCAGACGGAGAAGCTTTTCATCGCGCATGGCGACGCGCAAGCAAACGCCAACCGCTTTTCCTGTCGCGTGACCGAAGTGCTTTATCAGGGCGAAAGTCTGCGCGTGTTCGCGGTGCTCGCAGACGGCACGGCCATCAGCCTGAGACAGCCCGGCAGCTTCGAGGCGCGCCGCCGCATTCCCCAGCCGGGCGCCGAGATGATCGTGGCGCTCGATCCCGCGGACACCATCGTCGTGCCCGCATGAACGGTTTTTCATCGCCTGTGCACGGGCGATTCGACTGGCACATGTTGCCAACTCATACGCAACCCGCAAAAGGATGATGCAATGAATCTCACCGATTTCAAGGTCCTGACGTTCGATGTCGTCGGCACGCTGATCAACTTCGAAAAAGGCGTGCTCGATTCCGTGCGGCGTCTGGGCGGCCCGAAGGCGAAGGACCTGACCGATGACCAGATCTTCACGCCGTACATGGATGGCCGCGCGAAGTATCCGGGGCGTTCGAGCCATGAGATGGCCAACGTCTATCTGCATCTGGCGAAGGAACTCGGTTTGCCCGACGACGCGCAATCGGCTGCCGCGTTCCAGCGCGACGTGCTCGAATGGCCCGCCTTCGAAGATTCGGTTGCCGCATTGAAGCGCCTGCGCAAGCACTTCCGGCTCGTCGCGATGACCAACGCGGACCGCGTCGCGCTGTCGGCGTATGCGCATACGCTCGGCAATCCGTTCGACGATACCGTCTGCTGCGACGAAACCGGTGTCGCCAAGCCCGACCCGCAATTCTTCGCTTACAACCGTGGACGTCAGGCTGCGTTCGGCTACAAGTTCGACGAGATTCTGCATACGGCGCAGAGCCAGTATCACGACATCGGCGTCGCGACGAAGCTCGGTTATGCGACGTGCTGGATCGAACGCCGTCAAGGTCAGAAAGGCTTCGGCGCCACGCCCGTGCCGGAGAACGTGACGACGCCGACGTTCAAGTTCGCGACCCTCGCCGCGCTCGCCGATGCGGTCGAGGCCGAACTGCGCGCCGCCGCCTGATCATGCGCGCCCCGACGACGCCGCGTCCCGTACCCGACTCGCTCTGGCGGGCGATGGCCGGCCCCGCTGCCGCCACGGCGCCCTTGGCTCGCGACCTCGATGTGGAAGTCGCGATCATCGGTGCGGGCTATTCGGGGCTGACGGCCGCCCATGCCTTGCAAAAGCGCGGCGTGGCGTGCGCCGTGCTCGATGCGAATCCGGTCGGATGGGGCGCAAGCGGTCGCAACGGCGGCGTGGTGTCGTCGAAATTCAGGCTGTCGTTTCCGTCGATTGCGAGCGCGCATGGCGTCGCTATGGCCAAGCGCATGCATCGGCTCGCGCACGAGGGCGTGCGCGCGGTGGAAGCGCTCATCGACGAATTCGGTTTGCAGGCCGCGCAATTCGAGCACACGGGCAGTCTGCGTTGCGCTCATACCGAGCGCGCTTTCGCCTCGATACGGGCGGAAGCCGAGTGGGTTCGCACGACACTCGGCGACACGACCATGAGCGTGCAGTCGCGCGCCGAAGTGGAACACGAGACGGGTTCGCGTGGTTTCGTGGGCGGCGTGTTGAGCGCGGACGCGGGCACCATCTTGCCGCTGGAATACGTGCGCGGGCTTGCCGACGGTCTGACTGCGCGCGGCGTGCCGATCTTCGAATCGACACCGGTGATCGACATGACGCGCGCGGACGATCGTCGCGTGATCTTGCGTGCCCCTGGCGGCACGGTGCGCGCGAAACAGGTGATCGTCGCAACCAACGCTTATTCGAATCTTTCCGATGCCACTGCCGCCTATCATCGCGAACTCGTGCCGTTTCGCAGCGCGATGATCGCGACCGCGAAGCTTCCCGCCGACCTCGACGCGCAGATGATGATCAATCGCCGCAGCTACGCCGAAACGCGCCGCATGATGAAGTGGTTTCGCAAGGTGGATGGCCGCATGCTCTTCGGCGGACGCGATGCCTTCGGCAAGGAAGGCGAGCCAACCGGCTTCGATGCGTTGCAACGCGCGATGATCGCGCTGTTCCCGCAACTCAACGGCGTGCCGGTCGCGTACCGCTGGTCGGGCTATGTCGGCATGACCTTCAACGCGCTGCCGCATGTCGGCCGTAGCGACGACGCCACCACGTTCTGCCTCGGCTACAACGGCGCGGGGATTTCCATGGCGAGCCTCGTCGGGCAACATGCAGCGGCGCTCGCCCTCGGCGACAAGCCCGATCTCGCGCTGCTCGCGCAAGACGGCTTGCGGCCGGTGCCTTTTCATGCGCTGCGCGCGCCGGGCGTGAGGCTCGTCGCCGCGTGGTATCAGTTTCTCGACGCCGTGGGTGCATGATGACGATAGCCAAACGGATACTAGAGGATGCAACGCCGATGCATGCCGCCGCAACCGACCCCTCGGTGCGCCATCAAAGACGCGAAGACCGCGCCATGCTGCTGCTCATGGCGCCCGCGTTGTTCGTGGTGATCGTGCTGCTGGTGGTGCCGCTCGCGTGGCTGTCGTGGCAGTCCATTTATCACGAAGGCGCGTTCACGCTCGTGAACTATCGGCGCGTTTTCACGGGCGCTTATCTCGACACCTTTCTGCTGACGTTCAAGCTGTCCATTATCGTGACGGGCGTGACGCTTTTGCTGGGATATCCGGTCGCATATTTCGCGGCATCGGTTTCGCCGCGATGGAGCGCGTTGATACTCGGCATGGTCATTCTGCCGTTCTGGACCAGCGTGCTCGTGCGCACTTACGCATGGCTCGTGCTGTTGCAGCGCACGGGCCTCATCAACAAGGCGCTGCTCGGCATGGGGCTGATCGAGCGGCCCTTGCAGCTTTCGTATAACCAGTTCGGCACGATCATCGCGATGGTGCATATCCTCTTGCCTTTCATGGTGCTGCCGCTCTATTCGGCGATGCAGAAGATTCCGCCGAACCTGTCGCAAGCGGGCGCGAGTCTCGGCGGTTCGCCCTTGCATGTGTTCATGCGCGTGTTCTTGCCGCTCTCGATGGGCGGCGTCGTCGCGGGCGTGACACTCGTCTTCGTGTTGTGCCTGGGCTTCTACATCACGCCGGAACTCATGGGCGGCGGCAAGTCGATGATGGTCTCCATGATCGTCAGCCGTAATGTGGAGATCTACAACAGTTGGGGCGCGGCGAGTTCGGTGAGCGTGGTGCTGCTGCTGTGTGTCTTTGCGATCTTCTGGCTCGCGAGCCGCGTCATTCCGCTCGAAAAAACGCTGGGGGCGAAATGAAGAGACTGTCGCTCGGCCGGATCATACTCGGCGCATCGGTGCTGCTGATCCTCGTGTTCCTGATGGTGCCGGTGGTGATCGTCGTGCCGCTGTCGTTTTCGGATGCGCGCTTTCTGACCTTTCCGCCGCCCGCGTATTCGTTGCGCTGGTATCACGCGTTCTTCGACAACCCCGCGTGGATCGACGCAGCCAAGACGACCTTCGCCGCATCGACATGCGCGTCATTGATAGCGACGCCGCTCGGTATTGCGGCGGCTTATGGCATTCAGTACGGCTCGCACTGGTCGATGCGCTATCTGCGCACGCTCCTCATGTTGCCGATGATGGTACCGATCATCATCGTCGCGGTGGGCGTGTTCTTCGTGTTCACGCAAGCGGGATACGTGAATACGCTGGGCGGGCTCATCATCGCGGACACCATGCTGGGTCTGCCTTATGTGCTCATCTCGGTCGGCGCGGATCTGCGCAGCTTCGACCGCACGCAGGAAATGGTCGCGCGCAGTCTCGGCATGAACCGCTTTCGCAGTTTCATGGCGGTGACGCTGCCGCAGATTCGCGCGAGCGTGATCTCGGGCGCGGTGTTCGTCTTCATTCAGGCGCTCGATGAAACCGTCGTCGCGCTGTTCATTTCGGGCGGCAGCAACCAGACGCTCACGCGTCGCATGTTCGTCACCTTGCGCGACGAGATCGATCCGACCATCGCGGCCATCAGCACCATGCTCACGGCGATTACGTTGTGCCTCGTGATGATCGTGGTCGTGAGCCGGCGCTCGGCGGTGGCGCGCACTTAACGCTTATAGAAACGGATCAACGCATGTCACACTCATTGCAGTTCTACATCGATGGCGCGTGGGTCGAACCGGCCGGCACGCGACGTCTGCCCGTGATCGATCCCTGCACGGAAGAAGCGTTTGCAGAGATCGCACTCGGCGATGCGCGCGATGTCGATCGCGCGGTTGCAGCCGCGCGGCGTGCATTCGAAACGTACTCGCGGACATCGGTGCCAGAGCGCGTCGCGTTGCTCGAACGCATACTCGAAGCGTACCTTGCGCGTTACGACGAGATGGCCGAAGTCATCACGCGTGAAATCGGCGCGCCTTCCAAGTTATCGCATGCGTGGCAGGCGTCGCTCGGCAAGCGGCATATCGAAGAGACCTTGCGCACGGTCGCGCGCTTTCAGTGGCAACGCAGGAAGGGCACGACGCTCATCAACCACGAACCGGTCGGCGTCGCTGCGCTCATCACGCCGTGGAACTGGCCGATCAACCAGATCGTCTGCAAGGTCGCGCCCGCGCTCGCTGCGGGTTGCACGGTGGTGCTCAAGCCAAGCGAAGTATCGCCGCTGAATGCGCTCTTGTTTGCCGAGATTCTCGATGCAGCAGGCGTGCCGCCGGGCGTGTTCAATCTCATCAATGGCGACGGTCCGACCGTGGGCGCGGCGCTGTCTTCGCATCCGGATGTGGACATGGTGTCGTTCACTGGCTCGACGCGCGCGGGAGTCGAGATTGCGAAGCTGGCCGCGCCGACCGTGAAGCGCGTGCATCAGGAGCTGGGCGGCAAGTCGGCGAACATCCTGCTTGACGATGTCGATCTGGAAGCGGCCGTGACGGCGGGCGTGAACTCGTGCTTCGGCAATAGCGGTCAGTCGTGCAATGCGCCCACGCGCATGCTCGTGCCTGCATCGCGTCATGCAGAGGCCGTGGAGATCGCGCGGCGTGCGGCTTCGAAGCAGCGCGTCGGCCCCGCCGATGCGGACGGCACGACGATGGGCCCGGTCGTCAGCGACGTGCAGTTCACGCGCGTGCAGCGGTTGATTGGCATCGGCATCGAAGAAGGCGCCGAGTTGGTGGCGGGCGGTTTGGGGCGTCCGGACGGGTTGGAACGTGGTTACTACGTGAAGCCGACGGTGTTCGCTGGTGTCGATCCGTCGATGACAATTGCGCGCGAGGAAATCTTCGGGCCGGTGCTTGCGATCATGCCGTATCGCGATGACGAAGAAGCAATTGCGATTGCCAACGATACGCCGTTCGGGCTTGCGGCTTACGTGCAGTCTGGGGATAAGGAGCGGGCGCGGAAGGTGGCGCTACGCATGCGCGCGGGTAGCGTTTATGTGAACTATCCGGCATGGGATGCGGGGTCGCCATTTGGCGGATATAAGCAGTCGGGGAATGGGCGCGAGTATGGGGAGTGGGGGTTGGAGGCGTTTTTGGAGGTCAAGGGGATCGTGGGGTTTGGGGAGTAGTCAAGCGCACGCGCCTCGATTCTTAGCGCGCGTGACGCGAACGCCAATCTCACGCCCTACGATATCCGCTTCGACCCATACCCATCCACCACCCCGACCTCGCTCGCAAAGCGATTGGCGCTCGACTCCGCCCGCAGCATATCCGCCACGCGCTCGGCCATCATGATCGTCGGCACATTTGTATTGGCACAGGGTATCGAAGGCATCAGCGAGGCGTCGCATACATAAAGACCATCAACGCCATACACCGCGCCGCGCGCGTCAGTCACGGCGAGCGGATCGTTTTCAGCGCCCATGCGGCATGTGCCCGACGGATGCCACGTTCCGCCAACCGATCGTGTCACGAACCGCGTGAGCGCTTCGTCATCGTTCATCAAGTCGGCGATGCTCACGCCCTGCGTCACCACGCGTCGGATCAGCCATCCACGCAACGGTCCGGCAACATCCAGCAGCGCACTCAACGCGCCGCGCTGCAACGCGTTCCACATTCCCGGCACGGCGACCGCTGCGACGCGCGGCGAATAGCTCGACGGAAACACGATGTCGCGATGCGCATCCATCGACGCCGCGTTAAGTGTTTGCGCGCCGAAGCGCAAGGCAAGCTTGAGCCGTTCGAGGTCGCGTGTATCGGAAAGCATGGCGAAATCGACCTTCGGTTCATCGAGTGGATTCGCCGATGCCAACGTCACCCGCCCGCGCGAATACGACTTGTTGACCCAAAAGAAGATCGTGCCGAGCCGATAACCCACCGAATGCCAGCCGGAACGCGAAAGAATCGCGCCGTGCATGTCGCCGGGCACGGTGTCATCGAGATGTGATGAGAAGCGCACGATCGCCTGCTCGTGATGCTCATCGGGATAAGGCGTGCGCGCCGAACGCGGCAAAAACGCGGACACCGCAATCGACGGATGCTCCATCAGATTGCCGCCCACGCCCGGCCGGTCCGCGCATACTTCGATGCCGAGCGCAGCCAACGCTTGCGCCGGCCCGATGCCGCTGCGCATGAGCAACGCAGGACTGTGTATCGCACCCGCCGAGACGATCACGCGCCGCGCGTGCACATCTTCGTGGGTGCCATCCGGCCGCAGGATGCGCGCACCGATCGCGCGTTTGCCATCGAACAAAATGCGATCGACGACGAGACCCGTGCGGATCGATAGATTCACGCGCTTGCGAGTGGCATCGTCGAGATAACAGATGGACGTCGGAATACGTTCGCCCGCCGCGCTCACCGAGAGCGAGCCGATAAACGCGCCGTCTTGCCAGGGCCCGTTCTGATCGTCATGTAATGGATGGCCGCTCTTGCTAAGCGTATCCAGCACGGCGCGCACGAACGGCGAGATGCGCGCCCACTTCGGACGCTGAATGCGCAGCGGTCCGTCCGAGCCGTGATAGGGGCCGGCGAAGTCGCAATCGGCTTCGAGCTTGCGGAAGTAGGGCAGGCAGCTCTGCCAGTTCCAGCCATCGGCCCCGAGCGTGTCCCACTCGTCGTAATCGGCGGGCGCGCCGCGATTGGCCATCAGCGCGTTGATCGCGGAACCGCCGCCGAGAATGCGCGCTTGCTCATAACGTCGAACGGGCGCGAGCGCGCTCATGCGGGCCTTCAACTGCCGCCAGATGTTGTTCGTATCGAGATAAGCGCGCCCCGGATAGCGGCT
The DNA here is from genome assembly GCF_022878925.1 of Caballeronia sp. TF1N1. Taxonomy (NCBI): domain Bacteria; kingdom Pseudomonadati; phylum Pseudomonadota; class Betaproteobacteria; order Burkholderiales; family Burkholderiaceae; genus Caballeronia; species Caballeronia sp. TF1N1. The sequence continues at coordinate 973,742 of NZ_CP084628.1, forward strand.
GCGAACCGCGTCCGGCATGGTGCTCGCGGAGATGTCGCGGCCCGCCTCGACGAGGCATATGTGCTTGCCTGCATCCTCCGACAGGCGCGCGGCCAGCACGCAGCCCGCCGAGCCGCCGCCGAGAATCAGATAATCGATCATGCCGAAACGCGCGCGCTGCACGCTCACTGCATGAACTTGAGCCACCGCGCCTTGGCCTGAATGCCCGGGTCCGATGCCCACCATTCTTCCTGCATCAGCGCTTGTTTCGCGGCATTGGCGGGTGAACTCGGCAGCTCGGACGCGCGCTTCTCGCTGATCTTGCCGGTCTTGAACGCGGCCGGATTGCCCGGACCGTAATCGATATACGTCGGCAGGTTCGCCTGCAATTCCGGCGAAAGCGCGGTATTGAGGAAGCGCACCGCATCGTTGAGGTTCGGCGCGTTCTTCAGGATGCACAACTGCGTGTTCTGCAGGATGCCGTCGTTGAAAGTGAAGTCCACGTCCGGATCGTCCTTGCGCACGGCGCTCGCGCGGCCGTTCCAGATCATCGTCATGTCGACTTCGCCGTCGTGCAGCAACTGCGCCGACTGGCCGCCCGAGGTCCACCATACCGTGATGTTCGGCTTGATCTCTTCGAGCTTCCTGAACGCGCGATCGACATCGAGCGGATAGAGCTTGTCGCGCGCCACGCCGTCCGCGAGCAAGGCGGCTTCGAGCACGGTCTGCGGGTCGTTGCGCAAGGCGCGCGTGCCGGGGAAACCTTTCACGTCCCAGAAGTCCTTCCAGCTTTGCGGCACCTTCTTGAGCGTTTTCTTGTTGTAGCCGATGACGGTCGAATAAAACTCGTACGCCGCCGAATAGGGCGTGCGGTATTGCTCGGGCATCGCGGCCGCGTTGGGGATCTTCGAGAAGTCGAGCTTTTCCAGCAAGCCTTCGCGCCCGCCGCGCAGACAGTTCGACGTTGGGGTATCGATCACGTCCCAGATCGGCTTGCCGGTAGCGGCTTGCGCTTTGACTTGCGGCCATGCATCCGGAATGCTGTCCTGCTTGATCGTGATGCCGAGTTCTTTTGCAGCGGGATCGAGAATCGCCTTGGTCTGCGCTTCCTGATAAGCGCCGCCTTGCGACACGAAAGTGATGCTGCCCGCGGCAAAAGCCGGTGCCGCGCCGCCCAGGGCCATGCCAAGCGCGAAAGTCATGGCAAGCGGGCGAAGCGTGAGACGGGAACAACTGAACCTTGCAATATTGATCACGGCGTTTCCTCGACAAGGTTGAAGCGAAGGACGTCTTGCAGGTCGCGCCGTCACTGCGGATGAGCATGTCATCGCGCAAGAACGACGCGGGTCTGAGCAAAAATATATTGGGTCAAATTCGCTGGAGCAACGCCGCAATTGTTGGAGGCTCCATGACCCTAGGTTATGCCCTGCAATTCAAGAAACGCTTCACTGGAAAATCACGTAGACCTTGCGCATGGTCTCCTCGACTTCCCATGTTCCTTCGGTGTTCGCCGCGAAAAACAGCGTGTCGCCGCCCGTGAAGTGCACGGTGTCTTCGCCATCGGGCGTGAAGCGTCCGCTTCCGGCAAGAAAGTGCATGACTTCCGCTTCCTTGACCGAGCGACGATACGTGCCCGGCGTGCATTCGAACACGCCGGTGTCGATGTTCTCGCTGCCCGGAATCACGCGCTGTACGCCCGAAACCCTGATTTGCGGTGTGCCCGGAAGGCCTGCCGTGCCCCAGTCTTCCAGGCCTTGTAGCCCGATGCTCTGCTTGATCTGCTGAACTTTCATATGGTCGTGTCTTGTCGATCGAGTGTTATTGCGATGCAGCGATACGCTGTTCTATCTTCCCAAGCCTCACCACCGTCACGCCCGCGCGCAATTGGCGCAGCGAAGGCATGACGAGCATGCAATCGGCATAGGGCGTGCGGACCGCTTCGCCTTCGGACCAACCGATCACGCTACCGGCTTCCGGAAAGACTTCGAGGCCGGTGTAGGCATCGGCGAAACGGAAGTCGAGGCTCTTTGCCACGACCGGTTCCGTTACGCGCACGATCAGCATTTCCGGCGGTGACGGCTTGATCCATCCAATGGGGAGATCGGCCTCATCGAGCACGTCGGCAAGGCGGAGAAAGCGCGCCGTGACGTCGCGTGCCACGTCCACCGCGCTTGCTTCCCAATGCTGTCCGCATTCGATCAGAAGCGCGTTCTTCTCGCTGGCCGGATCGCCAAAGCCTTTGTAATCGCGCATGCGGCGGCCTTCCGGATGGCCTTCGTCGCAGATCACGGTCGCGGGCGTGCCGAGTTGCGCCGACAGCGCAATGCCTTTATCGAGCGGTCCCGCGACGATCAGCGGCGCGCTCTTCTCGTGCATCGAATGCAGGTCGAGCAGCAGATCCACCGTGTCGATGACCGGACGCATCGCGCGGGCGCGGCGCAGTTCGCTCGAATCGCGCGAGGTGTCGTCGAGCGTCTGCGCGGTCCACACGCGGTTGAAGTCCTGATCGACGAAGCGCGAGGCATCCGGCTTCGCGGCATCGAAGCGTCGATAGGCATCGACATTCGCAAACGCGAGCGTGAGCTTGCCGCGCCGCGGGCGCACTTTCGCGCGCAGGAGTTCATCGACTGCAATCGCGCCGCACACTTCGTTGCCGTGCGTGAGCGCGTTGATCATCACGTGAGGACCGGCCACGCCCGAATCGAAGGTATGCACATAAGGGATGCCGGTGTTGCCGGCCTCATGCGCGCCGATGTCCGGAAACGTGACCTGAATGGGATAAGCCGTCGCGTTCATTCGAGACCGCCCTGACAGAGATATTTGATCGACAGATAGTCGTCCAGGCCGTACTTCGAGCCTTCGCGGCCGTAGCCCGATTCCTTCACGCCGCCGAAAGGCGCGGCTTCGCTCGCGAGCGCGCCTTCGTTGATGCCGACGATGCCCGCTTCGAGCGCACGCGCCACGCGGTCGATGCGCTTCACGTCCTGGCTGTAGAAGTACGATGCGAGGCCGAAGGGCGTGTCGTTGGCGGCGCGAATGCCCTCGGCTTCGTCGTCGAAACGAAAGAGCGGCACGACAGGACCGAAGGTTTCCTCGCAGCTCAGTTGCATGTCGGGCGTGGCATCGGCGAGCACGGTCGGCGCGTAGTAGTTCGCCCCGAGTTCCGTGAGCCGCTTGCCGCCCGCGAGCACGCGTGCGCCGCGCGCGACGGCGTCATCGACATGGCGGGCGATCTTGTCGACCGCGCGCGAGTTGATCATCGGGCCGATCTGCGCTTTCGGGTCGGTCGCGGGCGCAACCTTCAATGCAGCGACGCGGTTACTGAGCAAGTCCGCGAAGCGCTCGTACACGCCGGACTGCACGAACACGCGATTCGGGCACACGCAGGTCTGTCCGCCGTTGCGGAATTTCGAGGCCATCAGGCCGGTCACCGCCGCGTCGAGATCGGCGTCATCGAACACGATGAAAGGCGCATTGCCGCCGAGTTCGAGCGAGAGCTTTTTCAGCGTATCCGCCGACTCGCGCGCGAGATACTTGCCGACAGGAGTCGAACCCGTGAAGGTGATTTTGCGTACGCGGCTGTCCTGAAGCCAGTCGGCGACCGCGGGCACCGCGCTCTCCCGCGACGAACTGATGAGATTCAACGCGCCCGCCGGCACGCCCGCCTCGTGCGCGAGCATGACGAGCGCAAGCGCGGTCAGCGGCGTGTCTTCGGCTGGCTTACCGACGACCGTGCAGCCCGCCGCGAGCGCGGGCGCGATCTTGCGCGCAATCATCGCGAGCGGAAAGTTCCACGGCGTGATGGCCGCGACGATTCCCACCGGTTCTTTCACCGCGCTCATGCGCTTGCCGCGCTGCTGTTGCGGAATGATGTCGCCGTAAATGCGCGTAGCTTCGTCGGCAAACCACGCCACATAAGACGCGCCGTACAGCACTTCGCCGCGACCTTCGGCAAGCGGCTTGCCTTGTTCGAGCGAGATGAGTTCGCCGAGCGCGTCGGCATTCTCGACGATCAGCGTGTGCCAGCGGTGCAGCACCGCCGCGCGATCCTTCGGCAGCGTGTCACGCCAAGCGGGAAACGCGCGCGCGGCGGCATCGGTGGCGGCGCGGGCATCGGCGGCGCCGCTGTCGGCTACTTCGACGATGACTTCGCCCGTCGCCGGGTTCGTCACGGCAAAGCGCTTGCCGTCGGCGGCCGCCACCCATTTGCCATCGATGAAATTATCGGCGCGGATCAGATCGCTCAATGTATGGCTCATGGCAGCTCCTTTAAAGCAGACGTTGCGCGACGGCTTGCCCGACTTGCGTCGTGTTCGCCTTCCCGCCCAGGTCGCCGGTATGCGGGCCTTCCTTGAGCGTTGCCTCGATGGCGGCGAGGATCGCGTCGTGGGCCTCGCGCTCCTTGCCCGTGCCGTTGCCGAGGAAGTCGAGCATCATCGCGGCCGACCAGATCATGGCGATCGGGTTCGCAACGCCCTTGCCCGCGATATCGGGCGCCGATCCATGCACCGGCTCGAACAGCGACGGGAAGTTGCGCTCCGGATTCATGTTGGCCGAAGGCGCGATGCCGATGGTTCCGGTGCACGCCGGCCCGAGGTCCGAAAGAATGTCGCCGAAGAGATTGGTGGCGACGACCACATCGAAGCGATCCGGGCTCAAGACGAAGCGCGCGCACAGAATGTCGATATGCTGCTTGTCCCACTTGACGTCCGGATACTGCTCCGCGATCTCCGCGGCACGCGCATCCCACCACGGCATGCTGATCGAGATACCGTTGCTCTTGGTCGCCACCGTGATGGTCTTTTCGCGGCGTTGCGCGAGATCGAACGCGAACTTCAGCACGCGCTCCGCGCCCTTGCGCGTGAAGATGGAGGTCTGCGAGACGAACTCGCGTTCCGTGCCCTCGAACATCGCGCCGCCGACAGACGAATACTCGCCTTCGGTGTTTTCACGCACGATCATGAAGTCGATATCGCCCGCCTTGCGATTCGCGAGCGGCGAGGGCACGCCTTCGAAAAGACGCGCGGGACGCAGGTTGATGTACTGGTCGAACTCGCGGCGAAACTTGAGCAGCGAACCCCACAGCGAAATATGATCGGGCACGGTCTGCGGCCAGCCCACCGCGCCGAACAGAATGGCGTCCGTGTCCTGCAGTTGCGCCTTCCAGTCGTCGGGCATCATCTGGCCGTGCGCCGCGTAGTAATCGCAGCTCGCCCATTCGATATGTTTGTATTCGAGCGCAATGTCAAAGCGCTTGCTCACGGCATCGAGCACGCGAATGGCTTCGGGCATCACTTCCTTGCCGATGCCATCGCCGGGAATAACCGCAATACGATATTTGCTGGACATGAGGATCTCCGCTTTCGTTTAGTCAGGAACCACGCGCGCGAGGGTCGTGCGCCGACCCGCCCGCGGCGCGAGCGTTCGAAGCTTCAATACAGGAAACAAGGATAACAACGCGCGTGAATGCGCGTTGCGGTGGTCAGTGCTGGCTTGGCGAGAAGAGCGTTTCGAGCGGGTAATGCGTTTTCGCGAACGCCGTCTTGATGATGACGTAGCTGAAGTACTTCTCGATGCCGATATCCCGCTCCAGCAGCCCTTCGACGATGTTTTGATAATGGCTCACGCTGCGCGTGACGAACTTCAGCAGATAGTCGTAGCCGCCGCTCGCCAGATGACATTCGACGATCTCGTCCACGTCTTTCACCGCATTCACGAACTTGATGAAGTCTTCGCGCCGGTGATCCGCCAGGGTGACTTCGGTGAAGACCACCTGAATGTCGCCGAGCTTCTCCAATTGAATCTGCGCGCCGTAGCCCACGATATAGCCCGCCTTTTCCAGACGCTTCACGCGAATCAGGCAAGGGCTTGGCGATAAGCCGACTGCATCGGCGAGTTCGACATTGGTGATGCGTCCGCGCTTTTGCAATTGCGAGAGGATGCGCAGGTCGATTCGGTCCAGCTTGCAGTCGGTGCTCATCGTGGGAGGCGGGGCGGGACATGTCGGAGAAGTCGGTCGATGTTATCACGCAGCCACGCGACGATTAAATCCCGTTGCACCGCCTGCCGCGCCGCCCAGCGCCGCGCGCACTTCCGCTTGTGCGAGGACGTCGTCGAGTGTCTTCGTGAGACGCTCGAACATCATGTCGAAATTGGCTTCCGTGTAGCACAACGCCGGTGCAAAGCCGAGGATGTTGTCGCCGAACGCGCGGAACACGAGGCCGTTGGCGTAGGCGGCAGCGGCGATGCGGTCCGGCAGCTTGAGCGAGGCGTCGAAGCCGCGCTTGGTCTCTTTGTCGGCGACGAGTTCGAGCGCGCCGAGCAGACCGCGATGCCGCGAATGTCCGACGAGCGGATGCGCAAGCAGCGAATCGAGCCCTTCGGCAAAGCGCGGCGCCCGCGCCTGGCCGTTTGCGAGCAGTCCGCCTTCGTGATAAAGCCGCATGACTTCGAGACCGATCGCCGCGCTCACCGGATGCGCCGAATAAGTGTGACCGTGACCCACGGCCACGCCATTGTTCGTACCCGACGCGATGCCTTGATAGACGGCATCGGACATGAGGACGGCGCCCATCGGCGCGTAGCCTGCCGTCAGGCCCTTGGCGACCGTCATCAAGTCCGGTTCCACGCCTTCGCCTTCGCACGCGAAGAGCGGGCCGGTGCGCCCGAAGCCGGTGATGACTTCATCGGCGACGAAGAGGATGTCCAGTTGGCGGCATGCTTCGCGCATGGCCTTGAGCCAGCCGACAGGCGGCACGATCACGCCGCCCGAACCTTGAATGGGCTCGCAGAAGAATGCGGCGACGTTCTCCGCGCCGAGCGCTTCCACCTTGGCCCGCAGCGCCGCCACCGACGCGGTGATGAGCGCGTTGTCGTCCGCGTAGTCGTTGCGATACGCATACGGCGAGGGGATGTGATGCTGCGTCGCGAGCGGCAGATCGAAGTTGCGATGGAACGCGGGCAGCGCGGTCAGCCCCGCACCGACCGACGACGAGCCGTGATAGCCGCGTTCCAGCGCGATGAAGTGCTTCTTCGCCGGACGGCCGGTCGCGTTGTAGTAGTGCGTGATGAAGCGCAGCGCGGAATCGACCGCATCCGAGCCGCCGAGCGTGAAGTACACATGCGTAAGCGATGCCGGCGCGAGATCGACCAGCTTTTCGGCCAGTTCGATAGCCGGTTCGGAGCCGAAGTGGAAGTAGCCGGTCGCGTAAGGCAGACGCGCCATCTGTTTCGAGGCCGCCTCGACGATGCTCGCATGACCATAGCCCGTGTTCACGCACCAGAGGCCGGAGAACGCGTCGAGCAGTTCCTTGCCTTCGATATCGCGCAAGAAGACGCCGTCCGCCGAATCGAGCACGGTGACGCCGCGCGCTTCATGGGCGCGGTAGCTTGCGACTGGGTGAATCAGATGTTTGCGGTCGGATTCGACCAGGGCTTGCTTGGATTGATTCGACATGAGCGGGCTCTTCTCGGAAGTAAGCTGGACCGTTCCATACTATCGGGGGAGCGCCGTCGGGCGCATCGCCAAATAAATCGCGGAAAAGCAAATATGCGGCGTTTTGCGGGGCGTGCGCAGCATTTTGTGCTGAGGCGCCTCAGTAGCCCCGGCTGCGGTCTATCTGACCGATCATCGGCTGGCCTTCGCGATGCCGGCGCAAATTGTCGAGCACCACGTCCACCGCCGTTTCCGGCCGCGTCGCGCTCGCGATATGCGGCGTCAGACGCACGCGCGGATGCGTCCAGAACGGATGCGTGTCGGGCAAAGGCTCGGGATCGGTGACATCGAGAATGGCGGCGTGCAGATGGCCGCTATCGAGCGCATCGAGCAAATCGTCCTGATTTACTTGCGGACCGCGCCCGACGTTGATGAACGACGCGCCTGGCGGCAGCGCGGCGAACACGCGCTTGTTCAGCAGGCCGCGCGTGGAATCGGTGAGCGGCAAGAGGCACACCAGCACATCGGTGCGGGCGAGGAAGGCATCGAGCGACTCGACACCCGCATGACATTCGATGCCTTCCAGTTCATGCGCCGAGCGGCTCCAGCCCGCGCACGCAAAGCCGAAACGGTGCAACTGTTTCAGCACGGCCGTGCCGAGCATGCCGAGGCCCAGCACGCCGACACGCCGCGTGGATGCCGCGCGCACCGGCCTTGCACGCCATACGCGTTCGCGTTGCTGCGCCGCGTAGTCGAAGAGATCGCGATGCACGGTGAGCACCGCCTGCGTCACGTATTCGACCATGCCCTCGACGATGCCCGGCTCGACCATCCGCACCACGGCGATGCCGGACGGCACGGCGGACAGATCGAACTGGTCGATGCCCGCGCCCACCGAGAAGATCACTTCGAGATTCGGCAGCGCGCGCGTGAGGTCGGCGGGCGGTTGCCATGCGGCCAGATAGCGGATGGACGCGGCATCGCCGATATCCGGCCACAGGCGAAACGGTGTCTCGGGCGCCTTGCTGGCGAAAAGCTGCGCCCACTGTCTGCCGCGCTCGGGGTCGGCCTTATAGAGAAGAGCCATCGTATTCAACCCACTGCCTGATTGACGATGCCGAACTGGCCCACAGACGCGTCCGGCCGCGGCGCACCATTGCGCGCCATCTTGACGACCGCATCGACCTGCCTGAGTCCCAGTTCTTCGAGCCACGGCGTGAGGCCGCTGTCGCCTGGTGTATCCATGCGGGTAAAGGCGCCTTCGTTGGCGGCAAGCCAATGCGCAACCAGCGCCTGCGCGCGCTGCAACCGCTCCTGACCTTCGCCCGTGGCGATGACCGGACCGATGGCGTGGCCGCGCCCGAATGGCCGCATCAGCGCGAAGCCGACGATCTCGCCGGCGGATTCCAGCGCGACGCCTTGCGCCACGCCGAGCAGTTGCTGCAGAATCGCGCCGCGATCCACACCGGCCGCGCGCGATGCCAGTTCGGCGAGGCGCGGCGTATCGGCGGATTCGAGCGGACGCAGGCTTTCACCGGCCTGCAGCAAAATGGCGGGTGCGCGAAAATCGGCCGATTGATGTTGATGCAAGGTGCCGATTGGCTCGAAACCGAGTTTGGCGTAGAGCGGCTGTCCGGCGGGCGTTGCGTGCAGGAGGGTGACGCGGGAGCCGAGCGCATCGAGGAGCAGTTCCATCAGCTTTCGCCCGATGCCGTGCCCTTGCCGGTCGGGCGCGACGATGACCATGCCGAGCGAGCCGGCATCCTCGCCGAACTTCCAGTAGAGGGCGGTGCCGACCACGCGCTCGCCTTCCTGCGCGATGAAGCCGGCGCCAGCGTCGAGAACGAAGCGCCAGTCGTCGGCGCGGTGCGGCCATTTCACTTCGACCGACAGCGCATGCGCGGCGTCGATGTCGCGGGCTTCGAAGGGTCGGTACAGAATGGTTGAGCGTATTTCGGCAACGGACACGGCGCACTCCAGGGACGGGGACGCATGCTACTTTGACAGCCGCGAACGACCCGGGCTAGGACGATCCTGCTGCGCCGCGAGCGCGGCTTCGCGCGATGGCAGGCACCGCGCCGTGCACGGAAAATGACGGATCTCGCGGCGAACGTAGTAACGTTACGCCAGTCGATGTTTTATCAGGCAAATACAGTGTTGAGGGGCACATGTCAGAGTCAAGCACCATTACGGATCAACAGGTCGCATCGATCGCGCAACGGTTGAGCGGAGAAGGCCGCGAGTTGTCGCCATTGACCGTCTGGAACGAAATCCGCAGCGGCTCCATCATCGAGGTGGCAAACGCGTTGCAGCGCTGGAAAGCGGCACAGGAGCCGCAAGCCGCGCCCACACCCGTCGACGACGAAGCGAGCTTGCCGCAAGGCGTCGCCGAGACGCTTCTGAACGCGGCGCATCAGCTTTGGGCGGGCGCGCATCAACAGGCCGGGCAACGCTTCCAACCGCAATTACGCACGCTGGATCAGCGGCTTACGGCCACGCTCGCGGAACGCGACGAAGCGCTCGCCGGTTTCCAGCAGGCCGACGAGGAAGCCGGCCGCGAGCGCCAGCAGCGCAACAATCTGGCGCAGGCGTTACAGGCTTCGGAACAGACAGTCGAACATCTGCGCAGTGCGCTTGCCGACGTGAGCGCCCGCGCCGAGACCGCCGAACGGCGCGTCGAGGAACTGACGCAGCGGGAATCGATGGAGCAGGGCAGGCTTGCAGCGGCGATCGCCTCCTTCGAGGAAGCGCAGCGTTCGCAGGAAGCGTTGGCCGCGTCGATCTCGGATAAGGATGACGAGCTCGCCCGAATTGCGCGGGAGCGGGACGAAGCGCGCCATGCGCATGAGGCGCTCACGGCATCCGTCGCGGCGAAGGACGACGAGATTGCGCGAATCGTCCGCGAACGCGACGACGCGTTGAACGCGGCGACAGTCGGCAAGCACGAGGAGATCGCGCGCATCGTCCAGGAGCACAACGATGCCTTGCACGCGGCCGTCTCGCAAAAGGACGAGGAGATCGCGCGCTTCGTGAGCGAGCGCGACGACGTGCGGCAGGCGCATGAAGCGCTAAGCGCGCATGTCGCGAGCAAGGACGACGAGATTGGCAGCCTCGTTCGACAACGCGACGAGGCGCGTCAAAGAGCCGAGGCGCTGCAGCATGAAAGTCAGGCGAAATCCGATGAAGCGCAACGCTACGCGCATGAAGCGGGCGTTACCGCCGAACGCGTGGCGGCGGTCGAGCAGCAAGCGAACGAGCGTTTTGCGCGTATCGCGGAACTCGAAGTCGAACTCGACGCGGCACGCGGTGCGCTAAACGAGTTGCAACAGGCTCACGCGGCCAAGCACGATGAAGCCACGGCGCAGTCCGGCGAGCTTCAGCGTGTCGCACGAGAACTCGAAGCGGCGCGTTCGCAGATCAGCGCGTTGAACGAGCAAAAGGACGCGGCAAGCGCCGACGCCGCCCAGCGCGCGCAAGATGCCGCCGCTGCCCGCGAGCGCGCGGAGAATGCCGAACAGCAGGCGGCATTGCTGCAGGAGCGTTTGGCCGAACAGGAACAACGCGAAGCCGATGCAAGAAGCACTCACGCCTCGCAGCGCATGGAACTCGAGGCACGCGGCGTCGCGGTGGAAGGCGAGATCGCCGCTTTGCAACGGCAGATCACGACACAAGCCAAGGATCATACGAAGGCCTACGACAAGCTGCGCACGCAGGCCGAAGAATGGGTCAGTTATGCCAAGGACCTGAAGCAGCGGCTCGACGGCGCGAACGAGAAACTGCTCTTCATCGATGCACGCAGCACCGGCGAAGTCGCGCTCATGCGCCGGCTTGCGCTGGAACTCGAACGGCTCAAGCCGGACCATGAACTCGTGTTGCGTGAAGCGCAGCAAAGGGTGATCGGCGACAAGATGGTCCAGCAGCTTGCGCAGAAGGGTTATCGTTATGACCCGGCTACTTCGGCGATTTCGAAGATCGAAGAGTAGGCGTTAATCAAGCGGGACTCGGTGAGAACGTCAAGCGGGCCATCGTCGATGGCCCGCTTCGTCTAAGTGCGGTAGCCCACCATCGTCGGCGGGGAAATCAGCGAACATGCGCATGCATCAAGCATCGTTCGCCTGATCCATTTCTCTTCCACGACGAAAAGCCGCTTCATGACCTTCGACCATGGGGTGTTCACGGTCTCGCTTGACTTCGAATTGCTCTGGGGCGTGCGCGAGACGCGTACCATCGAGAGCTATGGCGCGAACCTGCGCGGCGTGCGCGAGGCCATTCCGCGCATGCTCGATGTCTTTGCCGCAAACGGCATTCACGCGACATGGGCCACGGTAGGCTTTCTTTTTCATCGCAATGCGGATGAACTTCGCGCGGCTTTACCGCCGCCTTCCCTGCGGCCGAATTACGTGCGCGCAGACATTTCCCCTTATGAATATATCGATGCAGGCCAGGCGCTCGATCCGCTTTATCACTTCGCGCCCGAACTCGTCGAACGCATTGCGGAGCAGCCTGGTCAGGCTATCGGCACGCACACCTATTCGCATTACTACTGTCTAGAACAAGGTCAGGGCTTGCGCGAATTCGAAGCGGATATCGAATGCGCCACGGAGGTTGCCAGGCGCGCAGGCTTGCGGTTGAAGAGCATCGTATTTCCGCGCAACCAGTGCAATGAAGACTACCTTGCGGCGCTCGCGCGGCATGGCATCGTGTGTTATCGCGGAACACAAGGCGGTCACGCTTATGCGGCCTCCGACAAGGCAGGGCAAGGCTATCTGCGCCGCGCAACGCGTTTGCTCGATGCTTATATGAACGTGTCCGGACACAATACCCATGCGCTCGATTCATGCTTCGAAAGCGCGCCTTTCAATTTTCCGGCAAGCAGTTTTCTTAGGCCTTATTCAAGCAAATGGGCAATGCTCGATGGCTTGCGCCTTGGACGAATAAAAAATGCCATGACCGATGCGGCGCTCAACAAGCGCCTTTATCACCTCTGGTGGCATCCGCATAACTTCGGCCGCAATACCGCGCAGAACATCGCGTTTCTTGAGCGCATTGCCGAGCACTATGTTCTGCTGCGCGAACGCCACGGCTTCGCTTCGCTCAACATGGAGGAGCTTAGCGAGCTGGCGGCCACGCGATTGGTCGATCAAACAAGCTTGCCTGCCGCCGAGCCTGCGTGATCAACGGCGGGTTTCGGATGCGGTCGGAGCAATCGCCGAATGCGCGGTGAGAAAACGCGGCGTCCTGAAACGCACGATGCTTGCATAGAACCATACGTAGACCGCGATGAACATCGCGCCGGTGACGAAAAGCGCAAGCGGCCGGTCCCAGAACACCGTTGCGGGCGCGACGCCCACAGCGCACAACACCCACAGATAAGGCGATGTGCGGCCATTGCGGCGCGCACGCTGACGCACATCGGTATAGTCCGATCCTTTGAGTGCAATACGCTTGTAAATGAGCGTGTGAAGGTGCACGCCATCTGGTTCGCTCACGGGGCGGCCTCGCACGAACTTGCGGCGATAGATCGAGAACACGGTTTCGAAGAGCGGATAGATAGCGACGACAGCCGCATACCACGCCGACACGGAAGGATGTCGCGCGATCAGCAGCACGAGCAATTCGGCCATGACAAAGCCGATAAAGTATGCACCGCCATCGCCCAGGAAAATGTGGGCGCCTGGATAATTCCATACGACGAAGCCAAGGATGGTGCCGATCATGGTCAACGCGACGCTCATGACCAGCCAGTCGCCGACTTGATGCGCGACGAACCCTATCGAAGCGAAGATCAGGATGGACGAGACAGATGCGAGGCCATTCATGCCGTCGATGAGATTGATTGCGTTCGTGAGCCCCGACACGGTCAGCACGGTGAGGCCGACCGCAAGCGGCATGAGTTGAAGCCCGTGATCGACCACCGGCAGATCCACGCGAACCAATACCGCATGCAACGCATAGACGCCACCGATCGACCCTGCCATGGCCGCGAGCAGACGCGCACGCGGGCTTACATGCTTGGTCAGGTCTTCGAGACAGCCGGCCAGGAACGGTAAAGCGGCGCACGCCAATAACAGCATCGACTCGCCGCGTGGATTCGCACCGAATAGGCCGCCCATCATGAACGTAATTGCCGTTCCGCCGACGATGGCCGCACCGCCCACGCGTGGCACGGGGACCGCATGATTCTTCTGCACTCCATTGAGGTCGGTGTCGAGTAAATGCGATCCCGCATGACTCGCATAACGCACGATCCAAAGAGTCAGACAAAACGAAGTCAGGCAACCGAGAGCGAGGTTTAGCATTGTCTTATGCTCGTCTTAAACGCGGACGGTCGTTAATTTCAGTGAGGACGAACTATCGTTCGGCGAGACCGAAGCATGCAGATAGTCCAGGAAGTAAGCGGCGCAACATCGACGAAACTGAAAAACGAACAGCAACGGAATGAGATGACAAGGCGGTACATCGCGCTTACGGCTAACGGCTGTTTCATCAAGCCATTTGCTTTTTGCCGTATTTACTGATTAATTAGGGAAACCCCCATCATTAAATGCCTTTCGGAGTCCAAATATCATCTCGCGGAGTGCAGCGAAGTGAGCATCTTTTTTTGAAGATGAAATGTGGGCTAGACCGCGTATCGATTCAAATTTGCTAGCGCTTCGACGACGACTTTTGTGCTCTAAGCATTGTTGAACATTATCGAGTCAAGCCTGTGGCAAAGCGTTAGCGAAATGCTGACACTGATCGTTGATACGAGCGAAGCAGCTTGGCTTTCAATTGGACTAACAACGAATGAAATAGCGGTGGGCGTGACCCGCGTGCAAGGTCGTCGAAGATCTCTCGTCCGATGAAAACCTTTGGATCGGAGCGCTTCATTGGCCACCGCTAAGACGCGCGTCAGGCGTGACAATAGACCTAAAGGTCTTCAGAGTCGAAGATGTGAGTCGCGATGCGGGTCCATCCCGTGAATGCTTTATTCAACGCGTTGAACCATTACGATATGCTCGATAGAAGAACTGCATTAAAGGTTTTTGCATCGTGTGCATTGGTGCAAACCCTTGCGCCGCATCGCGCGCATGCGCAAACAAATGATTCGACTGAGCTTATACGGGCAAGCACGTTCGGTGTGAAAGGCGACGGTAAGAGCAATGACCGCGCGCGTCTTCAAGCCGCGATAGACAGTACCGTCGGCAAGACCTTGTTGATAGAAGGTCGGTGTCGAATGGATACGCGAGGTCTGGATCTGCACAGCAGTACGCATCTGCGTTTTGCGGATGGCGCATCGATCAAGCTGTTGCCTCACGACACGCCTTCTTATCAGATGATCCGTATCTGGGATGCGGATAACGTGCTGCTGGAAAATGCGACGCTGGATGGCAGCAAGGAGCTCAACGCAGCGCCGCCCGAAACACACGACGGTGGCTACGGTATGGGCATTTCCATCGCGGGGAGCACGAATGTCACGATAAACTCGGCCACGACGATCGGCTGTTGGGGCGATGGCCTTTATATCGCCAATAGTTATGAACGGGCGACGCGACGATCCCGCAATATTGTCGTCCGCGATCATCATGCGCGTGCGTGCAGGCGTCAGGGTGTGTCGCTCATCAGTGGAATGAACGTGCTGATCGAACGTGGTGTGTGGGAAGACATCGGTGGAACAGCGCCTTCGGCAGGCATCGATATCGAACCGAACTCCAATCGCGACGTGCTCGAAGACATTCGCATTGTCGATCCGCTTACGCGCCGATGCAGTATCGGCATTCTCGTTTATCTCGCGGAATTGCCCGGCCCCAAGCCTAAGACCGTAAGCATAGAAATAAGCGGACAGCGCGATGAATCTTCTTCCGACAATGCCTTTAGCGTATCCGGTCTCGACACTAAAGGATGGACGGTGAAAGGTAGCGTGACGAATGTCTCGCCGGTATGGGTGAATTCGCGGCTAGCCTCAGTCGAAAGCGTCGACTACGATAAGCGCGGGCCGGCTATCGTCGTGTCCGGGTTACGCCTCATCCGTTAAGCCACATGTCGTGCGACAACGTACAGACGGGTCGCATGTACTCACGACACCCTCAGCGGGTTGTCGCTAATATCATCAGAATCGCGCTAGCAAGGGAATTCCTAGATGAGAGCAAGAGCAATGGAAGCGCGAAGCGTTTCTCCTTCCCGTCCTCGTGCGCGTGCTCATTCCTATCTAGCGACGCCGAATGGCTTGCTGTTCATCATTCTCGCGCTCGTCGTCCTGTATGTGATGGCGACGGGCGTACGCAATGTGCCGACGTTGCTCGATCAGGACAATTACCTCGAATACTTTCGTAAGACCACGTGGGACTGGTTCCTCAATACTTACGAGGAACGCAAATCCACGGTTAGTTTCGTCATCAGCACGATCACCGAGGAATTCGGTTGGCGCGCTTGGGTCGTCGGTTTGAACGCATTGGGCTTTACACCCGATGCCGGTGTGCGACTTACGGTGGTGCTGCTCAACGCGCTGATCTTCATTGCGCTTCTGGAAGTACGCCGGCCATTGCTGGGTCTCGTGCTCTGGTGTGTCGTGCCGATGGCGCTCGCCACTGTCGGACTATTTCAGATTCGCCAGGGGATGGCGTTCTCTATCGCCATGCTCGTGTCCTTGCGCTATCAAAGACCCGTAACGGGATGGCTGCTCGCAAGTTTTATTCACACCACGTTCGCGGTGCCCGCGCTCCTGCTTATCGCAATGCGTCCATGGGGCAATCGCAGATGGCTCGCGTTGGGAAGCGCTTCGGCGGTGGCGGTCGTGCTGGTTTCGTCGGCGGGCTTTCTCTTCAAGAACTTTGGCGGCCGTCGTATCGACGAATATGCGGGCTACCAGAACGATTTCACGATCAAACTGGTGATTCTCCTCGTGGTTTATATGACGGCGGCACTTGTCATGCTTTATACGGAATGGAAAACGAAGCAGGCGGGCAAGGCTCAGGCATGGCGCGACCTCTGTTTCATGGACGTCGCCCTCGTGCTTTATCTGGTGCTGGCCTTCTTGCTGTTTCCCTTCGGCAAAGGGCGCGTATGGTATTGCGTGCCCTTGCTGCTGCCGTTTCTCGTCGGGCAGACGCGCTTCAAGAATCGCTTCGTATGCTGGTGGACCGTGGGAATATTGCTGGTGCTGACTGCGGAAATCATCAAGAGCTATTACGAGGGCGTGTACGCGTATTTCCTCGGCTTATGACCGCGCATGGCAAGCAATGGCGCGGTCATTCGCCTGCATGATTCACGTTTTATCGAGCGTTGCCTTGCGCAAGCGTCGCGCGCCAGTGCGGATTGCCATCTTCTCGCCTCTTAGTACGGTGCGCAGGGCGCCGTAATCCGCGCGCATGCGTTCAATTTCATAGCGCGTTACAAGGCGTCCTCCGAAGCCCGATAGAAAGTCGAGAATGGTAGCGGTGGAAATGCCGTCGAAATCGAAAATGAGTTTGCGTTCTCGCGCCACGCGCGCGCCTTCCCAAATCAGAAGACTTATTGCGCCGCCGTGTGCATCCGCCGCGCGCGATGACAGCAGGTAGTACACGGCACGCGTATCCCACACGAGCGCGGTCTCGGCGACGAGTTGGCCGTTCTCGTCGAATGCACCAAGCATGACACCTGCATTGCGCTTGATGACTTCGCCGAGCACGCGGCGCATGATCTGCGAGCCGTACACGTTATTGCGTTTGCGCACGGCGAGGTTGGCGTCGTAGAAATCCGTGAAGGCGTCGGGGCTGTTTATTTCGCGCACGGTAAGCCGTTCGGTGGCGCGACGCAGCCAATTGCGTGTATTGCGCCGCAGCGCCGACCATGCCTCGGCTTCGCTTCGATCAGCCGGCAACTCGAGCGTATAGCCTATGGAGACATCGAAGCCATGCAGCGAAAATGCAATAGCTTCGGCTTGCGACATACGCGTGTCCATCAATTGATGAAAATGCGCACACGCCGGAATCTTCGAGACGAGCTGATTCGTGATGTCCATTCGATAACACCATTCGCGCTCGCCACTACCTAAACGTTGCGGTTTGATGACAGGGCCAAGCGTGCGCGTCAAAGGCGGCAGCACGGATATGCGCCAGATGCCTTTACGCTCGAACATATAAGGCATTTCCCCAATGACGACATCGCCCTGCTTTACTTCAGCAATGCCCCATTTACCGTCGGTCGCCGCTTCAAGCCACCAGGGCTCATGAAAGATGGAGCGCTCCACGATGCCTTCTGCTTTAGTGGTGCTCGAATCGTTCTTGACGTTTTCCCTGATTTTCTTTTTAACCGGTTTTGAGCTTGGCTCGATAGGTGAAGAGCTTACTGAATAGCATTCGTTATCCATTGTCCCTCACAACTCGGTTCATGAAAGCCGTTCGCTTTGTGTGTATGCCGCTTTGATCATCCCGTTCGCCGCCAAAGATGGACGATTGCACCGGGCCGCCTCGCAGATGAAGCGCCGTGTTGCAGGCCGCTTGTCGCGGACCGGTGACAGCATGAGGATGTGCGTTCTATCGAGACGAAGTCGCGCCGTCTCCTGCGCGACCCTGTATAGGAACTTACTGGAGCGTAAAGACCAATCGCATGCACCACTGTACGCCATCGCACGTTGGGCAGTTTGCTATTCGATGCAAGATCTTGACTCGAAGGAGAGCCAAGCTTGTGCTTAAGTGCGCGCTATGAGGGCACGCTTGTGCGGTTGCAGATCCATGATCAAGCGGACCTCGAATAACGACGCCGGAGCTGCCTATGAATACGGCCAAATATGTGATCGATCTGATTAAAAGTCCTGACGAATTCGAAGCGCTGCATAAAGAATGGGATGAACTTTGGACGCTCGCTGACGGGCGGCATCATGAATCGTTTGCGGTCTGCTCATTGGTTTGGCGTCATGTCGCCAAACCTGCGGGACGGTCACTTTGCATCATTACTGCGCGGCGCGAGGAACGTATCGTCGCCATTTGGCCGCTCGTGCATTCGCGCAATCGTCTCTGGAACGTGCTTCGGCCACTTAGCTCTGAATCGGCAGACTATACGACCGTGCTGACCGATCCCGCGTATGCATCGCCGGATCTGTCGCAATCGATCTGGCAGGCGGCGCGTGACCTAGGGAAGGGCGATATTGTTTTGCTTCCGTATGTCGATTGCAAAAGCGAGTTGTATCGGCTCGCTGCGGAGCATCCGGGGATCATGCTCGCCAAGGAACATCCCTATGCCGTGGCTAAACTTTCGGAAGTGAATTGTTGGGATGAATTGGTCATTGGCTTGGGCAAGCTTTCGGGCAAGCGACCCGGCCAGTTGCGTGAACGACTCGACCGCGAAGGCAAGTTCGAGGTGTGTATTCTCGGCCCGCACGACCGTGAAGAGAACGCGCGCATGGTCGACTGGATGCTGGCGAGAAAGCGCGAGTGGGGCGAACGCGTCGACAAGAAGGGCAGTTGGCTGTGGGAGGAAACCTTCCGCAATTATCTAATCGAGCTGCTGAATCATTGTCATCCCCTCGCATGTGCAAAGCTCATGGTCCTGAAACTCGATGGCGAGATTCTCGCCGTGAACATGATCGGTCTCGGCGCAAAGAGCATGATCGGTCTGATTGCGAGTTTCGATAAGCGCTTTGGGAAATTCGCACCCGGCGCGGTTTCAACCGAGGCATGGGTTCGGTGGGCAATCGAGCAGCGTCTGGATTTCGACCTCGGCATCGGCGCAGAAACGTTCAAGCCGTACTGGAGCCGGGGCAATACCGCAATGGTTTGCAGTCTGCAACTTGCGCAAACGAACTGGGGACGCGTGGCATTCGCCATTTCTGGCGCACAACGAATGCTTAAGAAAGCGAGCGTTAATGTCTGGCGTTCGAACGTTCGGCCAGAAAAATCCTTGGGCAAAGAACAGGCGTAGAAAGGCCTAGAAGCGAATCTGTTCACAACTCAGAGCGGTTTGAAAATGACCGATTAAGCTTGTTTAATTCCGTGCGCTCAGCGTTGCGGGAAACAAGCTAAACACGAAAATCAAAGATTTTGCTGAAAGATCTACAATCAGCTGACTAGAAGAATTAACGGAAAATTTCCTTCATTAATCTGATGAATAGCCGTTGTTTCACTGCGACAAAATTACTTTTCGCAAAATATTCGAGAATGGCTGATTCATCCGATTATATGCGCAATAGAGAAGCGCTTTTCCCGCCTGACGTGCGATCGCGCGTTGCATGAGCCAGAAAATTCGGCCCTGTCCCCGTTATTCAGTTACAGATAGTTACGATTCC
This sequence comes from Caballeronia sp. TF1N1, assembly GCF_022878925.1. NCBI lineage: Bacteria > Pseudomonadati > Pseudomonadota > Betaproteobacteria > Burkholderiales > Burkholderiaceae > Caballeronia > Caballeronia sp. TF1N1. Next base: position 993,397 of record NZ_CP084628.1, read on the forward strand.
TCTCTATTCGTCATACAACGATCTGTATCATACGATCCGTAGTCGGTATTTAATGCCTTATTAGATGCGAAATTAATTTCGCTAAAGGTAATTAATGCCGTTCAAACGAGTGCGCGAGTTTGCTGGTCCTTCCGAGGGTCATCCGAGTCGTGAAAATCCAATCCGAAAGCTGACACGGCGAATCTGTTCGTCAGACGCCCATTGATAACTTCGAGCTCATGTCCTTGACCAAAAAAACTCCTGTTACTCCAATGCAATTTGCTGATCAGATCGATCGAATCTTCACGCGTCGCAAGTTTCTCACTGCGGTGATGGCCAGCACCGGATCGCTCGCACTTTCCGCATGCGGTGGCGGCGGTGAAGGAGATGTTGCTGATTCCGTCTCCAAGCGCCGCCGCCGTGCGTCCGGCACCAGTTCCGCCTCAAGCACCCAAGCTGCTTCGACACCGGCGGTCGCTTCGTCGACGCAGGCCGCGACGACATCCGGCACGGTCACCGACACGTCCTTCGGCGTGAAGGGCGATGGCACTACCAACGACCGCGTCGCGCTTCAGAAAGCGATCGACGGTTCAGTCGGCAAGATTCTGCTGATCACCGGCAAGAGCCGTATCGATGCGGCCGGCCTCGACCTGCGCACGAACTCGCACCTGCGTTTCGCAAGCGGCGCGTCGATCAAGCTGCTCGCCCACAACGTCGCCAGCTATCAGATCCTGCGCGTCTGGGATGCCCAGAACGTGCAGATTGAAAACGCCTCGCTCGACGGCAGCAAGGAACTCAACTCCGCGACCAACGATCCGAACGACGGCGGCCAGGGCATGGGCATCTCCATCGCGGGTTCGACCAACGTGACGATCACCTCGCCGACCACGATCAACTGCTGGGGCGACGGCATCTACATCGGCAACTCGTATCGCAGCCTGACGACGCCGAGCAACACGGTCAACATTACGAAGCACCACGCGACCGGTTGCCGCCGTCAGGGCGCAACGATCACGAGTGGCGCGAATATCACGTTCGATACGCCGACCTGGGAAAACATCGGCGGCACGTTGCCTTCGGCGGGCCTCGACATCGAACCCAACAACAACAACGCCGTGCTGCAGAACATCAAGATCATCAGCCCAACGACGAACAGCTGCCGCTATGGCATTCTGATTTATCTGGGCGCCTTGCCAGGTTCGGTGAACAAGGTAGTCTCGATCGATATCTCGAACCATCGCGACAACAACGCCAATCATGTCGCGTATGAAGTCGGTGGCCTTGCGCTAAACGGCCATTCGGTAACGGGTCATATCACGAGCGCGTCGCCAGTCTATATGCATTCAGCGCTTGGCTTTAGCAAGACTGATTGGGACAACGCCGGTCCGACGGTCGAAGTCACCAACATGGTCTACACGCGTTGAGCGTTTAGCGAGGCAACATGTCGAAAAGAGGGCGCGCGTTCAGCGCGCGCCCGGTGTCGGTGCTTGGCGCACCGATTTTTCTTTGCGCGGCGCTTTACCTTGCCAAGCTTTTTAGACGGAGATGCCGAAAACGATTGGCATGGATGGTGCTCTAAGAAAGTATCGGGCGTCACGAAACGCCATCTCCGAAAACGCAGGAAAAGTCTGGAGATTCAATGGATCTCGCCGTCATCATTGGCACGATCGCCTTCTTCGCTGTCGTCGCGCTTGCGTTGCTCGCGCTTGCCGACGTACTGCTGCCCTCGCGCCGCCGCCGGCGCGAGGAGCAAGGGCGCACGAGCATCTGGTCACGTTCGCATAAGGCGGGCGAGCTGAAGACTAAAGGCGCGGGCCATTCCGGGCCGGGTTCGGGACATCCGAAATGACGAAGCGTGTGCAAAATCTTCCGGTGCGCGGTTATTGACCGGAACCAATGTGTCGTTCATTCGCCGACACCTGTGCGACTGGCGCCGACGCTTCATCTACTGAGCCTCTTCGTTCGCTGATTCGCAAGTAGATGTCCTCATAGCGACGCCAGCTCGCTTCGATCGAAAAAAACCTGTCGATTCTCTCTCTCGCCGCCACGCCGAGCGCCGCGCGCCGCGTCCGCGGCAGCATCAACATGTCGACGAGCGCCTGCGCCAGCGCATCGGCATTCCGAGGCGGCACGACGGTTCCCGTTTCCCCGATGAGCCACGCGGTATCGCCGACGTCGGTCGCCACGCATGGCGTCTCGCATGCCATGGCTTCGCCGATGACGGTCGGCAATCCCTCGCTGCGTGACGAAAGACAGAAGACATCGAGCCCCGCCAATAGCGCTTCAGGATGCTTAAGCGGTCCAAGCAAGCGGCATGCATGTGCCACGCCTTCACTGCGAATGAGTTCGACGAGCTCGCGGTTGTCATCGTCGAGTCCATTGCCTGCCATCACGAAGCGGCACTGCGGCAACGATTGCAGCACACGCCGCACTGCCGCGATGAAGTTGGGATAGTCCTTGACCGCGTGATACCGGCCCATGATGCCGACGACCGGCGCATCCGCAGCGAAGCCGTGGTTTTCGCGTAATGCCTTGTGAGACGCTGGCGCGGGCTTGAAGACATCGAGTTCGAAGCCGTTTGGAACCGCGATCATCTTCTTCGCGCAGTAACCGCCTTCAACATGCGCGCGCCGTGCAGCTTCGCCGCAGCAGATGATCGCATCGGGCACGTGGTTCGACAGCAGCGCGCATGCTCGCGTCACCCAGCGCGTCATGCGGCTGCTGCCGCTCGAACGAAGGTCCGTGTGATGAATGCCCCAGGCGAGCGGCAGCCGTTTCTTGCGCCATGCTCTCACGGCCGTGACCGCGAGTCCGCCCATCAGATCGCCGTGATAAAGCCAGGTCTGAACGACATCGGGTTCGAGTTCGTCGATCCAGCGCACGAGTTGCACTAACTTGCGCGGCTCCGGCAGACTCTTGCTCATGCCGAGTATGCGCACTTCGGCGCCCGCCTCACGAATGCGCGCCGCCAGCGTGTCTTCGGACGACAGCGAGATGACCGCATGCTCGACGCCTTCGCCGCGCGATGCGCGAATCAGTCGATATAGCATCATCTCCGCGCCGTCCGCGGGCAATGCGGTGATGACGTGAACGATCTTCAAGGCGTGATCTCGACGGATGCGGTCGCACTCGCCGTCGATGTCGCGGGCGCGAGCGCGCGATACACCGCAAGGGTCCTGTCGATGACGATCGCTTCATCGAATTCGCGCAGCGCCTTCTCGCGCGAGGCGAGTCCGAGCTTGCGCGCGAGCGGACGATCGTCGTCGAGCAGGCGGATGGCGTCGGCCAGCGCCGTTGCATTCCGCACCGGCACCACGAGCCCGTCTTCGCCATTTCGGCTCACCACTTCGCGGCAGCCGGGTGCATCGGTCGTGATGAGCGGCAATGCGCACGCGGCCGCTTCGATCAGGGACTTTGGCAAGCCTTCGCGATAACTCGGCAGCGCCATGACATCCGTTTCTGTAAACAGACCCGGCATGTCGCTGACATGACCGCGCCATTCGACGAGGCCTTCCTTCACCCAGCCTTCTATCGTCGACTGTTCGATCGAAGCGGGATTGCCCGCGTCCGGCGTCCCCGCAAGAATGAAGCGGATGGTGCGTCCCTCGCGCTTGAGCACGCGCGCGGCCTCGATGAATTCGGCAATGCCCTTGTCCCACAGCATGCGTGCCGCAAGCAGCACGCGCAGCGGCGCGTGCGAAAGAGGCGCATCGGCGGGAGGCGCCGTGAAGCGCGCGCAATTTACCCCGGAGCCTTTGATGAGGTGGATGGCTTGTTCATCGGCAAGACGGGCGCTCTTGAACATCGCTACATCGTCCGGATTTTGCAGGATCAGCGCACAGTTCTCGCCGTCAAGAGCCAGACGCAGGACTTGGCGCACCACGGGCCGTAAAAAGCGCGCTTTCATGTCGCGGCTCGTGAAAACGTAACCCAGCCCCGCCACCGAATTCACGCGAGCGGGCACGCCTGCGAGCCTCGCGGCAAGCGACCCATAGACCGCGCTCTTGATCGTGAAGCCATGCACGAGCGAAGCCTGTTCCGCGCGAAAGAAACGCGCGAGCCAGAGCACGAGATTCAGTTCGCGCAATGGATTGAGACTGCGCCGGACCATTGGCACCGCATGCCAGCGAAAGCCGAGTTCGATCAGGCGCGGTCCATATTCGCCGGGCGGCGAAAGCAATATGACCTCATGCCCGAGATCGAGAAGTCGATTGGCAAGCGAAAGACGAAAGTTGTAGAGATACCAGTCGGTATTCGCAAAGAGAATGACTTTGTTCATCGCCTGCCTCTCAGGATCTAGTTCAACGTGCCGGGGCTGGATGCTTCTGCATGACGCAGGCCAGTATCCGTACCGGTCGATGTTTTCGTTTCGCTGATACCCACGCGCGCGAAGAGTTCGTCCCACGCCCGCAGGATGGTGCTGACGGCATAGCGCGCGCGTACCGATTGCGCGCCCTTGACGGAGAGCGCTTTGCGCAAACCTTCGTCGGCAAGCATGCGGCGCAATGCGTGCGCGAGCGCAATGGGATCGCCAGGTGGCACGAGCAAGGCGTCTTCGCCATCGCGCGTGATATCGCGTGGACCGCTCGGGCAGTCGACTGCCACTGCCGGCACGCCGAGCGCCATGCTCTCGGCCAGCGCAAGTCCAAAGCCTTCGAAGCGCGAGGACATGACGAAGGCCTGCGAGCGCAACACTTCGGTCCACGGCTTGTCGGTGACGCCAGGCATGAAGATGCGTCCGCTCATGCCGCGCTGCTGGATTCGCGATTGCAACGTCATGCGTTCCGCTCCTTCGCCCCAGATCCACACATCCCACTGTGGAAATTCATGGGCGATGGCCGCGAACGAATCGATCAATAAGCCAAAGTTTTTTTGCGGATGCAGCCGTCCGAGCGAAACGAGCCGCATGCGTTCATCGGGGCTTGCCGTTGGCGCGGGCTGGTGGAACAGCTCGTCGGGCAGCGGGTTCGGCATGACCGCCGTGTGCTTGATGCCGGGCACCATCGCGTTGAACGGCCCAACGACGTTGTCGGTCAGTACCGTGACCGCGCGCGCATGCGGATAAGCAAGGCGCGTGGCGAACTTCCAGAACGGCGTGCGGCCATCGACGGAAGGATCGTTGTGTTCGCATGCAATGACCGGAACGCGTAGACCCGCGCAAGCGAGAATGCTCGCCACGTTCACGTTGGTGAGGAAGCTGATCACTACGTCCGGATCGGTCTCGCGTATCAGCTTGCGCAACGCCCGGTGCCGTTGCATGTAGCCAAAAACCTTATTGCGCGTGGGCGTGATCCGATCCGCAAGCTGGATGAAGCGCACCTTGTCGGACAGCGCATAGAAGCACGCGCGCTTGCGGCTATACGTGGCGACGAGCGTGACCTTGTCGCCGCGCTCGCTCCATGCATCCACGAGTGTGGCGGCCACGCGCTCGGCGCCGCCGCTGCCCATCGAGCTCACCAACAGCATGATGTTCATGCAGCCAATCCTCCGGTCGGTCGCAGCGGCGGGATGCGTCGCGTGAAGAGCATTGAGAGGCAAAAGACGGATGCCTGCATCACGCCGGTCGCGACGACCACGCCCGGCATGCCGATCCAGCGCGTGAGCAATGTGTTGGCTGCGACTTTGACGATAAACCCTAGTGCGGTAATGATGGCCATCTCCTTGTAACGTCCCTCGACCGACAACAGGTTCATCATCACGAGCGAGGCGAAGTAGAACGGCAACTGCACGAGCGAAAAGCGCATGAGTTCCGCGACCAGTTCCGTGTTCTGCGCGGTGAACGCGCCACGCTGGAACAGCACGCCGACCATCCACGGCGCAAGCGGGTATGCAATCGCCGCGCAGACGGTTCCCGCGCCGAGCATCAGAAGCGACCATTGGAACGCGGTATGACGCGCGCGCTTGTGATCGTCGCGGCCGAGAATGTCGGACAGCACCGGCAAGGTGCCCTGCGCAATGGCAAGCGCGCCCATGCTGATGATCAGACCGAACACGCGGTTCGCATAGCCGAGGGTCGCGACCGCGCCATCGCCCAGATGGGCGACGAAGTATTGATCGATCGCGGGTGTGCAGCACACCACCAGTTGACCGAGCATGAAGACGCGTACCGCGTGATAGACGGGCGGCCATTTGCGCGAGCGGAACGTGAAGCTCAAGCGCGCATAGTTGTTATCGACCTTGCCGCCGAGCGGCCTCAGCACCAGAACCAGCGCGACATATCCGAGCAACGTGCCGTACATGAGCGGCTGCATTGCGCTATTGCCGGTAAAGAACAGCACGAGCAGAAGCGTCATCACGGCAGGCAGGCCGTCGAGCAAGGTCGCGATATGGCGCTCGCTCGATTGCAGACGCGTCGAGTAGGCCGTAACCATCATGATGAGCACGCCGATGGGCGCCATCACCATCATCATGTGATGCGCCATGTCCTGCGTCTCGACGGCGAGATTGCCCGCCATGAGCCGCAGAACGTATGGCCAGATCAGATACAGGATCGCGGTGAAACCGAGTCCCACCACGGCCGACCATGTAACGAGTTCGCTCAGGAATTGCGCTTCTTCGCTCGCGGATTGCTTGCGCAGATCGACGAATGCAGGCACCAGAACGATGGCGAAGATGGCGGAGCACGCCGACGGCAGCCACGAAACCAGCATGAGGGTGATCTGATAGGCATCGACCACGTTGCTGATGCCGTAGCGATATGCGATCACCATCTCCTTGAACGCGCCCGCGGAGCGCCCGATCAGCACGAACGCCGCCACTCTCGACATACCCCGCGCAGCGCGAAGATGGTCGGGATGAAGCTGCAGCAAGCGGTCTCTCAACGCGGCAAATTGTGATATCAACGTGGCGGCCTCACTTTCCGCTGGCCATGGCCGAGAGCGCGTCGACGCGGTTCGGCTCGTGGCCAGCACGTTCTGCCAGAAAGCGGATGTACCACGGCATCGCGCGCGCGAGTCCTTCCGCAAACGGCACCTTGCCGTCATATCCGAGCAGACGTTCGGCCTTGCCGACATCGGCTTGCGAATGACGGACATCGCCCGCTCGAAAAGGTCCAAACTGAGCATCGCGCGCATAAGCGATGCCGTGCGCGGCGAGCAGACGCTTGAGTTCCGCGAAGAGTTGTCCGAGCGTCGTGCGATCGCCCACGGCGACGTTGTAGACCTGACCGCGGGCCGCGGCATCCGCCTTGGCCGCGAGCAGGTTCATCTGCACGACGTTATCGACGAAACAGAAATCGCGGCTCGTTTCACCATCGCCGTTGATGGTCACGATCTCGTCGTTGATGAGCGCGGCCGTCCACTTCGGAATCACGGCGGCATAAGCGCCATCCGGGTCTTGACGCTTGCCGAAGACGTTGAAGTAGCGCAGGCCCGTCGCATTGAAGCCGTAAGCGCGCGCGAACACCGACGCATAGAGCTCGTTCGCATATTTCGTGACCGCGTAAGGCGAGAGCGGCTGGCCGATGCGATCTTCCACCTTCGGCAAGCCGGGATGATCGCCATATGTCGAACTCGATGCCGCATACGTGAAGCTCTGCACTTGCGCATCGCGCGCGGCGCATAGCACGTTCAGGAAGCCGCTCAAGTTCGTTTCGTGCGTGGCGATGGGGTCGGCCACCGAGCGCGGCACCGAACCGAGCGCCGCTTCGTGCAGCACGTGATCCACGCCTTGCATGGCCGCCTGACAATCGAGCAGATTGCGGATGTCGCCTTCGATGAAGCGAAAGCGCCGCCACTGCCTTTCATCGACGCTCTCGCGCACTTCTTCGAGATTGCGTTCGTGCCCGGTCGCGAAGTTATCGAGTCCGACCACGCGCTGATCGAGCGCGAGCAACGCTTCGAGCAAGTTGGAGCCGATGAAGCCGGCCACGCCCGTGATGAGCCATGTCTCCGGACGTGCGCGCAATTGTTCGCGCACGCTTTCGTATCGATCGTTCATTGTCATTTTCATGCCTGCACTACAGGCGCAAGTCGCTTGCGTCGGCGGGAAGAACGTATTTCAGATCGTAGACGACGTGTTGCTCCTTGCCGTAGGCATGCAGCGCGGCCGCGCCCATTTCCGTGAATTGCCGGTGCGATACCGCCACGACGATCGCGTCGTACACGCCCTTGGCAGGCTCTTCCACGGGCTGGATGCCGTATTCGTGGAACGCGTCTTCGCGTGAGATCCACGGGTCGTAGACATCGACATTCGTGCCGTATTGCGTGAGTTCAGTGACGATGTCCACCACACGCGAGTTGCGCATGTCCGGACAGTTCTCCTTGAACGCGAGTCCCATGACGAGCACGCGCGCGCCGGGAATATAGATGCGCGCACGCGTCATCGCCTTGACGAGTTGCGAGACCGCATACGTGCCCATGCTGTCGTTCAGGCGCCGTCCGGCGAGAATGATTTCCGGGTTGTAGCCGATCGACTGCGCCATGTGCGTTAGGTAATACGGGTCCACGCCGATGCAGTGACCGCCCACGAGTCCGGGCCTGAAGTTCAGGAAGTTCCATTTCGTGCCGGCGGCGAGCAGCACGGCTTCGGTGTCGATACCCATCTTGTTGAAGATGATCGACAACTCGTTGACGAGCGCGATGTTCACGTCGCGCTGTGTGTTCTCGATTGCCTTTGCCGCTTCTGCCACGCGAATGCTCGCGGCCTTGTGCGTGCCGGCGGTGATGATCTGTCTGTAGAGTTCATCCACGGCTTCGGCCACTTCGGGGGTGGACCCGGAAGTCACTTTCTTGATGTCCGGCAAGCGATGCAGCTTGTCGCCCGGGTTGATCCGCTCGGGGCTGTAGCCCGCGAAGAAATCGACATTGAAGCGCAAGCCCGACACGCGTTCGAGCTCGGGCACGCACTCCTCCTCGGTCACGCCCGGATATACGGTCGATTCATAGATCACCACGTCGCCCGGTTTGAGCGCGCCGCCTATCGTTTCGCTTGCGCGCAGCAGCATGCCGAGGTCGGGGCGCTTGTGCCGGTCGATCGGCGTCGGCACCGTGGCGATGAACACGGTGCAATCCTTGAGCGCTTCGGGATCGTCGGTGAATGCAAGCGATTGCGCCGCATGCAACTCGTCGTCGCCGACTTCCAGCGTGGCGTCGTGTCCTTCGCGCAACGAGTCGATGCGATGACGGTTCACGTCGAAGCCGACTACCGCGTGATGCTTGCTGAACTCCACCGCGAGGGGCAGGCCGACATAGCCCAGCCCGATGACGGCGATCTTCTGGTCCGTGAGCGAACGCATTGAGGTGTCTCCAGTCTCGAAGCAACGCAAGGTTGCGTTGGGTTACCGCATATCCGTTAAAGCCGGATGTCCTCTCGCTTCAGTCGGGCGCCGACTCGTAGTTATGCGCGACATAAGCGCTGCTGCCGTAGCGCCCCGCGAGCGCGGTATTGGCGGTATGCAATGCGACGCTGTTGAGCAGCACGCCCGTCACGCGTGCGCCGGTTTGATTGAGGCGCTTGATCGATTCCTTGATTTCACCGACGCGCGTCTGCCCGTAAGACGAAACCAGAAAGATGCTGCCTGCGGCCGGCGCAATGGCGCCTGCATCGGATACGGCGAGCACGGCCGGCGCGTCGACCAGCACGATGTCGTAGGCCTTCGATGCCTCGTCGATCACTTCGCGATACTTCGCTCGCAGAAGCAGTTCGGCCGGCGTCGACGGATAAGGACCGCCTTGCAGCACATCGAGGTTCGGAAACACCTGGCGATTCACGGTGGCCTCAAGCGTGCGGTTGCCCGCCAGCATGTCGGCGAGACCCGGTCCCGGATCGAGCCCGAACTGCTTGTGCAGATAACCCTTGCGCAAGTCGGCGTCGATCAGGAGCACGCGCGTGCCGCCCGAAGCCAGCACGGTGGCGAGGTTCGCCGAAAGGAACGACTTGCCCACGCCCGGCAGCGGCCCGGCGATCATCACGACGTTGTTGCGCGCGCCGACCAGCGTGAATTGCAACGCGGAGCGCAGGATGCGCAGCGCCTCCACGGTCGGATCCTTCGGGAACTGCGCGGCGAGCACGGCCTGACGCGGCGCGGAACCACCGATGGCGGTCGTCAGCGCAGCTTGCCGCGCGCTCTTCGGAATGGTTGCGAATACGGAAAGGCCCGTCTCGATCTCGATCTCCTGCGTGTCCGTGACGCCACGGAAGACGCGATCCAGAAGCATCGCGAGTCCGATGCCGAAGAAGAGACCGAGCACGAGCGCGATGGCGAGCGCCAGTAGCTTGACTGGCTTGACCGGTTGTTCAGGCACGTCGGCGATATCGATCAGTTGCACCGATGCCGCCTTGCCCGCCTTGATGAGCATCATCTCTTCGATGTTGTTGCGCAGCGCCGTATAGAGATCGGTATTCACGCGCACGTTACGCAAGAGGCGCAGTGCGCCTTGCTCGGCCATCGGCATCGAGCGGGTGCGGTCGTTGAGTTTTTCGAGGAATTGCTGAGTCGCGGCGATCTGCCGGTCCACCGCGACTACACGCGGATGCGAAGGCGAGAAGGTCGTGGCGAGATCGTCGCGGGTATGGCGCAAGGCCAGCAGTTGCCCGTTGGCGTCGGCTGTCTGCTTGAGCAGCAGACGGTTGGCTTCGTCCGAATCGAGCAGCGAGTTGGCGTCGCGGTACGTGTTGTACGCGTTCTCCGCTTCTTCCATCTGTTGCTTGAGCACGGGCAACTGGCGCTGCAGATAAGTGAGCGAGTTCTCCGCGATCACCGCCTTGCGGTCGCCGTTGAGACGCACATACTGCCGCCCGATCTCGTTGATGGTCGCGGCCACTTGCACGGGATCGGCGCTTTCCAGCGTCGCCTTCAGCACGCTCGACTTGTTGCCTTGTTCGCTGATCTTGAGCTGGTTTTGAATCGCGTCGATGGTCAATTGACGCGAGTAATGATTGACGTTGAAGCCGGCGCCAGGATTGCCCTTGAGCGAAGAGACGAAAAGCCTGACCGGCCCCTTGGCGGTTTGCGCTTCCAGAATCTCGCCCACCCTGCCCGTCACGGGCGCGCCGAGCGCCGGGTGGCCGAGCGTGTATTCGCCGTCGCTGCCGGCCGTGAGCAAAAAGTTCTGGCCTTCGAGCGAGCGCGGCACGTCGAAGTCCGTGACGCTGATGGATTCGTCGCCCCAGGTGTAATGGCCGAAGCCGAAGAGGCCCGGCTCGGATAGCGAGCCGTCGTGATGAACCAGACGGCTGCCGATGAAGGGCAGGCGCAACGGCCGCGCGCTGATATAGAGCTTGAGTGCGTCGACGGCGCGCGAGACGACGAGCTTCGAACCCAGCACCTGAATTTCGCCTTCAGCGGAAGAGCGGTCATCGAGTGTCGGCAACATATTGCTTAAAGGGTCGCCAGCGCGTGAATTGGAAACGTCCTTGTTGTCATCCACCTTGATGAGAATGGCGGATTGGAAAATCGGTGGACTTAGATAGGCATACGCGGCGCCAATCAATAGCGCGAGACAAACCACCGTGCTAATAAGAATGCGGTGGTTAATAATCGTATCAATCAGCGCAGCGAAAGGGATTTCGTCATCGGATTCAACGCCGGCTTCTTCAGACGATTTATCACTCGCAATCATGTGAGCAGATCCCGAATCTTATGGTTAATTCAAACGAGGCTTGAAGACGACATGCTGGTAACGGCCTGCCGAGCCGTCTCGCGAAGGTGCCGCCGATCGATATGGACCGTGAGAGAGGCGAGGATTGTGCGTGTCGCAACCGTATCAGCGGGTAGGTTGCTGGTATGCGCGGAAGCCCACATATCCAATCGTGGTGCATGCCAGCCTTCAAAAATTCATGCGGATTCCTGAAGGCGATTATCTGGCTTGGTGTTTCCCGGTGAATGGCTTGTGACAAGCCGGAGAAAATCAGTATTGGGATTTACACGTACAAGCCTGATTGCGTGATTATCTTCAGGCGAATTTATAAGGCTTTGATAAGCGTAATGACTTGTTCAGATTTAATACGCTATACAAACCCGCGCCAATTTGTTTTTGATTAGGGAAAACCAGTGTCGGGAATAGCGGACTGAAAGTCGATGCGCTTGGGCATCGACCTGGTTCCAGTCGATGCCCAAGGAGCACGATTACTTACCCCCGGCCCCCACCGCCACTTCTTCATCGCGTTCCCATCCGCCGCCAAGCGCAAGAAACAGCGTGACCTGATCCTGCGCAACCTGCGCTTCGGCCGCTGCCACTTGCGCGGCGACGCTCGTCAAGGTGCGCGTGGCGTCGAGATCCGAGAGAAAGGATTCGCGTCCCGCCGAATACAGCCGATGCGTTTCATCGGCCGATTCGACCGCCGACTTGTACGCGGTGCGCAACGCGTCGGCGCGCGTGGTGTCGGACGCGTAGTTCGCAAGCGCGCTTTGCGTTTCGCGCAGCGCGTTGAGCACGACGCCGTCGAAATGCGCGAGCGCGCCGCCGGATGCCGCCTCGGCCTGGCGCACGCGCGCACGCTGACCGTTGATCGGAAAGTTCCAGTTGATGAGCGGACCGAAAGCCCACCGGTTGGTCGAGGCGCCGAGCAAGTCTTCGGCAACGCCCACCGACCCGACCGATGCCCCGAAACTCACCGATGGATAAAGCGCCGCCGTCGCCACGCCGATACGCGCCGTCGATGCCGCCAGTTGCCGCTCCGCCTGCCGCACGTCGGGTCGGCGTCTGAGCAGCGCCGCGCCGTCGCCGACCGGAATCGGCTGCCGCACATGCGGCGCCTTCTTGCAGGCGAGCGTGGCACGCGGCAATTGCGCGGCAGGACGCGCGAGCAGCATGGCGAGCCGATACTGCGCCACGCGGCGACGCGCCACATAACGCGGGATGTCGGCGGCGAGCGTGTCGGACTGCGTTTGTCCGCGCGTGACCTCGGACTGATTGCCACGGCCTGCATCGCGCAGACGCTGCGAAAGCGTCACACGCTGCTTCTGCAAGGACAGCGATCGTTGCGCGATGCCGAGCTCTTCGGCGGCCGCGCACGAATCGACATACGCGCGCACGACATCGGCGACCACGGTGATGCGCGCGAGATCGAGCGCGGCTTCGATGGCTTCGTCATCGGCATTGGCGGCTTCGACACCGCGCTTGAGCTTGCCGAAGAGATCGAATTCATAGGAGACGCTCAGGTCGAGCACGCCTTCATTGACGACCGGAAGCTTTTCGGTCAGCAGATACTGCTCCGCCGATTCCTGCGCGCGCTGAAACCCCACCGACGACTTGGACGAGAAGCCGCCTTGCTGATTGGCGAATTCCACTTCGGCGCGCGAACGCGCGAGATTCGCCGCCGCCACGCGCAGATCGGAATTCGAAAGCAGCGCTTCGTTGACGAGCTCGTCGAGCGCGGGATCGTCGTAGAGACGCCACCACTTCGCGGGCACCGTGCCTTGCGTGACGGGCGCTCGATCGGCTCCATCGATGGCGGCATTCGCGTAGTCCCGGTTGACGACCGCGCCGTCGGGCAGCTTGTAATTCGGCCCGACGGTCATGCAGCCGGCAAGCGCGAGCGTCGAAGCAAGAAGCGTGAGGCCGCAGCGCTTGAGCAGCTTGGGACGCTTGGGTCGCTTAGGCATCGAGATGACGCGGTGTTTCATCGCGAAGCACCCGAAGCACCCGAAGCCGCATGCGCCGCCACCGGCGATGCAGGCGCGGTGGCCTGAGCGGGCACGGTGTTCGAAGCGGGCCGCGCGCCGACCGTCGGGCCGATGCCGCGTACCGAAACCGTCGCCGTGCGTCCCGCGATCATGCGGAAATCGGCGGGAATCTCATCGAGCGTCACGCGCACGGGGATGCGCTGCGCGAGTCGCACCCAGCTGAACGCAGGGTTCACGTTCGGCAGAAGACTCGAGCTTTGCTGACGATCGCGATCCTCGATTGCCGCCACGATGCTCTGCACATGACCGCGCAGCAGATTCGGCTCGCCCATCACCTTGATATCCACCGGTTGGCCGATGTCGATGCCATGCAGCTTGGTCTCTTCGAAGTAACCATCGACGCGGAAGGAGTTCATATCGACCACGGACAGCACGGCGCGGCCCGAGGCGACGTATTCGCCGACTTTCGGCGCGCGGTCGTTGAGATAACCGTCGACCGGGCTCAGCACTTCGGTGCGCTGCAGATTGAGCCGCGCGGTATCGATGGCGACGTCGGCATCCGCGAGCGCGGCAGCGGCCTGTTCGACGCGCGAATGCGTTTCTTCCACGACCTCGCGCGCAACGAGATTGCCGAGCGAGCGATTGCGCACGTCCTCGCGCTTCGCCTGATCGAGCGTGGCGCGGCGTTGTTGCGCGGCGGCTTGCGCGTTGCGCAGTGCGAGCGTGTAGCGCGCCTGATCGATCACGAAGAGCACGTCGCCGCGTTTGACTTGCTGATTGTCGACGACCTTGACATCGGTGATGAGACCGGCCACGTCCGGCGCGACCTGAATGACGTCGGCGCGCACGTGGCCATCGCGCGTCCAGGGCGCGAACATGTAGTAATCGACCAGCTTCCACAGGACCGCGCCTGCAATTGCGACGACGATGAGCGTGAGCAGAATCTGCCCGACGGAGAACCAGGTTTTTTTCACGGGATGAGCCGATGCGAAACGACGACGACAAGCCCCAGCACCAAGACGTAGATGCCGAGATCGAAAACGGAGCGATGCCACACGAAACGATAGAAGCCCACGCGTGCGAGCACCGTGCGAATCACGAGGTTCACCAGATAAGCGATGAACATGAGCACGAGCACGGCGGGCACGAAGACGCCGAGAATATCGATTTCGCCGATCATGCGAGTCGATCCGAAGAGAGCGTTCGAGACGGCATCACGCGGGTTCCTGACGTTCGTTGGCGGGTTTATCGACAGCGGGCGGATGCAGCGAAAGCCGGATGCCGACGAGCGCATGCAGCGTATCGCGCAACGAACGCTCGCCGCGCGACGCGACGGGCGCGGCTTCTTCCGCGACGCTGTTGGCCGCCACGACTTGCCGCGCGGCGGCGTCGATGGTCTGAATGAGCGTGCCCGGTACCGGCTGACGCGCGCGCCGTTCGAGGCAATGCTGGAAATACTGGCGAACGCCGGCGAGTACATCGTCGATGGACGATTGCACTTCCACCGACATCTTGCGGCGCGCGCGGCGCAGATCGAGCGCGTTGAGCGCCACGCGAAAATCGCGGAAACTTTCGATGGACGGATGCCGGTGCGCATCCGTTGCGGCGAGACGCGGCAGCACCTGCATCAGCCGGTCGAGCATGCGCGAGTAGAAGTTGCGCTGGTCGTGAAAGGCTTCGGGCAAGGTGCTCCTGACGATATCGCGCCACGCCGAGCGCGTGAGCCGCGCGACGGCCAGTTCCGCGCCGAAGGGCCGCGTTACGCGCGTCCAGACGAAGGCGAACAGAAGTCCCGCGACGCCTGCCAGATTGCTGTTGAGAAACACGAAGAAGTCCGCTTCGTAGGCGCTTTGGATGCTGATGAAGGTCGCCGTGTTGACGGCCACGAGCATGGTGACGAGATTGAAGCGCGGCCGCGGAATCAGCGTGCCGATGATCAGGAACGGTATCGCGAAGATCAACACGAGCATGGCGAAGTCGTGCACGTGCGGCAGCACCGCGAACACATAGAGACCGGCCAGCACCACGCTCATGCAGGTGGCGAGAAAGAACGCGAACACTTGGGGCGCGGGTTCGTCGAGCGCCGCGAAGAAGCAGCAGGCGACAGCGGCGAGCGTCACGGCGCCGGCTCCGTCGTTCCAGCCTGATTCGATCCACAAGCCGCACGCGACGATGATCGCGCTGACCGCCACGCCCGTCGAGAAGAGCATCATGCCGCGATCGAAGAAGCGCGCGGTGCCGCCAAGACGCCAGTGACGAAAGCGCGGTTGCCATTCGTGAGTGTCGTTCAGGATGGCGAGGCGCAAACTGCGGATGTCCTGCCATACGTCGATGACTTGCGTGAGCCGCCAAAGCGCGCTGGAGAGCAACGCGCCGTTCTCGCTCGCAAGTCCTTCGGCGGATGGCCGCATGGCTTCGGCGCGGGCACGCAGCGCATCCGGCATGCGCGCGAAGGCTTCGACGGCGGTCGGCTCGGCGGAATCGGGCATGGGCGCGGCGACCCACGCAGCCACGTCTTGCAGCAGCGCCTGCAACTCCGGCGTGCCCGCGCCGCGTTTATCGATCAGTTCGATGAGCGGGTCGGCCATCGACGAGATCAGCGGCAAGAAAATCTGCATGCGTCCTTGCAAGGCGCGCGCGCGGCTCACGATATCCGGCCGCGTATGGTCGTAAGTCAACTGGCTCAACAGCACTTCGAGGCCGTTGACCGTAGCGGCGAGCCGTTGCCGCGCCGCCGAGATGGCCGCCCCCGCGAGCCGCCCGGAGAGCGATTCGCTCGCGTAGAACGCGGCGTCGCGAAACCACGCGTCGGTGCGCTCGACGAGCGTCGGCGCGAGCCGGCTCGGAAACACCACGGAGCCGACGATGCTCGCCACCACGATGCCGAGCAGAATCTCTTCGGTGCGCGAGATCGCGAGATCGAACACGGTGGCCGGGTTCAACACGGAAGGCAGCGCGATCAGCGGCAGCGTATAGCCCGCGAGCAGGAACACGTAGCTGCGCGCGGTGCGGTCGAACATGGAGAGAAAGAGCAGGGAGCCCGTCCATAGCGCGACGATCACGCTGAACAGAAACGGCGACTCGACGAACGGCGGCACGATCAGCACCGCGCCCGCCGCGCCGATAGCCGTGCCGAGCGCGCGATACAAAGCTTTCGAGCGCGTCGCGCCGACGAACGGGTTCGAGACGATATAGACCGTGGCCATTGCCCAGTACGGGCGCGGCAGTTCGAGCGCGAGGCCGATATAAAGCGCGATCATCGCGGCGGCGAAGGTCTTGCCGGAGAAGAGCCACTCGCGCGCGGACGGGAAGTTCATGGCGTGCGCGCTCCGCTCTTGCCGTCATCGCGTGCGGGCACGGTGTCGAGCGTGGCGCTGAACGCGTTGAGCACGCGCAGCGTGGTTTCGAGGTCCTCGCGGCTCACGCCCTTGAGCAGCCGCGCGCGCAGCGACATCAGGCGCTCTTCCATGCGCGCGGTGACGGCGCGGCCTTCGTCGGTGAGTGTGATGGTCTTGGCGCGCTTGTCTTCGGGGTCTTCGTCGCGCCGCACGAGTCCGGCCGCGCATAGCTGGTCGAGCAGACGCACGAGCGACGGTCCCTCGATACCGACATGCTCCGCGAGGGTCACTTGCCGCACGCTCTCACCGAGCCGGTTGGCCGTGAGCAGCGGAACCGCGCACGCTTCAGAGACGCCATAGGACGCGAGCACGCCATGACTCGTACGCCGCCAGCGCCGCGCGGCAAGTACGAGTGTGCTGCTGACGGAGCGGCGCAGAAGGTCGAGATGGCTCATGGGGCGCGATTATATCGGCAGTTTTATTCGTTAGCGTCCTATCGATCAAAAATATCGCGGCACGCTCGTGTTATCTTTTTTGTCTCTTCATCGCGCGGGAAACGTCATGCCGATCGCCTATCTCCGGGGCCTGACTTCGCCCAGCCGCACGCAGTCGGCCAACCGCCGCCTCGGTTGCGCGCTGGCCTTCGTGGCGGGCGCGGCCAATGCGGGCGGCTTTCTCGCCGTGGGCCAATACACCTCGCACATGTCGGGGCTGGTGTCGTCGATCGCGGATAATTTCGTGCTCGGGCAAGCGGCGCTCGTGTTCTCGGCGATGAGCGCGGTGCTCGCGTTCGTCGCGGGAGCCGCGACTTCCGCGTTGCTCATCAACTGGGGACGCCAGCGCGCGGCGCATAGCGTGTTCGCGGTTCCGCTCGTCCTCGAAGCTTGCCTGCTGCTGGTGTTCGGCGTGCTCGGCGCGAATCTGGAGGCGCATCGTTTCTGGGACGTGCCGATGACCGTCATGCTGCTGTGCTTCGTGATGGGCCTGCAGAACGCGATGATCACCAAGATATCGAAAGCCGAGATTCGCACGACGCATGTGACGGGGCTCGTCACGGATATCGGCATAGAGCTGGGCAAGAGTCTGTATTGGAACCGGCGCGTCGGGCGCGACGACGAGCGCTATGTGCGCGCCAATCATGCGCGGCTCGCGCTCTTGAGTTCGCTTTTCGCGATGTTCATCGCGGGCGGCTTTGCAGGCGCGGTAGGCTTCGCGCATCTCGGGTTCATCGCGACCGTACCGCTTGCGGCCTTGCTGCTGCTCTTTGCGGCGGTGCCGGTGATGGACGATTTATCCGCTGGCCTGAGACGGGCGCGGAAGTAGTCACACTAAAACGGAGACGTTGCATGATCAGGATCGGGACGTTGAGCCTTTTGGCAACGGCCATTTTTTCCATCGGCGCGAGCCAAGCGGCGAATGCGGCGGCGGCGAGCGACAAGGCCATCAGGCAGACGGTCGATCGCACCATCGAGCCCTTGATGGCGCGCAATGGCATTGCGGGCATGGCGGTGGGGATCGTACTCGATGGCAAGACGCATATCTATAACTATGGCGTGGCGTCGAAGGAAGGCGCGAGGCCCGTCACGCGCGATACCTTGTTCGAACTGGGATCGGTGAGCAAGACGTTCACGGCGACGCTCGCTTCCTATGCCGAAGTGACCGGCCATCTCTCTCTCGACGATCACGTGAGCCGCTTCGTGCCGTCGCTGCGCGGCAGCCGTTTCGGCGACGACGTGACGCTCGTCGAACTCGGCACGCACACGCCGGGCGGCTTGCCGCTGCAAGTCCCCGACGACATTCACGACAACGCGCAACTGATCAAGTATTTCGAGGCGTGGAAACCTTCGTGCGAGCCGGGCACGTGCCGCACGTATGCGAATCCGGGTATCGGCATGCTGGGGTTCATCGCGGCGAAGAGCATGAATGCCGATTTCGATCAGCTCATGCAGCAGCGCATCTTTCCGGCGCTGGGATTGAAGAACACGTTCATCGACGTGCCGCCTTCGCGCAAGCACGATTACGCGCAAGGTTATGCGAAGGACGGCGCGCCCATTCGCATGGCGCCGGGCGTGTTGTCGTCGGAGGCTTATGGCGTGAAGTCGACTGCTGGCGACATGACGCGCTTCTTGCTGGCCAACATGAACGAAGCAGGACGTATCGATGCAAAGCTGCAACGCGCGATCGTCGCCACGCATACGGGCTACTTTCAAACCGGGCCAATGACGCAGGATTTGATCTGGGAGCAGTATCCGTATCCGGTCGAACTGCAGGCGTTGCTCGACGGCAATTCATCTTCGATGGCGCTGGAAGCGCATCCCGCCACGCGCCTCGACCCGCCGATGAAACCGCGTCAGGACGTGTGGATCAATAAGACGGGTTCGACCAACGGCTTTGGTGCTTATCTGGCATTCGTGCCGGAAGAGGACGTGGGCATCGTGTTTCTGGCGAACAAGAACTTCCCTATTCCGGAACGCGTCGCGGCGGCGCATGCGATCGTCAAGGCGCTGGATACCGTGAAGTAGGTAACAGATGCGCTGCATCGCGAGAAGCGCATCGACGTCCATAAAGGCGCGTGGGGTTGAGCCGATACCCACGCGCTCAGAACATCACCGTCACGATTACCGTATCGCTATGACTGCCTGGCGGCCGGGTCGGTTGCGAAGTCGATATTCGACGCCGCAATTATTTCTCCGAACATGCGTGTGATTGAAAGCGGGCCTGTTACTCTGCCGCTCCTGCTCACTTGACGACGTGCGGGAAAAAATCCTGAAGCTATTGATTCATTGTATTTGTTTAGGTAATTTTCACCGGTTGGTTAAGCTGGCTCACCTTTGGCGCCGATGTTCGGCGTGCTTGGCATTTCGTCTTTACAAACGCTGGGAATTCCCCTATTTCTGAAGACGGCGCGGCGTCACCTCTAGAAACGCGCCGCCGTTCATCGCGCGAAAGGGTTTCGCCGTCCTCATTCAGAATTCGAAACGATAAACGGAACTGTTGCCATGACCCGAGGATTCACCCGGAAGCTTTTCTGTCTCTTTGCACTTGCTTGGTTGTCCACCTCGCTTGCTCTCGCCTGTACGCGCGCGCTGTATGTCGGCGACAAACTCACCATCACGGGCCGCACGATGGACTGGTCCGAAGACATGCGGTCCAACCTTTGGGTGATGCCTGCCGGCATCGAGCGCGATGGCAACGCCGGCGAGCGTTCCACCAAATGGAAAGCGAAGTACGGGAGCGTGGTGGTATCGGGCTACGACATCGGCACCGTGGATGGCATGAACGAACGCGGACTCGTCGCGAATGCGCTTTATCTCGCCGAGAGCGACTACGGCAAACCCGACCCGAAACGCGATCCGCTCTCCATCAGCCTGTGGGCCCAGTACGCGCTCGACAATTTCGCGACGGTCGCGCAAGCGGTCTATGTGCTGAGCCGCGAGCCGTTTCAGATCATCGCGCCGCCTTTGCCGGACGGCAAGCCGCTCACCATCCATCTGGCGCTCTCGGACGCGCGCGGCGACTCCGCGATCTTCGAGTACATCAAGGGCAAACTGATCATCCATCAAAGCAAGCAGTACAAGGTGGTGACGAATTCACCGGCGTATGAAGACCAGCTCGCCATCGACGCATACTGGAAAGGCGTCAGCGGCACGGCGTTCCTGCCGGGCACGAACCGCGCGGCGGACCGCTTCGTGCGCGCGTCGTTCCTCATGAATTCGATCCCCAAGCAGGCCGACCCGAACTACATGGCGGGCGTGCCGCAGAAGTCGTATTCGTTCCAGGCGGCGGCAAGTGTGATGAGCGTGATGCGTTCGGTGAGCGTGCCGCTCGGCATTCGCTCCGACAACATGCCGAATCTCTCGTCGACGATCTGGCGCACGGTGTCCGACCAGACCAACCTCGTCTATTACTTCGATTCGGCCACGCGCCCGGACACGTTCTGGGTGTCTCTGAGCAAGGTCGATCTGCGCCCGGGCGCGCCGGTGAGGAAGCTGACCATTGACGCGGGCCAAGTGTTCTCGGGCGAGACGGCGGATAAATTCGTGACGACGCCGTCGTTCACCTTCCTGCCCGCGAAAGCGCAGTGACGCCCGTGCGGCGTCCCTCCATCTCAAAATCGAGGCCGGCGCTGCGTCAGCGGTTAAAATAGCCAGCTTTTGCCCTGGTCATATCGTGCAAGCCCAGACGCGCACGGCGCTCAGCGGCCCGGCGCTCGTGCGTCTGCTGGCACGCATCGCCAACCTAGATGTTCACGAACCCGCCGCATCGCTTTCGGACCGCCTGAGCCAATGGCTCGGCTGGACCGATGCGATCGCGCTTTCGACCGCGCTCGCCGATGCGCCGCCGGTGCCTCTCGTGCCAATGCACTCAGGTGCGCACGCGCTGGAAGAAGCCTGCATGCGCATGCGCGCGTCGCTGGTGAATGCCGTCGCGGGCGGCGTGAAGCCTACACCCGGACGGCATCGCGCACGCGTGCCGACGCCACCTCCGGACGATCTTTCGCTCGACTTTGCGGCGTTCCGCCAGCGCTATGTGTCCTTGCAGCAGACCATGGAAACCGACATCGGCCTGTTGCGCGGCCGCTTGCGCGCGGCGCTTGCGGCGCAATCGCCCAATCTGGCGCGTCTCGCCGCCGTCGATGCCGTCATGGAACAGGCGTTGAGCGCACGCGAACGCAGCCTGCTCGCGCAAGTGCCCGTGTTGCTCGGCAAGTATTTCGAGCGCATGAAGCGCACAGCCGCGGACCAAGCCGCGCCCGTGTCGAATGCCTGGCTCGAGGCCTTTCGCGACGACATGCGCCACGTCTCGCTCGCCGAACTCGAAGTCCGTTTTCAACCGGTCGAAGGGCTGCTTGCCGCCCTTCGAACCCGCTAAAGCCACGCCATGCCTCGCTATATCCTGAATGTCGCCGTCTTTCTCGCTGGTCTTGCCGCCGTTTGCGGAATCGCCATTGGCTATGTCGGCTCGAATGCGCTCGCGTTTTGCGTCACGCTCCTGATCGGCGCGTGCTACCTCGCGGGCACGGCCGAACTGCAGCGCTATCAGCAAACCACCTATGCATTCGCGCATGCGCTGCGGCAACTCGCCGTCACGCCGAAGAGCCTTGCCGTCTGGCTCGAAAGCCTGCCCGTGGGTCTGCGCAATGCGGTGCGCTTGCGGGTCGAAGGCGAGCGCGCCGCGTTGCCGGCGCCTGTGCTTGCGCCATATCTCGTCGGGTTGCTCGTGTTGCTCGGCATGCTCGGCACGCTGCTCGGCATGGTCGTGACGCTGCGCGGCACCGGCGCGGCGCTGGAAAGCGCGACCGATCTTTCGGCGATCCGCTCGTCGCTCGCGGCGCCGGTCACGGGCCTTAGTTTCGCGTTCGGCACATCGATCGCGGGTGTCGCGACATCGGCCATGCTTGGCCTGCTTTCAGCGCTGTGCCGCCGCGAACGGCTCGACGCCGTGCAGACCCTCGACCTCAAGATTGCGACGACACTGCGCGTATTTACAGAGACGCATCGGCGCGAGGAAGGCCTGAAGCTGATGCAACGGCAGGCCGAACTCATGCCGAAGCTGGTCGATCGCCTGCAAGCGATGATGCACGCCATCGAACAGCAGAGCATCGCGGCAAACGAGCGGCAACTGACCAATCAGGATGCGTTTCATGCCAAAACCGAGACTTCGTATCGGCGGCTGGCGGCATCGGTGGAACAGTCGTTGAAGCAGAGCGTCGCCGACAGCGCGCGCGCCGCGAGCAGCGCGCTGCAACCGATCATGCAATCCGCCATGGACGGCATCGCGGGCGAGACGGCAGCCTTGCACGGCAAGATCGAACAGGCCGTGGCGCGGCAGCTGGATGGCTTGTCGAGCGGCTTCGAGGCTTCGTCGGCGAAAGTCGCGGGCATCTGGCAAGACTCGCTCGATAAACATCGGCAGTCGAATGAAGCGCTCGTCACGCGCATGGGCACGTCGCTCGACGGCTTCGCGCAGGGCTTCGAAACGCGCTCGGCCGCGTTGCTCGAAGGCGTATCGGCGCGCATGGAACGCATCACGAGCGGCTTCACGACTTCGGTGACGGAGATCGCGGAGCACTGGAACCAGTCGCTCGCCGGGCATCGAAAGTCGAACGAGGCGTTGATGACGGGAACGCGCGCCGCGCTCGATGGTCTTGCCGAAACGTTCGAGCAACGCGCGGCTGGTTTGATCGAAGGCGTCGCCGCGCGGCTCGACCACACGTCATCCACGCTCGCCGAAACGTGGAGCGAAGCGCTCACGCAACAGACGCGCACCGGCGAGCATCTCGCCGCGCAACACGAGCAGGCGTTGCTTAAAGCGACGGCGAGTTTCGAGGAACACGCCGCTTCGCTGCTGCTCGCCGTCGATCGATCGCACGCCGGTTTGCGCGACGAGATCGCATCGAACAGCGAAGCGCGCCTGAACGCCTGGACCGATGCGCTCGCCACGCTCGCCGCCAACCAGCGCGAACAATGGCAAGAGACGAGCGCGTTCGCCGCCGAACGTCAGCAGAACATCTGCGACACGCTCGCGCGCACCGCGAGCGAGATGGCCGCCGATGCCGAGAAGCGCGCGAGCGGCACCATCGCGAAGATCGAAGGACTGGTCGCGGCGGCATCGGAAGCGCCGAAGCTCGCCGCCGATGTGATTGCGCAGATGCGCGAGAAACTCAGCGAATCCATGGTCCACGACAATGCCATGCTGGACGAGCGCACGCGCTTGCTCGCCACGCTCGAAACCTTGCTCGATGCGGTGAATCACACGTCGAACGAACAGCGCGTGGCCGTCGATGCGCTCGTCGCTTCGTCATCGGACCTGCTCGCGCGCGTCGGCACGCAGTTCACCGACAAGGTCGAGGCAGAGACCATCAAACTCGAAGCGGTCGCGGCGCAAGTCACGAGCGGCGCGCTCGAAGTCGCGAGTCTCGGCGATGCGCTCGGGGGCGCCGTGCAGTCTTTCGGCGCATCGAACGAACTGCTCGTCGCGCATCTCAAGAGCATCGAGGCCGCGCTCGACAAGTCGCTCGCGCGCAGCGACGAACAGCTTGCCTATTACGTGGCGCAGGCGCGTGAGGTGATCGATCTGAGCACGCTTTCGCAGAAGCAGATCGTCGAAGACCTGCAGCGTATCGCGGGGCAGCGCGCCGCCGGAGCGAAGGCCGCATGAACGAGGAGATCGATGGCGGCGTGGAGGCCGCCGCGCCCATCTGGGCTGCGTTCGCCGATCTCATGTCGGTACTGCTGGGCGCGTTCGTGCTGATCCTGGTCGGCGTCATTGGCGTGCAGTTGCAACTGTCGACGCGGCTGGAAAACGAAGTCAAGCAGCGGCAGATGGAAACGCAGCGCCGCAAGACGCTGGAGCAGGCGCTGGCTGGCCCGCTCGCGTCGGGGCGCGTGACGCTGGTGAACGGGCGCATCGGCATTAGCGGCAGCGTGTTGTTCGCGTTGAATTCCGATCAGTTGCAGCCGCAAGGGCGCGATGTGCTCAAGAGCCTTGCAGGACCGCTTTCCGCTTATCTCGGTTCGCACGAAGAGATTCTGATGGTGAGCGGTTTCGCCGACGATCAGCAGGTGCACGAAGGCAATCGCCGCTTCGCCGACAACTGGGAACTCTCGGCCAAACGCGCCTTGACGGTGACGCGCGCGCTGATCGACGCGGGTGTGCCATCGTCGTCCGTATTCGCGGCGGCGTTCGGCTCCGAGCAGCCGATCAGTTCCAATGCCGACGATCTGGGTCGCGCGAAGAATCGTCGAGTCGAGATTTCAGCGGTGCCGCGGCCGACCAACGGCGGAGTGAAGCGGTGACTGAGCGCTCGCAAGCACGCGCAATGCTCGATGAATGGCGCGTTCAGGGCGATGATCGCGTGAGTCCGCTGCGCTTCGCGTTCATCGATTCGCTCGAACGGAGAGCGAGCGCGCAGCGTGGCGAGGCGCGTCGTTTGCTCGATGCGCGCTTGCAGACCTTGCTCCATGACTACGCGCGAGAAGTCCAACTTGCCGCGCCTGTCGAGCCGTCACGAAAGGTTGAAAGCACGCCGCTCGCCGTGCTTGTCGCCGACATGAATGCGCGCGTGGCGCATGCCTCACAGAGCGAATTGCTCGAATACTTCCGTGAAGTGTGGGCCCGACTCAGCGCCGAGCAGCGCCTGAACGAGTCTCTCGCGCGGGTGCCGAAAAACGCGGGTCCGCTCAATTCGAGCAGTCTGGTGCATCGTTCGCTTGCATTGATGCGCGAAGTTTCACCCGCTTATTTGCAGCACTTTCTTGCGTATCTGGACGGGCTTTCGTGGATGGAAGAAATGGCGGGCGATGCACCCGCCGTCAAGAAACCCATGCGGGGCAAGGCGGCTCGCGGTTGAGCCGCGCCCGCCCGCATTCGTGCCGTTAGCCCAACCATCCTTTGATGGTTTCGCTCATCACGCTGGTGGAAATGCCATAACGGTCATGCAAGGTCGGTAATGCGCCGGCATCCAGAAACGCATCGGGCAGGGCGATCTGCTTGAACGGCGGCGCGACGCCAGCGTTCAGCAACGCGGCAGCGACACCTTCGCCAAGCCCTCCGATCACCGTGTGATTCTCGGCCACGAGCACGAGCCGTCCCGAACGCCGCGCTTCGCGCACGATGGTCTCGGTGTCGAGCGGCTTGATGGTCGGCACGTGCAGCACCGCGACATCCACGTTGTCGGCTTCGAGCGCCTTCGCGGTTTCCAGCGCGCGCATGGTCATGATCCCGGACGAGATCATCAGCACGTCGGCGCCATCGCGCAGAAGCTTCGCCTTGCCGAGTTCGAACTGATAGTCGTATTCGTCGAGCACGGCGGGCACGTTGCCGCGCAACAGGCGCGCGTACACCGGGCCTTTGTGCGCGGCGATGGCGGGCACCATCTGCTCGATATCGAGCGCGTCGCACGGATCGATCACGGTCATGTTGGGCATGGCGCGCATCAACGCGAGGTCTTCGGCGGCCTGATGGCTCGGACCGTAACCCGTGGTGAGCCCCGGCAATGCGCAGACGATCTTCACATCGAGATTGTCTTCGGCGATAGTCTGGTGGATGAAGTCATACGCGCGCCGCGTCGCGAATACGGCATATGTCGTGACGAACGGCTGCGCGCCTTCATGCGCGAAGCCGGATGCCGCGCCCATCAGCAACTGCTCGGCCATGCCCATCTGGTAGAAGCGCTCGGGAAACTCCTTCGCGAAGATATGCAGGTCCGTGTATTTGCCGAGGTCGGCCGTCATGCCGATCACATTGCTCTTGGTGCGTGCGAGTTCCACCAGCGCGTGTCCGAAAGGCGCCGAGCGCGTGAGCTGTCCTTCGCTCGCGATGGACGCGATCATCGCCGATGTCTTCAGGCGCGGCTTTTGTGTCAGCGTATCGCTCATGCTTGTCTCCCTTGTTCAAGTGCCTGCAGCGCCAGTTGCCATTCGTCGGCATCGACACGGATAAAGTGGTTCTTCTCGCGCTCTTCGAGAAACGGCACGCCGCAGCCCATGCGCGTATCGCACACGATGATGCGCGGCTTCGCTTCCTTCAAATTGCGCGCGTTATCGAACGCTTGTTTGACGGCGTCGATGTCGTTGCCCGTCACGCGCTGCACATACCAGCCGAACGCTTCGAGCTTCGGCACGAGCGGCTCGAACGCCATGATCTGCGTCGAGGGTCCGTCCGCCTGTTGATTGTTCACGTCGATCATGGCGATGAGGTTGTCGAGCTTCCAGTGCGATGCCGACATCAGCCCTTCCCAGATCGCGCCTTCGTCCAATTCGCCATCGGAAAAGAGCGTGTAGACAAAAGACTTCGATCCTTTACGCTTGAGACCGAGGCAACGGCCGACCGCGATCGTGAGCCCTTGTCCGAGGGAGCCGCCCGACATTTCCATGCCTGGCGTATAGCTCGCCATGCCGGACATGGGCAGACGGCTGTCGTCGCTGCCGTAGGTCTCGAGTTCCGCTTGCGGCAGGATGCCCGCTTCGAAGAGCGCAGCGTACAGCGCGATTGCATAGTGACCGTTGGACAAGAGGAAGCGGTCGCGCTCTTCCCATTCGGGATCTTCGGGGCGATAGTTCATCGCGCCGAAGTAAGCGACGGCCAGCACGTCGGCGATATCGAGCGCCTGGCCGATATACCCTTGACCTTGCACTTCGCCCATCAACAACGCATTGCGGCGGATACGGTAGGCACGCTCGGCGAGCGTGACCTCTTCGATGACTGCACTACTCATGATGTTTGTCTCCTTGAAAAATCTTTAGCGGTTCACGGTCTTGGCGGGCACGAGAAAGACCAGCGCCGCGCCCACGACGATTGCAATCGAGATGAAGATGAGACCGGCCGTCGATTTGCCCGTGAAGTCATTCAGCCAGCCGACGATGGCCGGAGAAAAGAAGCCCGCGAGATTGGCGAAGCAGTTGACCGCGGCAATGCCCGCCGCCGCCGACATGCCGCCCAGCACGGCCGTTGGCAACGACCAGAATTGCGCCGATGAACTCAGGATGCCTGCCGCCGCCACGCTCACACAGATGATCGACGCGCTCACGCTGCCAAGCGTCGGCAAGGTGGCGAACGCCGCTGCGGCGATGAGCATGGGAATGGCCAGATGCAGGCGCCGCTCGCGGCGTTTGTCGGCGCTCGAACCGATGAGCGGCAGCGCGATGATGGCGCACAGATACGGAATCGCGGTGAAGATGCCGACCCACAGCGGGTCCGCCACGCCGGCACGTCGCACGATGGTCGGCAGCCAGAACGTGAGCCCATACTGTCCGAGCACGACGCAGAAGTAGATCGATGCCATCAGCCACAAGCGACGGTCGCCGATGAACGCGCGAATCGATACGTGCTGCACGGTCTGCGCATTGTCCTTTTCGACGTTGCGGGCGAGCAGGGCTTTCTCCGCATCCGTGAGCCACTTGGCTTGCGCAATGCTGTTGTCGAGATAGAAAAGGATCGCGACGCCGAGAAAGAGCGAAGGCAACGCTTCGAGCATGAAGAGCCACTTCCATCCGGCAAGTCCGTGCGCACCGGCAAGCGCATGCATGATCCAGCCGGAGAGCGGACCGCCGACCATGCCCGCGAGCGGAATCGCCATGAAGAACAGCGACAATGCCTTGGCGCGCCGCGCAGCGGGAAACCAGTACGTGAGATAGAGAATCACGCCCGGCGCGAAGCCCGCCTCGGCGACACCGAGCAGAAAGCGCAGGACATAGAACATCGTCGGCGACTTGACGAACACGAAGCTCGCCGAGATCACCGCCCACGTGAGCATGATGCGCGCAAGCCAGTTGCGCGCGCCGACTCGATGAAGAACGAGATTGCTCGGTACCTCGAAGAGGAAGTAACCAAGGAAGAAGATGCCTGCGCCCACGCCGTAGATGGTTTCGCTGAAGCGCAGGTCATTGAGCATCTGCAATTTGGCGAAGCCGACGTTCACGCGATCCAGATACGCGCCGAGATAGCACAGCATCAGAAAGGGGATGAGCCGCCGTCCGACCTTGGCGTAAGTCTGCGCTTCGAAGCTCGTGGAATCGGCAGGCGAAGCAAATTCGGCCGTGGCGGCCGGCGCGGAATATTTCGGTTTCATGCTTGTCTCCAATGGACCGGAAAAGCGCCTGCGCGTTGATCCGGTCACGTGCCCCGGTTGGTCCGGGTGCGTATCTGAGGTCGAATGCTTAGTGAATCAGCATGCCGCCGTTCACGTCGAGTGTGACTCCGGTAAGGTAGGAAGAGAGGCCGCTCGTGAGAAAGAGGCAGGCGTTGGCGATATCGGCGGCGTCGCCCAGACGTCCGAGCGGAATGCCCTTGATGATGTCCGTGCGCATTTCAGGTGTGAGTTTGTCGCCCGTGATGTCGGTCTGGATCAGGCCCGGCGTGATGGAGTTCACGCGGATGTGGTCGGGGCCGAGTTCGCGCGCCATCGCGCGGGCAAGACCGAGCACGCCCGCTTTGGCCGCGCTGTAATGCGGGCCGCCGAAGATGCCGCCGCCGCGTTGCGCGGAGACCGAAGACATGCAGACGATCGAGCCTTGCTGCTGCTTCTTCATCTGCGGAATCACGGCTTGCGACATATAGAGCGTGCCGCGCAGATTCACGCCGATGACCGCATCGAAATTGTCCGCGCTGATTTCCAGCGTCTTGATCGGTTGCGTGATGCCCGCGTTGTTGATGAGCGCATCGATACGCCCGTATTTCTCGATGGCCGCGTTGGCGGCATCGACGCAGGCGGCTTTGTCGGTGACGTCGCAGGCAAGACCGAGATGGCCGTCGCCGAGATCGCTCGCGGCGCTTTCGGCATCGGCCTGACGCAGATCGAGAATGACGATGCGCGCGCCTTCCGCCGCGAGCGCCCTGGCCGTTGCCTTGCCGATCCCGCGCGCCGAAGCCGCGCCCGTGACGATCACTACCTGGTTGTCGAGCAGCATGTTTGTCTCCGTTGGTTGTCTGGTGTGGATGCAGTGTCTTCGCGTTCCACATGACGATCAACGGAGTTTGTCTCAGCTATTGCTGAGAAATTTTCAGGTGTTCGCGGCGCCTTTCACTACGGGCCTCGAGGGCTGTCACCGTCTCTCACGGCCTCGTTCAATCTCCTGGTCCATCCACGCGAGAAACTTCGCGACGCGCGGCAGGTCCGCGTTCTGACTGGGGTATACCAGATGATGCGCGCCGACTTCGACGGCATACTCGCGCCCGAATACAGGCACGAGCGAACCGCGTTCGAGATGCACGGAGGCGAGCATGGTGCTTTCGAGCGCGATGCCATGACCGAGCGCGGCGGCTTCGAGCGACATGTAGGAGCGATCGAAGGAGAAATCGAACGCCTTGCGCCGCGTTGCCACGCCGAACTTGCCGAACCACTGCTGCCATTGCACGAGCGGCGACTCGGAGAAGATCAGCCTGTGTTCGATCAGATCGTCGGGCGATGCGACCGGATAGCGTTCCAGATACGCGGGAGATGCGAGCGGCGCAATGGTTTCGTGACGCAGGGTTCTGACTTCGATATCGGTCCAGTGCCCGTAGCCGTGACGGACATCGACATCGTAAAAACCCGAGGTAAAGGACACGTTTTCATAGGAGCACGCGAGGTTCATCTGGATATCGCCATTCGCCTCCTGGAACGCGGCGAGGCGCGGCAAGAGCCACATGAGGCCGAAGCTCGGACTCGAATGAATGCGTAGTATCTCGACCGATGTTTCGCTCGATGCCCGCTCGGTTGCGCGGTTGAGTTCGGCGAGCGCGCCGGTGACATCGGCGAGATATTGCGTGCCGGTGGGCGTGAGAACGAGGCCGCGTCCGAGCCGCGTGAAAAGCGCGCGGCCCACGATGCTCTCTAAATTCGCGAGCTGATGACTGACCGCGGAGGGCGTGAGGCCGAGTTCATCGGCGGCGCGGTTGACGCTCTTGGTGCGGGCGACGCTTTCGAACGCGATGATCGACTTCAGGGGAGGAAGGCGCATGGATGCGAGCGTGGAGTTGTCGAGGAGCGGGGCGGTGAAGTTTAGCTCGATTCGTGGGGCATACGCAGAGCAATGGACTCGCAAAGCACAGCCATTTCAGCGCCGCAGGAGGGCTCGAGGATGAACAGCGCCTTAGTTCCTTCGCGGATGTCCAGAAAGAGACGTTCAGCAAATGCGAAATCCAATTCGCGAGCTTGCGCATCGTCCCGACTGCTTATCCAACAAACCCATTTGCGGACATCTTCTACTGAGAATTTGTGTTCCGGTGAAACCAATAGGCGCGATGCGACGTTTTGATCAGCAAAGTCGATCAGGCGTTGCCCGATAATTCCCGAAAACAGAAGTGTTTCAATCGGACCGGACGCTCTCTTGAAATCAAGCAAAAGAGTCTTTGCGTCTGGGTCGTGGAGGACGGCAAAGAGTTCAGCGTCGTGAAAGCTTGGTAAGGCAGTCAGATCTTTGACGTTTGTATAACTGAATGCAGTCATCTGCTATCTCACGGAAGGATCGAAAACGGAACGCCGGGACCACGTACATTCTTTCCCGTTAGCGGATCAATACTCCAATTATGGGCGTGCGGGATTCCCTGTCCGTGATCGTGATCGAAGTCGAAATCGACGGCGGCATTTCGACTGTCGCCATAAAGCCGCATTTGCCCGCTACCGGGATTTGTGTACCACGTTCCGGGTTCTCCGTCGTTCGGGGTCTTCGCAACATCGAAGACATCGCCATCTGGCAACTCCGGCTGATATTCGAAGGGTTCTGCGTTGTCGAGCAAACTATCGTCCACGCTCGCACCATTACCGTCGAAATTGTCGAGCATTGAGTCTGCATGGTCGGTGCCGTCCGAGCCGCCAAGCAACTCGCCACCCGCCGCTGCGATAACGCTCGGCCAGCCAAGGCCGTTGTCTTCGCTGCCGCTGATCGTGCCGCTAAGACCTGAGGTAAGACGGCGTGTTGTCCCCAAGCCGTCTGTCTCCAGAAGTGGGACCCGGCCGCCAAGCTCGCCGTTGGCACGTTGAAGCGCCTTGAAGGCACCGTACGACATGACTTCGACGTCATCGCCATGACTGCCGCGATCGCCGCCGCCCGTGCTCGGCCAGCGCTGCGGTGCGTACTGCTTGAATACGCGTCGTCCGCCATGCCAACATCGACTGATCGCTGGAACGATATGACCGTCACGAACTGCAAGGCGTAAAACGCGCGTGACGCCGTCGCCATCGAGCAAGTCCCAATTCGACACTCGCAAGTTGCGACTGATGAAATCTACGTACTCACGAAATTCGGATGAAATGCGCGCGCCGCGCTGATTGAGATGGAGTCTGAACAGTCGGTCGAAATCCTGCCGATCTTGGGCAATATGCTCTTGCTGTTCCTGCCTTTTCTTCTTGCGTTCTTCGAACGGCAGGTTCCAATTGCGATCGACCTCGTGCACTTCTCTGGTTGGCACTAACGCGCAGAACCAGTTCACGCCAAGCGGAACATAAAGGGCATTGTAGGAGTATCCCCATTCGGGAAACGACATTTCACCTCCGCTGTTTTAGCAGGATTGCTGATCTTATCCGGCCAAAGTCTTGTATTCGGCAAGGTGAATCAATTTGTGACGATTAGCGCAGCTTTGCCCGCGAAGCTTGTAGAAGGAAATACTCTGTCTCTCGACAGGCCGCTAACCGCGCTCCCTACCCACCCGTCCCATCAGATAAAACTCCTCGTTCGGCCGCATGGCGATCACGTTCGCCATGCGGTTCGACAACCCGAAAAACGCCGTGATCGCCGCGATATCCCACGCGTCTTCATCGCTGAAACCGTGTTCGCGCAGCGTGGCAAAGTCTCTATCGTCCACCGTGCCTGAAGCCTGGCAGACCTTCAACGCGAAATCGAGCATGGCCTTTTGACGCGGCGTGATGTCCGCCTTGCGATGATTCACCGCGACCTGATCCGCCACCAGCGCATTCTTCTCGTAGATGCGCAGAATCGCGCCATGCGCGACCACGCAGTAAAGGCAATCGTTCACCGCGCTCGTCGCCACCACGATCATCTCGCGCTCGCCCTTGGTCAGCCCGCCGTCCTTCAGCATCAGCGCATCGTGATACGCGAAGAACGCACGAAACTCGTCGGGCCTGTGTGCAAGCGTCAGGAACACATTCGGCACGAAGCCGGCCTTCTCCTGCACTTCGAGAATGCGCGCACGGATATCGTCCGGCCACGCTTGCGGATCGGGAACGGGGTAGCGGCTGATGGGACGCGTGGTCATCGTTTCTCCGGTCATGACTTCATCGCGCGACGGTCAGCGACGAAAGCAGCTTCAATAAACTATCCACGTTGACGGGCTTGACGAAGTGATAATCGAAACCCGCCGACTGCGCGCGCAAGCGATCCTCCGCTTGCCCGTAGCCGGTAATCGCGATCAGCATGGGCGCACGTTCGCCCTTGCGCCGCAAGCGCCGCGCCAGTTCGTATCCGTCGATATCCGGCAAGCCGATGTCGAGCAGCGCGACATCCGGATGAAACGGCGGCGCGGCATCGAGCGCTTCAGCCGACGAATACGCCACGCGCGCCTTGTGTCCTTCCGATTCGCACAGCATGGCGAGCGAATCGGCGGCATCGCGATTGTCATCGACCACGAGTATGCGCAACGAAGCATTCGCTTTCGGCGCTTCGGTATCCGACAACGCGCGCGCGGAATGCCGCTCATGATGATGAAGCCGTGGCAGCCGCACCGTAACCGTCGTGCCGAGTCCCGGTCCCGGACTTTGCACGGTGATGGTTCCCTTGTGCATCTCCACGAGCTTCTTCACGAGCGAAAGGCCGATGCCAAGCCCGCCATTCGAGCGGTCCAGCGTGCGCTCGCCCTGCGAGAACAGCTCGAAAACCTTGGGCAGAAGGTCCGCCGAAATGCCCGTGCCGCTATCCGCGATGACGATCGAAACCCACTGCGCATCCGCCTGAACACTCACCGAAATGCGCCCCTGCTCGGGCGTGTACTTGCTCGCGTTATTGAGCACGTTGACGAGGATTTGCGAGAGCCGCGTGACATCGCCGCAGACCCAGGTGGTGGCATCGGGGACATCGACGGCGATGTGCTGCGAGCGCGCCTCGACCATGCCGGCAATCGCCTCGACCGCGTGATACACCGCCGTGCCCACGAGTATCGGTTCCACTTGCAGCGCAATGCGCCCCTGCGTGATGCGCGACACTTCGAGCAGGTCATCGACGATACGCGTCATGTGTTCCACTTGTCTGCGCATGAGGTCGATCATCTCGCGCGTTTGCGTCTCGACGTCGTGATCCTTTTGCACGAGGGCAATCGCCGTGCGCAGCGGCGCGAGCGGATTGCGCAATTCATGCGCGAGCATTGCGAGAAACTCGTCCTTGCGACGGCCGGCCTCGCGCAACATGAGTTCCATGTGCTTGCGTTCGGTGATGTCGATCACGCTGCCGATGATGCGCAACGGCACGCCGTCCTTGCTGCGCTGAAGCAGGGCGCTCCCCTGCATCCACTGTTCCCCGTGCATCGTCTGCACACGAAACTCGAACTGACTGCCCGGATCTTCGCCGGATGCCACGCGCCGCACGTAGTGGTCGAGCGTCGCGGCATCGTCGGGATGCACGCGGGCGAGCGCCGCGTCATACGTGATCGTGTCGTTCACCTGCCATTCGCCGCCGGTTTCGAAGAGGAGCGTCCAGGTTTCGAGTTCGAGCGAAACGATATGAATCTTGGCCGCCTGCATCGCCACCGTAAGACGCAGGCTGCGCGCTTCGATGGCGGCCTGCGCCTCGTATTGCGGCGTGACGTCGGTGGTCGTGCCGAACCATTCCTGCAGGGCGCCCTGATGATCGTAGAGCGGCGCGGCATGCGCCTGCACGATGCGGTAGGTGCCATCGCGTCTGAACATGCGGAACGTGAGCGTGAGCGCGTTGCCTTGTCGCACGGCGTCGAGCCACGTGCTGCGCGTGCGCTCGCGGTCGTCGGGATGCACGAAGTCGAGCCAGCCGAAGCCCATCAGACGATCGGGGGGCGCGCCCGTGAACTTCTCCCAGTCGCCGCCGGAGGGGCGAATAGCGCCGTTGGCATCGGCGGACCAGACGAGCGCATCCGTCGATTCGACGAGCGCCCGATATCGTCGCTCGGAACGGCTCAGACGCTCTTCGTCCGCGCGCTGTTCGCTTATATCGAAGCTCACGCCGTAGACGCGCGTCAGCACGCCATGCCGGTCGAACTCGGGATGCCCGCGCATGCGCAGCCAGCGATGCTCGGACTGATCGCCATCGAGCATGAAATCGAACTCGAACGGACCGCCGTCGCGCAGTGCTTCGGTGAGCATGCGCTGGAACGGCTCACGATATTCCGGCGCAACGCGATCCCACACTTCCGAGAGCATGACGGCCTCGGTGCCCGGCGGAAACGAATAGAGCGCAGCGAGTTGCGCGGTCATGCGCACCACGCGCGTTTTCATGTCCCATTCCCACGCGCCCATGCGCGCGCCCGCGAACGCAGCCTGCAAACGCCGTTCGCTTGCTTCGTACAAGGCCCATGCATGCCGCGATTCGTGAATGTCGATGGCCACGCCGACCGTATCGCCGAACTCGCCTTCGTCGTCGCGACGCGCCTGTAAGTGAAGCGTATGCCAACGGTAAGCGCCGTCCGCGCGCAAGAGACGCACATCGACATTGCGCAGCAGCGTGCCGTCGCGCATTTGACGGAGCGCATCGAGCACGGGCGGGATGTCGTCGGGATGAACGAAGGCGTCCCAGTGACGGCCTTCGAGTTCCGGCATGGCAATGCCGAGATACCGGCAAGCCCACGGATTGGCGTAGCGGATAGTGCCGTCTCGCGCCGCACGCCAGACGAAGGACGGCAGGAAATGAGCAGGATCGTGCATGGGCGTCTT
Source organism: Caballeronia sp. TF1N1 (assembly GCF_022878925.1). NCBI lineage: Bacteria > Pseudomonadati > Pseudomonadota > Betaproteobacteria > Burkholderiales > Burkholderiaceae > Caballeronia > Caballeronia sp. TF1N1. Next base: position 1,028,615 of record NZ_CP084628.1, read on the forward strand.
TGCTTCGAATCACCGGCAAGACGCGTTGCCTGGTGCGATATATGGTTGTGAGCTAGGGGTCGTACCAATAGCTTAGGGATACCATACATCAAAGCGCGGCAACATCGGCGCTTCCGAGCAAGTTCAACACTCGGTAGTCCGTGTGATTCGGTACAAAGTGCGCTGCGAACGCCCGTTCGCGGCGCTATGTACTCTGCACTTCGTTAAGAAAACTAGCCTGCTTCGCCTACGTCTTTCGGATCGGGCAGCTTGCCTCCTTCGCTGCCCTTGGCGGGTTCTGGCTCGTTCTTTAGTTCACTTTTCTGCTCATCGGAAAGACGCCGGTCAGCCACGTTCGGATCTTCGCTCGTCTGCTTCGGCGGCGTCTGTCGTTCGTTTTGCTCGCTCATGTGCGCTCCACGCGTTGGGTTCGATGGAGCATACTGCACGCGGCGTGCCCAGGCTTCTAGCGTTACTCGTCGATGGTCCCGTGCACGCCTTGCTCGCCATGCTTCCAGTATGCCGAAGCCCGAATGCGCCGCTTGTCGACACCGCGTTCGTTGCACAGCAACTGGCGCACTGCGCGCATGAGCGTGGCTTCGCCGGCGGCCCAGACGCAGCCGTCGCCTTCGGGCAGATACGTGTAGCGCAAGGCGTGCAAGAGCGCGGCCTGTGCATCGTCGCTGTCGCTGCGATAAATCCACTGCGCGAACAGATCGGCACGCGTGTCGAGTTCGATATGCGCCGATGGGTCCGCCGCCTGAATCAGCGTGGCCGCGCGTGTACCGGCAGGCAATTCATCGAGCCGCCGCGCGATGGCGGGCAGGGCGGTTTCATCGCCGATCAAGAGATGCCAGTCGAATTGCGCGGGAATGACGAACGAGCCACGCGGCCCGCCGATGCCGAGGTACTGCCCTGGCTTGGCTTGTGCCGCCCACGCGGTGGCCGGCCCGGCTTCGTGCATGGCGAACTCGAGGTCGAGCTCGCGCGCGGCGCGATCGAAGCGGCGCGGCGTGAAATCCCGCGCGACGGGGCGCGGCTTGTCTGGATCGAACACTGGACCATTCGGGCCTGCTTGCGGCACTGCGGGCTTGTCCTCGCCCGGCAGTGGGAAAAACACCTTGACGTGGTCGTCGAACGAGGCGCTTTCGAAGTCGGCGAGATCGTCGCCTCGAAGCGTCACGCGCACCAAATGCGGGTTGAGCGTGGCAACCTGCGTGACTCGCAGCAAGCGAAACTTGAGCGCATGCCGCACGCGCGTGACTTCCAGTTCGGGACGGTGTTGCAGTGCGGATTCTGTCATCGTGTGTCGCTCCTTTACGCCTGCTTGGGCGCGGGATTCTGTTCGATTTCGGCGGTCGCGCGCGCCAGAATTTCGGCGATACGGCGTTGCTCGTCCGGCGAAACATCGGTGCGCAAGACCAGCGCGCGTTTCAGCGCTCGGCGCGCGGCGATCAGCTCGGGCGTCCAGCCGTTGTCGGCGGCGGTATCGTCGCTTTCCTCGCCGGCATAGGCGCGGCGCACGAGGTCCATCTTGCGGGCAAAGTGCGTGAGCTTCGCGAGCATCAGGTCGATGCGTTCGCGGTTCGCTTCCAGATAGTCGCGGCCCGCGTCGGACAGCGCGTAGCGCTTGCGGTTGCCTTCCACTTCGACAGTCGCGTAGCCGATTTCTTCCAGGTATGTCAGCGCCGGATAGACCATGCCGGGGCTCGGGGCATAGAAACCGTTCGAACGGTCTTCGAGCGCCTTGATGAGTTCGTAACCATGACGCGGCGCCTCGGCCAGCATGGCGAGCAGCAGCAGTTGCAGGTCGTCCGAGGAGAACTTGCGGCCGCGCGGCATGCCGTCTTCGCCGCCGAAGCCACCGCGTCCGCCACGGCCACCGAAGCCGCCGCCAAAGCCGCCGCCGAAGCGGTCGTCTCCGCCGCCACCTCCGCGTCCGTGCCGGCCGATCAGCCCCAGGCGGGAAAAGGCGAAACGCTCGACCCACTCGGGCGCGTTGCGAATGTCGAAGGGAAAATCGAAGCCAGCCGCGCGAGAACCCGCGTCGCGCCCGCGATGAAAACATTTGGATCGCATGAGATCACTCCTTAGATATCGTAAAACATATCTAAAGATATATATCGTAAGAGCGTCTGTCAAGCGACTATTTCACGATAAGCAACCGTCCGGCGATGCCACCTACAATTCTTCGATATTCACCCCTACCTAACACGCAGGAAACTCAGATGACTCACTTCCGCTCCGTCGCCCTTGAACACGCAAGCCGGTTGATCAATCACGGACCCACCGTGCTCGTCACGAGCGTTCATGGCGAACGTCGCGACGTGATGGCCGCGGCCTGGTCGATGCCGGTCGAATTCACGCCGCCGCGTATCGCCGTGGTCATCGACAAGAGCACTTACACGCGTGAACTCGCGATGGCGAGCGGCGTTTTCGGCGTCGTCATTCCGGGCGCGGCGGCTATCGACTTGACGTTTGCGGTCGGCTCGACGAGCGGACGCGAGATCGACAAGTTCAAGACTTTCGGGATCGAGACGATAAAAGGACCAGTGCTCGGTCTTCCGTTGATCGAGACGAACTGTGCGGCATGGCTGGAATGCCGGCTCATCAGCGAGCCGCATACGCAAGACGCCTATGACACGTGCTTCGCCGAAGTCGTGTCCGCTGCGGCCGACGAACGCATTTTCTCTAACGGTCATTGGAACGTGGATGACTCCAATGCGTCGCTGCATACCATCCATCATCTTGGCGCGGGCAAGTTCGTGCGCGGCTCATCCATGCAGCAAGTCAAGCCGCTCACGCGATAAAACTTGCCGCTTGTCGAGGCTGTCGTCGGTCGATCTGACTCGGCCTTGTACGCCTTTAGAGCGCATGCTCTAAGCGTGACTTAAAAGGTCTAAAGAATCTCTTTTCCCGGTCGTTAAGCAGTCGACGAACGCGAGGCACCGATGGTGCACTTGCGTCGCAAATAACAAGCACGCGATCCGTCACATGAACTCGGACGTGTGCGATAGGTGGGTGAGGACAGGTTTCATACAGTCACGGGCTTGCTGCGAAAGCGGCGCGCCGGTGTGACTGCCATGAAGGCCGCTCGCACCATCCGGGGAAAGGGGTGTGGTATGAAACAACGGTTTTCGGGTTTGCGATTCGTCGTTTATCTCGTGGGCTTTACGGGGCTATTGTGGCTCAGACTTTTGATCTCACCCGATGGCAAAAGCGGCGTGTTGGCCTTCTTCGCGTGCGTGGCCTCGCTCGCGGCGGCTTATCTGGTTTATTACGCGGCGTCGGAGGGTTACTTTCGCAACCTTGCCGGTGGCGTGGTGGTTTATCTTGCCATCGCGGCAGTGGTCGTGGCGTGTCCGCCATTCGTCTTGCTGCTTGCGTTCTGGTCGGTGACGAGCCTCTTCAAGCAACGCCGCGCGCTGCTCATGCATGCGCTTGCAAGCGTCATGTTATTCCTGCTCATTTTTCCGATGCCGCTCGCCGAGCGCCTTGGCATGCCTGAACTTGCGGGTGCGCCAGCGGGTCTCGCGTATCTGGTGTTTTCGCTTGCGTGGTCGGCTGTGGCTGCGCGCAGTCCGTTGAAGATCGGCCTCTTCAAGTTCGCGACGATGCTTGTGGCCCTGCCGCTCATTGGTACTTTCGTGTCGCTGGTTGGCGGCGGGATGCTGAATCGTCCGGAGCGGCGTGTGCGTAATTCGCTGGCACGTTCGCGACGGGCGATGCAGTTGGCTTTGCCTGCGCCCGAGGCTACAGCGGCTTCTTCCGCCTCGCGTGTGGCTTCGACCGATGCCGGATTGGCGTTGCCTGCCGCCTTGATCGCGGGGATCGCGGCTGAGGTGCTGATGCCGGTGGCTGTCGCGGCTGAGTAGGAGAGGTGTTTCGCCGATATGCTTGGTGGATGAGCGTATCGGCGGGGATGGTTTGGACGTTGGCCGCAGGACGTGTTGTCGAGTTGGCTGCTGCTGTCTCTTGCTTTGGACGTCCAAGCGTGATCGTTTATGCTCCGCGTTGGCGTCATACGCGCGCTCTTGCTCTTCCTCTTCGTTGACTCGCGCAACGCTCGCCATTGCTTGGCTACGTCATAAGGTCTTTTGCGGCGCGTTGCTCATGGGCGCTGGCCTTCGAATGCTCTCTATTCCTCTTCGTCTGACGCCGAGGAACTAGCGCGCCGTGTTTCTTCGACTGACGTCAGACTTCGTTATCAGATCGGGTGCTCGATCGTCTCGATAGACAGTGGCACACAAGAAGCCGCTATTCGCGGAGACGCACTCGGGCAGTCTGTTGAAAGCCGTGATCAAAAAAATTTCGCGCGCTCATTCCAATAACCGGCAAGAAACCAATATCTCCGTGAGCCAAATACAGGCATGGCCAGCGTCGTTATCACGACGCGTTTAAGTCGCTCCACTTTTATCACAGTCTATGTAGATTTTTCGCATCTTGACTTAGCGGAAATTCAAGCAAGTACTTTAAAATGTTTGGGAAGAAATTGGTATCACAGTAAAAACTAATGGGTGAATCAGGTTGTGTCGATGCCGATAGGCTTATCGAATCAATGAGAAAACGGAGCCTCTGAAGTCCGCACGATCCACACACATTAAAGTATCGTCACGGGAAACGAGGCCGTGGTCGTCAAGCTGGCATGACCTTGAGTCTGCCATGTTCACCCGAACTAACGTCCTGTTTCCCTTTAGTCTGAAAAGCCGTCGCCGGAAAACGAACCACCATAAAGCGTGGTGACGGTAATACGCGAAATCTCATTAGGCAGGCGGTTAGCGGTTGGGCAATTAGATTCCCAGAGCCCGCTGATTTTGATGTGCTCTCGGCACGCGCTAAAGAATGATATGAATCAAGGTTGCTCAGTCGTGCGTCGGCGTATTTCACTCGTAGTGCCTTTCCATAACGAAGCTGCGGTCCTTGATCAGTTCTTCGCATCCGTCACGCCGGTTCTGCGCGGCCTGCCCGACGTGGACTATGAGATTGTTTGCGTCAACGACGGCAGTACCGACGCCACCCTCGATATGTTGTTGACCGCTTGCAAGCATGATCGGCACGTGCTCGTCGTGGACTTATCGCGGAATTTCGGTAAAGAGGCGGCATTGACCGCGGGAATCGATGCGGCAACCGGCGATGCGGTAATTCCTTTCGACGCGGATCTGCAAGACCCGCCCGAAGTCATCCCTCAACTTGTTGCGCGATGGCGAGAAGGCTACGACGTGGTCCTTGCGAAGCGCGCCGAGCGCAACACGGACACGTGGACCAAACGCGGCACGGCAATGCTTTTCTATCGCGTGCACAACGCTATTTCGGAGACGCTTATTCCCGACAACGCCGGCGATTTCAGGCTTATGTCGAGGCATGTAATAGACGCTCTGAAGCAATTGCCTGAGAATCGTCGGTTCATGAAAGGCCTCTTTGCCTGGGTTGGCTTTCGCACGACGCAAATTGAATACGTCCGTAACTTGCGTGCAGCGGGAAAGACTAAATTTTCCGCGTGGAAATTGTGGAATCTTGCGCTCGAGGGACTCACCAGCTTTGGCACATTGCCGCTGCGTGTATGGACGTATATTGGCGGCGCTACCGCGGGATTTGCCATTCTTTATGCAATCTGCCTGACTCTGCGCACGTTGATTCATGGCGTCGATGTCCCCGGTTACGCATCCATCATTACAGCGGTGCTGTTTCTCGGCGGAGCGCAACTCGTAGGCATTGGCGTGATAGGGGAATATGTCGGCCGCATTTACATGGAAGCGAAACGGAGGCCTATCTATATCGTGCGCAAGACCTACCGGTCAGACGAAGCATGATACCGATGCAGTCCGGGTTTTGGCGTTTTGCGGACCTATCCGTAATTCTGTGGGCGAGGCATATTATGAGAGGTGAGGTAAAAGTTATGGATATGCCGATGAAGAAGAAACGCACCGTCGCTTCTCAGGCAGCGGCCCGAGGGCCGCTGCCCGCCCTTCCGGAAGGTCTGCTGGATGACCTGGTCAAAGGCCCGATGACGCCCACCGAGGTCCAGGACCTGATGCTGGCGTTCAACAAGGCACTCATCGAGCGCGCGATGGGCGCCGAGATGAAGATGCATCTGGGCTACCTGGCGGGGCAGCCGAAACCCGACGGCCAGGACAACGAACGTAACGGCGCCAGCGGCAAGACGCTCATCACCGATTATGGCCCGCTCAGGGTCGATCTGCCGCGTGATCGTGACGGCAGTTTTGAACCCATCCTGATTCCGAAACACGAGCGCCGTTTTACCGGTTTCGACGAGCGCATCATCGCCATGTACGCGCGCGGCATGAGTGTGCGCGAGATCCAGGCGTTTCTGGCCGAAGCCTATGGCACCGAGGTTTCGCCCGATTTCATCAGCTCGGTCACCGACGAAGTCATGGCTGAAGCGCTCGCCTGGCAAAGCCGTCCGCTTGAGCCGATGTACCCGGTGGTGTTCTTCGACGCGTTGCGTGTGAAGATCCGTGGCGACGGCGTGGTGAGCAACAAGGCGGTGTATCTGGCGCTGGGCATTCAGGCCGACGGCCAGCGCGATGTGCTCGGCCTGTGGATCGAACAGACCGAAGGGGCGAAGTTCTGGCTGAAAGTGTTCAACGAACTGAAGACCCGGGGCTGCCAGGACATCCTGATCGCGGTGGTCGACGGCCTGAAGGGACTGGCTGAGGCGATTGGCACGGCGTACCCGCGCACGGCCGTGCAGACCTGCATCGTGCATCTGATCCGCAACAGTCTGGAGTACGCCAGCTACAAGGACCGCAAGAGCGTGGCCGCAGCGCTGCGGCCGGTCTATGCCGCCGCGAGTGAACAGGCCGCTCAGCAGGCCCTGGAGGCCTTTGCCGAAGGCCCGTGGGGTGCGAAGTATCCGACTATCGTGCAGTCGTGGCGACGGGCGTGGGAGAACGTCACACCGTTTTTCGTGTTTCCGCCGGACATACGCCGTGTCGTCTACACCACCAACGCCATTGAGAGTCTGAACATGCAACTACGCAAGATCATCAAGACACGCGGCCACTTCCCCAATGACGAGGCCGCCATCAAGCTGCTGTGGCTGGCATTGCGCAACGTGCTGGCAAAGTCAGTACGCGCGGCGTTCGACTGGTCGTCCGCGATGAACCAGTTTGCCATCCTGTTTGGAGAGCGTTTTACCAACGCACGCGGGTGACTCCGCTAACCGCCTCGCACACAAAAATGCGGACAGGTTCCGTTTTGCAACCTATGCCAGCGTTGGTGTGGCTGGCACCTTCGCTCAATATGCCGTGCTCTCCGCGCTCGTATCCATTCATGCGTGCGGGGCAGTCCTTGCATCCTGTTTGGGCTCAGTCACCGGGGCCATGGTCAATTATCTCCTGAACTACCACGCCACATTCCGCGCCAAGGCCTCTCATAACAGGACGGCTCCTCGCTACTTCACGGTCGCGGCAATAAGCGTCGGCCTCAATAGCGCGCTTATGTTCGCGTTTATGCACCGGCTTCGCATGAGCTGGCCGTTGGCCCAATGCATCACGACCGCGTGCGTGCTGCTGTTCGGTTATAGCGTCAATTCCCTCTGGACTTTTCGCGTGCGCAGTGCGTGAGCGCCGCGTCCGTCGACTCAACGCATTCCCTTGAACCAGAAATACCCGATGTCCGACACTTCATTCGTCAAAGCTGATGTCGCTGCTTCACCTGCAGGCAACGGTGATGGCGGCAGTACACGACACCTTATCTGGCTACTGCCTGTCCATGCAATCGTCTGGATCATCTCCGCTTGGCTTTCTCGCGGCAACCTTGACACCCAAGGGGACATGATCGAGAACTATGTGTGGGGTATTGAGTGGCAGGCGGGCTATTCCAAACACCCGCCGCTATTCGCGTGGATCACGGCCGCCTGGTTCCGCGTCTTTCCACACACCGACATTGCTTATTTCGCGCTTTCAGCACTGAATTCGATGACGGGCCTTCTCGGCATCGTTGCGCTGGCGGGGCGCTTTTTACCGCGCCGGCTTGCGGTGATCGCCGGGCTCGCAATGGCCGTCTCTCCGCTCTACTCGAACCTTGCGATCAAGTTCAATGCAAACTCGGTGCTACTCTCTGTGTGGCCCTGGACGGCTTATTTTTTCGTGCGCTTCATGCAAACGCGGAGTTGGCGGGATGCGATTGCACTCGGAGCGCTGGCTGCCGCGTCCGTGCTCGGCAAGTACTTTTCGATAGTGCTTTTGATTGCGCTGTTCGTTGCGATGCTTGCGCGACCAGCTTGGCGAGCAAACCTTTTCGATTGGCGCGCGCTACTGGTCGCAGCGGCGGGTGCGGTCGTGCTAGGACCGCATGTTCACTGGCTCGTCGTCAATCACTTCCCGACCTTCGCCTACGCTGACGAACGTACGGGCGGCACCTTTATGGCCGCTGTGGCGCGTTTCGGCGTTTATACCCTCGCGCAGGTTGGCTATCTCGCGCTGAGCTTTGCCATGACGCTCATGCTGGTGCATGGGCGACGAGGTCAGGCTGCCCGGTTCATGGTCGAAAGCGTCGTAAGGCCTTCGCTGAATCCGGACCTCTGGTGGCTGGCGCTCGGCCCTCTCATGACCGTGGGCGTGATCGCCGTACTGTCCAGAACACAGATGGCTTCGGTATGGGGCATGGCGCAATGGTTTGCTATCGTGCCGTTGTGGTTGGCCGCTCTGGATCGCGCGGGCTTCAAGTTGAAGCCTGAGAGGGCGGTTCGCGCGCTGGCTGGTTACTGGGCAATTGCCTTGGTGATTGCTTCCGCAGTCGGCTACCTTGGCGCGCTCCGTAATACCGACGATGCCGCCGAACCCCGTGCGGAACTCGCAAGGGCGGCGCATGTGCTGTGGAATCAGCGCTTCGGGTACGACATGCCTGTGGTCGCCGGTTCGGTCCATGAAGCGCAATCGATCGCGTTTTACGGTGACGGCAACACTCACTATTGGGACATCTCCAATCCGCGAACGACACCTTGGCTGGCTATCGAGGACCTGAAGCAACGCGGCGCACTGTTCGTATGCGAAGAGATCGATACGCGCTGCATGGAAGAATCAAAACGAATCACTGGTGCAACGCCAGTCAGGGTCGAAGTCAACAAGCACGCTTGGGGGCGCTCGCTCATGGCGCGACAATATCTTTTATTCGTCCTGACGCCTCGCTGATGATGAACAGATGCTCGCAGCCACACGCGCGGGCGAGGTGATCGGCATTCGCGTTGGCGTCCCAACGAAACGCGCTGGCTTGGGCTATGACCGGTCCGCTTGCACGCGGAGCTATGAGCCGTCAGGATGTGCGACTTGGCGTATCAAGGCCGGATGAAAGATGACGGCCCGAGTTCGACTCTTAGCGAGGCGGGCGCCCCTTCACCACCAACCTCGCCTCCAACCCACCCCCCTCACGCTCATGCAGCGTGAGCGTCGCATCCATCGCAAGCGTCAATTGACGCGCAATCGCGAGCCCCAGGCCGGTCCCTCCGGTCTGCCGGTTACGCGATCCTTCCAGCCGCACGAACGGCTCGAACACCGCTTCCAGCGACTCGCCCGGAATACCCGGTCCGCGATCCAGCACCACGATCGAAGCGCCTCCGTCCGGCAGTCCGCCGATCTTGATCTCCGCTGCTCCGGCGAACTTGAGCGCGTTATCCACGAGATTGCCGACGATCCGTCGCAACGCCTGCGGCCGCGTCACCATCGTGCCGCCGATACTTCCCTTGAGCGACACGACCTTGCCCGCATCGAGATAATCGTTGAGAAGGCTCTCGAACAGCGCGTCCGAATCGACACGGAGCGGCGCCTCGGTCGTGCCGTGCAACGTCCGTGCATAAGTCACGCCTTCCTTCACGAGCGTTTCCATCTCCTGCAAATCCTGCTGTAACCTGGCACCGGCAGGATTTTCATCCATCGTGTCGACGCGCAATCGCATGCGCGTAATCGGCGTCTGCAAGTCATGCGTAATGGCCGCGAGTATCTGCATGCGCTGGGTCATGTACATCGAGACGCGGTCTTGCATCGCGTTGAATGCCTTGGCCGCGCGCGTTACTTCGTCCGGACCGTGCTCGGGCAGACGCGTGGCCTTGAGGTCCGGACCGAGTGTGTCCGCGGCTTCGGCCAATTGCTTGAGCGGGCGCGTCGCGATACGCACCGCGAGCCAGCAACATGCCGCGAGCAGCACGAGTTGTCCTGCAAGCACGAGCGGCAGCCACGCGGACAGCGGCGTGCCGACCATCGGATGCATGTCGATGGTGAGCGGGCTGCCATCGGTGAGACGCAAGTGAACCTGCATGCGTTCGGCATCGCCGGGAACGGCATTGACCGTCAGCGGATAACGCTTGCCGATGCCATCCGCAATCGACTCCGCAAATCGCTCGGAAAGCGCGGCATCGAGCGGCGTGCCGCTTTCGCCCGGCCCGAGGATGAATTGATAGCTGCGGCGCGCCAGTCGCGGCAGCCACTCGGCGCGTTCGGCGGGCGGCAGATGATCGAGCAGCGCCACGGAACTCGTCACCTCGCGCTCGACGTAGCCGACCATCACGTTGGTCATCGACTGATCGCGCTCGGTCATCGTGATCCAGAACGACAGCGTCTGCGCAAGCGCGATACCCACGAACAGAATCACCGCGAGCCGCGCGAACAGTGTGCGCGGCCAGGGCAAGAACCGTGGCGGATGCGCGGTCGATGTCGTTGCACCGAGCGCGCTCATGGCGATGCATCCAGCGGCGTGACCGCAGCGGAAAACACATAGCCTTCGCTGCGCAACGTCTTGATGTAGCGCGGCTCGCGCGCCTCGTCTCGCAGACGCTGACGCAGACGGCTCACCAGCAGATCGATGGAGCGGTCGAAGGCATCGGCCTGACGGCCTTGCGTCAGGTTGAGCAATTGATCGCGCGTAAGCACGCGTTGCGGATTGTCGAGGAACACGCGCAGCAGGCGATATTCCGCGCCCGACAGCGCCACCATGGTGCCTTCTGCATCGAGCAGATGGCGCGCGGTGGTGTCGAGCCGCCAGTCGCCGAAGCCCAGCATTTGCGCCGATTCGGTCACTTCCATTCCCGGCGGCAACATGCGTGTGCGACGCAGCACGGACCGAATGCGCGCGAGCAGTTCGCGCACGGCGAAGGGCTTGGGCAGGTAGTCGTCCGCGCCCATTTCGAGGCCGAGAATGCGGTCGGCTTCCTCGTTGCGCGCGGTGAGCATAAGCACGGGCACCGCGCGGAACTTGCTCGCGCGCAATTCGCGGCACAAGACGAGGCCGTCCTCGCCGGGCAGCATCAGGTCGAGCACGATCAAATCCGGCGCGCCTTGTTCGAGCGCCGCGCGCATCTGGCGTCCGTTGGCGGCGAGCGAAACGCGCATGCCATTCTTTTCGAGGTAGGTCGCGAGCAACTCGCGGATACCGCGATCGTCATCGACGATCAGCACATGGTCGGTCGTTTCCATCGATAGCTCACGGCTTCTTGCGCTTGATCTGCACCCGGCGCGTGGTTATCGCGAGGCACTGCACCGGATGGGCCAGTTTGGTTGCGATACCGCCGAATAAAAACGCTGCGACGGCGAAGAACTGCTTCATTTTCAATCTCCCGCGTGATCGCTGTGTCTGCGTTATAGCGCAGAACGCGAGCGCTTTTGTATCGCAGTGTATCCGGACTTTCTCGCGACACATGCGGATTCACTCGCGTGTCTTGAACGGCGCTTCGTATCGCAATGTATCCGCGCTGCTTTCGATACAAAACATTGCTCACGCAACACACAGCGGATACGTCCGAACGTTTTAATGCTTCAACGACGGCGTTGGCGGATTTCAAGCGTCGCTTCTCACCCACCAGTTAAGGAGTAGCACCATGAAGATTTCTATCGTTGCTTTCGCTCTCGTTGCAAGCGCCATGACGGGCATTGCTCACGCGGAGGTCCACGCCACGTCGACGCAACCGCAGGTCGGCAAGACACGCGCGCAAGTGAAGCGCGAACTCATACAAGCGCAAAAGAACGGGCAGATCGCGGCGCTCGCGAATCTGTATCGCGGTAGCTGATCGGCACCCATTGTCTCAATCCATTTCGTGAGGTTCACCATGTTCAAGAAGCTCATCACCGCTGCAGTCGTCGTTGCTAGCGCCACTGCCGCAGGCTCCGTTTTCGCAAGCAGCGGATACGGTCTCGCGCCGCACGGTGACACGTCGGCCGGCGTGCCCGCATCGCAACGCGCTCAGCGTGTGCAGTCGATCAACGATAGCGGCATGCAGGACTATGGCGGCATGCGCGATGTCCAGACGCAGTCTGGCAGCGCATCGACGATCACGACTTTCCCGACGAGCGGCACGGGTTCGCTCTTCGCGCATCACTAACGCCTTGATCAACGCCTACCGAAGGAGATGAACACCATGACGCAACTCGACAAACTTCTCTACACCGGCAAGACACACGTGACCGGAGGCCGCGATGGCGCGGCGCGCAGTTCCGACGACCGGCTGAATGTCAGGCTCACGCCGCCCGGCGCGCCTGGCGCGGGGACCAATCCCGAGCAATTGCTCGCAGCGGGATGGTCCGCATGCTTCATCGGCGCGATGGGCAAGGCGGCCGCGAAACTGCAAGTGAAGTTGCCGGCCAATACCGCCGTCGATGCAGAGATCGATCTGGGTATGAATGGCGATGCGTACTTGCTGCGCGCGCGGCTGAACGTGAGCTTGCCGGGCATCGAACGTGATGTGGCGCAGGCGATCGTCGAGGGCGCGCATCAAACCTGTCCGTATTCGAAGGCGACGCGCGGAAATATCGATGTGACCATTACGGTAGTTTGAAGCCGCAAAAAACTAAGCGCAGCCGTGCAAAGTGCACTGGCTGCGCTTCTTTCTGCTGGCCGTTCAAAGCGGGAAAGCTCCCGCTCGCGATACTCGAGACTTACTTCTTCGCTTCGGCAAAGCGCCGCGCGACTTCCTTCCAGTCGATCACATTGAAGAATGCGGCGATGTATTCAGGCCGGCGATTCTCATACTTCAGATAATAGGCGTGCTCCCATACATCGAGACCGAGAACCGGCGTATTGCCCGAGCCGATTCCCGACATCAACGGGTTGTCCTGATTGCCCGTGCTTTCGACCGCGAGCTTGCCCTGCGGTGTCACGCTTAGCCACGCCCAGCCGCTGCCAAAGCGCGTGAGTGCGGCCTTGGTGAAAGCTTCCTTGAAGGCATCGAAGCCGCCGAGGTCGGTATCGATCGCCTGGGCTACTTCGCCTTCCGGCTTGCCGCCGCCTTGCGGAGACATGATGGTCCAGAAGAGGCTATGGTTCGCGTGGCCGCCGCCGTTATTGCGCACCGGGGTGCGGACCGCTTCGGGCAGTTTGTCGATTTGCGTGATCAGTTGCTCGACCGGCAAGTCCTTGTGCTCCGAATTCTCCAGCGCGGCATTCAAATTATTGACATAGGTCTGATGATGCTTCGTGTAATGCACTTCCATCGTGCGCGCGTCGATGTTCGGCTCGAGTGCATCGTAAGCGTAGGGCAGGGGAGGCAGGGAATAGGCCATTGCGAATCTCCTTTTTGACGATGAGAGGAATCAATGCCGGGCCGGGCCGCTGGCGGAAAGCGCCAGACTGGCGTTTTCGATGGTCCGGGCAATGACGGAATGCGGCCCATGACGGGCGACGTGGCGGATCAGCGCCACGTGTGTTTCGCGGCTGTGACGCAAGGCGGCTTGCCGGATCGTTACCGGCCGCTCTGCGCTTACGGACAGCGCCAGAAGTGCTTCGTGCGCCTCGCAGCGCAACTGCGCGGCGGCGTCCTGATTGCCTTGTTCTGCGTAGTGATCGGCGAGATTGTGATGCGAGACGACGAGCGCCGCGATACAGTCCTCGCCGCGTCCGGGCGGCGGTGCTTCGATGAGTCGACGCGCGATCTCAAGTGCGTGCTCGAAGGTCGAGCTTGCTGCCGTGGTCTGTTGTTCCGCTGCGGCTTTCATCGCTTGCCGCATGAGTGCTTCCCACACGGGAAGACTCGGGCTGTCTTGTGCCGATATGTCCACGGCTTGGAATTCGATTCGTTCGTGCATGGCGTAGGCTCCAGTTCCTGCGCCCTTTGCGTCGACGAAAAGCCTGCGTACTCGGGACAAACAATGATAACCAGTATCGAGGGAGTCTGCACGCGGGGGCTAAACCTCGCGTAAAGCGAAAGCTTGCAAGGTTGCCATGCGCGGATCATAGAGCAACTAACCGTCTTCCTCTTGACCATCCACGAATTAACCCACCAGTAGCCTGTTAGCGACTCCCCTTGCCAACATGATTTCCAAATAAAGACAGTGGCATGTTTAAGTCGTATCACTCAACGCATCTTGATGCGCCTGCGCAAACTCCGCCATGCTCTTGAACCGAAAGTCGATGCGAGGTTGCGCGCCTGGGTCCATCGTTGCGCCGAAGCCCGGCTGCCCGTGCCGCCGATAAATCCAGCATGACGTCAGCCCGATTTCGTTCGCGGGCTTGTGATCGTGAAACAGACTTTCCGCGACGTGAAGAATCTGCTCCTTGCGAATGCCTCGGCTTGCAAGCTTCTCCAGCAAATACTCGAAGTTACGTTGTGATGGCTTGTATGCGCCGACATCCTCGGCGGTGACGATGCCGTCGAATTCCACTTGCAACTTCGCGTTGCTGAACGCAAAGCTTTCGTTATCGACGTTTGAGAGAATCACGAGCTTGAAATGCTGCTTCAGATAACGAAGCGCTTCGGCGGAGTCCGCAAACGCAGGCCAGTTGCGGATGGACCGACCATACGCGACGCATTCTTCCTGCGTGTAAGAGAGTCTCCATTCCTCGGCGAGCCGCTTGTATACGATGGCCAGCACCTCCTGATAGCGCTTGCCCGGCGTGTACTGCTGCTGCGAAGACTCGTGACGCGCATGCGCTTCGAGTACCTGATCGCGCGTGGGCGGCGGAACCGCGCGTTCGAGCAATGGCCGCAAGCCTTCGAAAATGCCGGTTTCCCAGTCGATCAAGGTTCCGTAGCAGTCGAAGGTGAGCGTATCGAAATCGGTGAGATTCACTGCGGCTCCTTTTTGGCGTTGGTAACGAACACCCGGTATCTTGCCGCAGATTAGAATGTGAGCGAATTACTCATTTTAAACCGATAAGGCCGCATGATGGCGCAAGCTCGCAACGCTCCCCGGCAAGACCGCTCGATAAGGACCATCGATTCCATCGTGGATGCCGCCGCGCGCCTGCTCGGTGAACGCGGCCAGCTTCTGACGACGAATGCGGTCGCAGAAGCGGCGGGCGTGAGCATCGGTTCGCTGTATCGATACTTTCCAGACAAGGGCGCGTTGATCGACGCCGTCCGCCAGCGTCATCGCGATGATCTGCTTCCCGTGCTGCAAGTCGGACGTGGGCAAGTTGCCGCGTTCGTCGATGGGATGATCGAGGTGCATCGCCGCGATCCTGCCGCGCAGCGTGTGCTGCTCGAAGAGGGCCGCTGCGAAGCCGAATGCAGACGAGCGTACGAAGCGCTCTTCGCGGCATTTACGCGATGCTCCGCGGAGCACAGGCGCATTGGCGCTGAAGTGCTTGCGGGCGCGGTGGGCGGCGCGCTTGAGGAGGCGGCGCGCAACGAACGCTTGGCATCACCCGTGTTTCGATGGGAACTGATTGCGCTCGTCGAGGCTTACACGAGCAAGCCGCGCCCTGCAAAAGCAGTCATGATCGAGCGCGCACCGCAAACGTCGCGAGCAAACAAGCGTCAGCCGCGTGCCCATTTGCGCCTGCGCAAATCGCCGACGCAGCCGCGCTCGGCGGAGACTGTCGCCGCCATCGTGGAAGCCGCGGCTCAAGTGCTCGAAAGCGAAGGCTTCGAAGGCTTCAATACAAATGCAGTCGCCGCGCGTGCCGGCGTGAGCATCGGCTCGCTGTATCAGTACTTCCCGGGCAAGGACGCGCTGACCGTTGCGCTCATCCATCGTGAGGCGCAACGCTTCTACGATGACGCAGCCATCGCGCTGGATAAGCGAAGCGGCAAGGCGGCGCTCGAATATCTGATCGGCGCGTCGGTACGTCAGCAACTTGAGCGTCCGATGCTCGCGCGGCTGCTCGATATCGAGGAGAGCCGTCCGGCCTTGCGCGATGAGCTTGCCAAGGTGGACCTCGCGGGGCTGTTTGCTGCAATCGTAGCGAGAGCGGCTCCGAAGCATCCGCAACCGGAAATAGCGGCAGGCGACCTGTCGGCGATTATCCGAGGCATGACCGACGCGGCGGGTGAACGCGGGGAACGCGACCTCGAACGTCTGCAACGGCGCGTTCGCGCGGCGGTTTTCGGGTATCTCGCTCGCGAGAGCTGAACATGCGAATGTGAGCAAGCGCAAAGCAAGCGCGGGCGTGCCAAGCCGCGACGAACCGCGCCATGCGGACTTCACGCCGCGCGCGTGGAGGTGCTCGATGCGAGTTGTACAATGTGAGCTTTTACTTTTATTCTGACGTCGTCGAGCGAAACGGCATGGGCCTTCGCCATTAACAGATGAGAACGACGATGACAGAAACCATCAAGAGCATGAAGCTCAACCACCTGAGCTTTCCTTCACGCGATACTGCTGCAACCGCGAAATTCTTTGAACACTATTTGGGCTTCACCGTTTCGGGAAGCTGGGACAAGTCGTACATTTTGAAGCGTCCCGGCTTCGACGTGGTAATCGATCATGTCGAAAGCGATGACGTCACGTGGCCCCGAAATTTCCACGCGGGCTTCGAACTGCCCACTGTCGATGCGTTGCAGGAACTCTATGATCGCTTCAAGCAAGAGGGTGTTCAGATGGAAACGGCGGTCTTCAACAATGGCCGTGGCTCGCGCTTCTTTTGCCGCGCGCCGGGCGGTGTGATGTTCGAGTTGAATACGCGTTCGGACGCCGCACCGGAGTTTCGCGGCACGTTCGACGAGTAAGCATCGAGCGTAGATTGCAAAAGCCGCATTGCCCTGTAAAAGGCAATGCGGCTTGTGTCGTTTCGCGAGACGCCTCGCGGCGTAGTGCGAGTTACTGCGAAAGCACGACTTGCGCGATGATCCCCGAAGCAACGGCGACGAGCAGATAGTCGCCACCGACGCCTACCCACTGATAGCCGCGCGGCGGCTGACGCAGGCCGTGTTCATGGTAGTTATCGACGACGTATTGATGGTCACGATAGTCTTGCGACAGATGCTGACCTTTCTGCCAGTCTGAATGGCGCGGGCCGTTGTCCGCATGCTCGGGCGGGCGCGGTGCGTCATGTCCGTAATTAGCAGGGCCGTGTCCTGGTTGGCCAGGACCGCCATGATTTTGCGGGCCGCCGTGATTTTGTCCCGGACCGCCGCCATGGTTCTGATCCGGACCGCCGGGGCCTTGCTGCGCAAAGGAAGCGCCGGCGGCAAGACTCAAGGTCGCGCACAACAGCGCGGCAACGATTCGATTCTGCTTCATGTTGATTCTCCAATCGAGTGAGAGGTTCGCGTGCATCGCCTGATGCGTGCGCTGCGAATCGATGAGCGGACTTTACTCAAAGCCGAAAGGAAACGGGGTGAGCAGATGTAAGCGTCGCTTACGTATCATTACGGCGAGGGGGGAGCAGACACGCGAAGGATACAGATCGCGGCACGTACCGCCTGGCCGGGTACTTCGGCATCTGTCGGTACACTTGAAAGGCAGGCCGCGTGGACTGCATGACCGCAATGAAGCTGTCCAACGGATGGAACGACATGCAGACCTATTATCTTGCCATCGATGTCGGGACGGGCAGCGTGCGAGCCGCACTCGTCGATGCGCGTGGCGTGGTGCGCAGCATCGCCGCACATGAGCACGAGCAAATCGTGCCGCGTTACGGCTGGTCTGAGCAACGCCCAGCGGACTGGTGGGAAGGCGCCGCGCGCTCGATACGCGAAGTGCTCGACGACGTTCCGGATGCAGCTTCCCATATCGTCGCGATATGCGCATGCGGCCAGATGCACGGCACGGTGCTGATCGACGCCGATGGTCAACTCGCACGCGATACCGCGCCGCTCTGGAACGACAAGCGCACCTTCGCACAGGTCGCGGCGTTTTGCGCGCGCCACGCAAGCGCCTCGTATCTCGCGAAGACCGCGAACCCCGCGACGCCCGCGTGGCCCGGTTTCAAGCTGCAATGGATCAAGGAGCACGACCCGTCGGCTTATGAACGCGCGAGCACGGTGTTCATGCCGAAGGACTACGTGAACTTCAAACTCACGGGCGAACGTGCGTGCGACTGGAGCGATGCATCGACGAGCTTCATGATGGACCCGCGCACGCGCGAGTGGTCGCAAGACATGCTGACCTTGCTCGGGCTCGATGCCGCGAAGCTCGCGCCGATTCGTGCGCCGCTCGACATACTCGGCGGCGTGACGCACGAAGCGGCCGCCGCAACCGGTTTGCGCGCGGGTACGCCGGTGCTGGTTGGCGGCGCGGATTATCCGGTGTCCGTGCTCGGCTCGGGCGTGTTCGAGCCGGGGCTGGCATCGGATATCACGGGCACATCGTCGATCATCACGATCATCGCCGACACACCGATGCTGCATCCCGAAGTGTCGAATCTAGCGACTTGCGAAGGGCTGTGGGGACGCTTCATGTTGCTCGATTCGGGCGGCGATGCCATGCGCTGGGCGCGTCGCGCGTTCCATGAAAACGCGCTGTCCTACGACGATGTCGCTGCCAAGGCCGCAAGCGCGCCGGTGGGTTCGGAAGGTTTGTTCTTTCTGCCGTATCTCACAGGCGAGCGTCTCGGCGAGCACGCTAATTCGCGTGCACAGTTCTTCGGTATTGCGGCGAGTCACGGGCTCGCCCATCTACATCGCGCGGTGCTCGAAGGCGTTGCATTTGGCGTGCGTCGGCATATCGCGCTCATCAAGCCCGAAGGCGTGGGTATCGAGCGGCTCGTTGCGGCAAGCGGCGGCGCGAAGGCGTCGCTTTGGCTCGATATCAAGGCCAGCATGTACCGCACGCCCATTCTCGTGCCGGCGCAATTGGAATGCGGCGTGATAGGCTGCGCCATTCTTGCTGCAACCGCGCATGGCCAGTTCGCACGTCTCGCCGACGCCGTGCGCGCCTTCGTGCAGTTCGAGCGCGAAGTGCAGCCCGACCCGCGTGCGAGCGATACCTATGACCGCATGATGCCGATTTTCGAGCGCCTTTATGTGCACTCGCAGCAGTTTTACGACGATCTCGACCGACTCTTTCCAGACAACCCAACCTCTACATGACGAATCAGACTTCCTCCATCAAGGCTGTCCTTTGGGACATGGACGGCACGCTCGCCGAAAGCGAACCGCTTCATTTGAGCACGCTGGTTGCGGTGCTTGCGCATCACGGCATCGAAGCGGGCGACGAATTGCATCCGCTGATCTTCGGTAAGACAGGGCGCGAAGTGCACGCGCTGTGTAGCGAACGCTTTGGCATCGATACGGACTTCGCGGACTGGTCCGCGTTTCGCGCACGGCATTATCTCGAAGGCGCGCCTCGGCTCGTGCCGCGTCCTGGCGCGCTCGAGGTGTATCGCGCGGTGAAGCGGGCGGGCATAACGCAAGGAATCGTGTCCAATTCGTCGCGCATGTTGCTTGAAGCGAACTTGCGAGCACTGGGCATCGAGGAACCGCAACTCGTGAGCGTAAGTGTGAACGACGTGCGCAACGGCAAGCCGAGCGCCGAGCCGTACGAACGCGCGGCGTGGCTCATGCGTCTTGAGCCGGAGGAAGTGGTCGTCGTGGAAGACAGTCCCACTGGGGCGCGCGCGGCGATCGCGGCGAACATGCGCGTGCTGGCCTGGCCTTTCGACGATGCTGGCGCCGCGCTTTTTTCAAACGATGCGCAAATCGTCCGCTCCGCCGAGGAGCTTGCCAAGGCGCTGGGCGTAGATCTGGCCTAAGCAAGAAAGTGTCGGCGTTTTCAGGTGCGCCGCTTGCTAAAGCGAGATGGCAATCGGTGCATGCCTTCGTTAAGCCTGCATGATTCTATGCAAAGCACGCGCGTAAAGACGCGCTAAGATGAATGGCTGCACATGGAACGTGCCTCGTTCGCATAATGCGCCGCGCGCTGCGAACGGACGCTCGGAAACGAAGGAGACACCATGCTTACGCTCTATCATCGAGGTGTAGCGCTACAGCCGTCCGCAGGTCGAAGCGGCAAGCTGTTCGTATCGTGCGTATCGATTCTGGAAGAAGACGGCGAGGAAACGGTACTGCGCGAGTTGGGCGCATTTCCCAGCCGCGACGCGGCGCTGCAGTTTGCGCTGACATGCGGCACCGCTTTCGTCGATGGTGAACCACTGCCGATTGCGCCACAATCCGTCGTGCGTGACGAGGAATCGAAAAACGCCGGTCTTTGAAGACCGGCGTTTTTTTGCTTCAGGGTGTGAGTACCACCTTGATGCAACCGTCCTCCTTGTCGCGGAAGGTCTTGTACATTTCCGGTCCTTCCGCAAGCGAGACGCGGTGCGTGATGACGAACGAGGGGTCGATCTGACCTTCCTGAATGCGGCTGAGCAGGTCGTCGGTCCAGCGAGCCACGTGCGTCTGACCCATGCGCCAGGTGAGGCCCTTGTTCATCGAGGCGCCAAAGGGAATCTTGTCGATCAGTCCGCCATAGACGCCCGGTACCGACAGAATGCCCGCGGGACGGCATACGTAGATCATCTCGCGCAACACGTGCGGCCGGTCCGACTCGAGCATGACCGCCTGCTTGGCTCGATCGTAAAGCGAGTCGAACGAGCCCGTGGCGTGCGACTCCATGCCAACGGCATCAATACACTTTTCCGGGCCTTTGCCTTGCGTGAGATCGGCGAGGCGCTCGACCACGCTCTCTTCCTTGAAGTTGATGGTGGTGGCGCCCGTGACGCGCGCCATTGCAAGGCGTTCAGGCACGCAGTCGATTACGACGACATGCTTTGCACCAAGCAGAAATGCGCTGCGAATCGCCATTTGTCCCACCGGTCCCGCGCCCCAGATCGCCACGGTGTCCGTTGGCTCGATATCGCAGTTGATCGCCGCTTGCCAGCCTGTCGGGAAGATGTCGCCGAGGAAAAGCACTTGTTCATCTGAAAGGCCATCGGGAATCTTCACGTGCGTTTTATCGGCGAAAGGTATGCGTACGTACTCGGCCTGGCCGCCGGCATAGCCGCCCGTCAAATGCGTGTAGCCAAAGAGACCCGCCGTGGTGTGTCCGAAAACCTTGTCGGCCGTGCTCTTGTTGCGATTACTGCGCTCGCACACGGAGAAATTACCGCGCTTGCATTGATCGCACTCGCCGCAAAAGATGGTGAACGGTACGACTATGCGGTCGCCGATCTTGAGCGCCGCGTTTTCAGCGCCGACTTCGACCACTTCGCCCATGAACTCGTGGCCCATGATGTCGCCGGATTCCATGCCCGGCATGAACCCATCGAACAGATGCAGGTCCGAGCCGCAGATGGCGCAACTCGACACCTTGATGATCGCGTCGCGCGGATGTTCGATCTGCGGGTCCGGTACCGTGTCGTAGCGAATGTCCTTCTTGCCGTGCCAAGTAAGCGCTTTCATTGGAAGTATCCTTGTCCTTTAGAGTGAACTGTCGACGACGCCTTACTTGTTGGTTGGCTCGCCGGGATCTTCGATGCCCTTTTCCATATTGTCCTTCTGGTCACCGTAGTCCTTTCGATTCGCACCGTTCGTTATCTCGACGTCACCCTTCAGCTTGCGATCTTCATTGCCGGTGAGTGTGCCGATGGCCGTGTCGGTCCAGCCCTTTATTTGTTCCTTGATGCCTTCTTTCTGATCCTTGTTCATTGCGTTCTCCGTGCCATGTATCGGAAGCCTAAGAGTCTCTTGCGCCAATCGTTGGCGTCGATACAATTCAGCAACGCGTGTGCCTTCGCCGTGTATACATTGCGCGAGCGCTCCGGCCGACATGCGGCACTACGATTGCTGCGAGAAAGAAGTGCGCTTCATGGTTCGACATCGCGCATCGAATCCACGCCTGATCTGTGCGTCCGGATGTGATTCGTCTGTTTATCCATCCGATCACTTAAACGCAACTATCAGGAGCAACAAGATGAACACGCCCGCAGAAACCCCCATGACCGATGACCCGAAAAGCGACGACGAAGTCGAATCCGGCACGGACGATGTGCTCACCACGGATGTATCGGAAACCGATGATGAAGGAACGACTGTCCGCGAAGCGGAAGTTGACCCGGACGATCTGACGGAGATCGAGCCGGAAGGAGGCGATAAGTCTTGATGTAAAGCGGTGTGGCGGCGCGGTCCGAATGGCCCGCGCCGCTTATCGTGTGTCTGATCAGCCGAGCGCCTGACTGGCCGCCGCTGCACGTCCGCGCAGCCAGTTGATGCTCGCAAAAAGCAGCACGGCGAAGACGATCAGCATGGTCGCGACCGCCAGTATGGACGGGTCGATCGAATCGCGGATGCCGCTCCACATCTGACGCGGCACGGTCTTCTGATCCGGCCCGCCGATGAATAGAATCACGATGACTTCATCGAATGAAGTGGCAAAGGCAAACACGCTGCCTGTGGCGACTGCAGGCATGATCAGCGGTAACGTCACACGCCTGAACGTGATCCATGGCGCCGCGCCAAGACCGGACGCCGCGCGCAGCAGGCTCTGATCGAACGACAGCAGCGAAGCCGTCACGGTGATGACCACGAATGGCGTACCAAGCGCCGCATGCGCGAGCACGACACCCGGATACGAGTTGACGAGACCGAGCGGCGCGAAGATTAGATAGAAGCCCGCAGCCACGACGACGATGGGTACGATCATCGGTGAAATGATGATGGGCATGATGAGCGAGCGCCACGGAAATTGCGCGCGGCTCAGGCCCAGCGCGGCCAGCGTGCCGAGACAGGTCGCGATCAACGTCGACGCCGCGCCAATGCCGATGCTGTTCAATAGCGAGCGCTGCCAGTCCGCGCTCGTCAACGCCTGCTCGTACCAGCGCATTGAAAAGCCCTGCATCGGATATGAAAAGTACGAACCCGAATTGAACGAGAGCGGAATGATCGCGAGGATGGGCGCGATCAGAAAGAACAGGACGATCGCCGTATGCACGCGCACCCAGCGATTCGCCACGCGTTCGGTCAGCACGGTATTGCGTTGATCTTGCATGTCGTCGAGTCCGTGTCGTTCAACCGAAACGCAGCCGGTCGATGCCGACTATGCGGTTGAAGAGGAAATAGAAGACCGCCGTGAAGATCACGAGGTACGCCGACAGCGCGCCCGCGAGTCCCCAGTTGAGCTGCGTGTTGGTCTGAATGGCGATGAGCTGGCTGATCATTTCATCGCCCGCGCCGCCGAGTAGCGCAGGCGTGATGTAGTAGCCGAGCGCTAGCACGAACACGAGGAAGCATCCCGCGCCCACGCCCGGCAGCGTCTGCGGCACATAGACCCGCATGAACGCAGTGAACGGATGCGCGCCCAGCGACTTCGCTGCACGCATATAAACGGGCGATACGCTTTTCATCACCGAGAAGATGGCGAGGATCATATAAGGCAGCAGCACGTGCGTCATGCCGATCAGCACGCCCGCGCGATTGAAGATGAGCGGCACGGGATGCGACGCAAGGCCCAGCCCCATGAGCAGGCTGTTGATGACGCCGCCCGGTTGCAGCAGCACATACCAGGCGGTCGTGCGCACGAGAAGCGAGGTCCAGAACGGCACGATCACAAACAGCATGAGACGGTTGCTGCTCTTAGCGGGCAGATTGGCGAGCAACCACGCAACGGGGTAACCGAGCACGAGACACATGAGCGTGACGGTTGCGCTGATGGAGATGGTACGCACGAACGCCTCGCGAAACACCGATGAATCGGCCGGCATGGACGCTATCTTGCCTTGCGGTGTCACTTGCGCATCGACCGCTGCGAGCAGGTAGTCGGGCGTGGGCGATGCAGCGGCGCGCTTGAGCAAGCGCCAGATTTCCGGGGAATTCCAGCGCTCGTCGGTTTCGATGAGCGCGGGTTTCCATGCGGGTGGTGCATCGGCGGGCAGGCTGCGTGCGGTACG
Source organism: Caballeronia sp. TF1N1 (assembly GCF_022878925.1). Classification (NCBI taxonomy): domain Bacteria; kingdom Pseudomonadati; phylum Pseudomonadota; class Betaproteobacteria; order Burkholderiales; family Burkholderiaceae; genus Caballeronia; species Caballeronia sp. TF1N1. The sequence continues at coordinate 1,052,585 of NZ_CP084628.1, forward strand.
CATCAACAGGCTGCGAAACTCCGCTTGCGCGAAGTTCAGACGGCGCGCCACGGTCCCGAGCTGACCGCTTTGCTGGGCTTCCTTGAGGCCGGCGGCCAGCAATGCGAAGGTGCGTTCGTCGGGCACGCCGTGGCCGTCCCAGGCATCGAGCGCGCGCGTGAGGGCGGGCATGCTGTCGGGGACTTCGCGATTCTGCACGCTGCGCGCGAGCAGTAGCGCAATCGGCGCGATAAAGGTAGACAACAGAAACACGATCAGCGGCAACGCAAGCAACAGCGCTTGCAACGATGCACGGCGACGCGCCTTCTGATAAGACGCGTGGCCGTCGGCGCTTCTAGGAGAGCCCGATGGCGCGGCCTTTGCGGATACGGACATGTTGGTGGTCGCGGTCAAGTCGGGCTCTCTTCGGATCATGTTTCGCGTGAAGCGGACAGCGTCGATACCTTGCTGTCTTACTGCGTCAGCCACACCTGAAAGCGCTTGTTGATCTGATCGGCATTGTCGGCCCAGAAATTCGCGTTGATCTGCACGGCGCGCTTGAAGTTGGCAGGCGAGGTCGGCAGGTCGGCAAGACGCTGCTTGTCCACCAGTTCTATAGCGTCCTTGCGCGGCGGCGCATAAGCGATGTACTTCGTAAGATCCGCATACGCCTTCGGCTGCGATGCCGAGATGATGAACTTGGCCGCCGTGTTTGCGTTCTTCGCGCCCGTCGGAATGCCCCACCATTCGAAGTCGTACACCTGCGCGTCCCACACGGCCTTGAAGGGCTTGTTGTCCTTCTTCGCTGCATCGTCGATACGGCCGTTATAGACCTGTGTCATCGCCACTGCGCCGTCGGCGAGCAACTGCGGCGCCTGCGCACCCGACTCCCACCACACGATGTTCTTCTTGATGGTGTCGAGCTTCTTGAATGCGCGATCCACGCCAGCTGGCGTGCCAAGCACCTTATAGACATCCTTGGGATCGACGCCGTCGGCGATCAACGCCCATTCCATCGTCACCTTTGGCGACTTGCGCAGGCCGCGCTTGCCGGGAAACTTCTGCAAGTCGAAGAAGTCGTTGACGCTGGTCGGCGCGGTCTTCAACTTGCTCGCATCGTAGGCGTAGACGGTGGACCACACCATGCTCGCCACTGCGCAATCGAGGATGGAGCCGGGAATGAAGTCGCTCGTCTTGCCGAGCGTCTTCTTGTCGAACTTCATGAGAAGACCTTCGTCGCAAGCGGTGATCGCGTCGTTGGTTTCGAGGTCGATCAGGTCCCACGTCGTGTTCTTCGCCTGTTCCATCGCGGAGAGCTTGGCCAAGCCGCCGTCGTACGATTCCGTCGAGAAGCCAACGCCCGTGGCTTGCGTAAAGGGCTCGAAATAAGCCTTCTTCGCAGCGGCTTCATAAGCGCCGCCGAACGTCACGACCGAAAGTGTCTCTGCAGCCTGAACGGTGATGCTGGAAAACGCGCATAACGCGAGTGCCGCGCATTGAGTTTTGATAAAAGTGCGCATGTCAGTTGGCTCCTGCTGTAGCGGGCGTGGTGATTGAAGTTGACGACGGTGTGGAAGAAAGAGGTGTGGACACGCTTCTGGACGCGCTCATCGCAAGTATCTTGCAGTCGTCGTGGCGCCAGGCGACATCGACCGTGCTGCCATCCGCGGGCAAGGCGTGACGCTGAGTGTTCGGCAGCTTGACGACGAGGTTGTCGCGCGTGCCGAGCTTCAGGTGCACGCGATGATGATCGCCGCAATAAACGAGTTCTTCGACTCGGGCGCGCACCACGTTGCTGTGTTCGTCGACATGCGAACCTTCCGCGCTCGGAATGTGCGCGCGTTCGGGGCGCAGCGCGAGCATGGCTTCGTCGCCTTCGGTGAGGCCGGGTTCGCATCGTCCACGAATGATGTTGCCGTCCGCGAGGGCCAGGGTCGCCCATTCGTCGCTCGTACTGGCCACGCGGCCAATGAGGCCGTTGTTCTCGCCCACGAAGTTCGCGACGAAAGCGTTCTGCGCGTTCTCATAGAGTTCGCCGGGCGTGGCGGCTTGCTGAATACGGCCATCGGAAAACACGGCGACTCGGTCCGACATGGTCAGCGCTTCGGCCTGATCGTGCGTGACATAGACGATGGTGAGCGACAACTCGCGATGCAGCCGCATGATCTCGTATTGCATGGTTTCGCGCAGACGCTTGTCGAGTGCGCCGAGCGGTTCGTCCATGAGCACGACGCTCGGTTCGAAGACGAGTGCGCGCGCGAGCGCCACGCGCTGTTGCTGCCCACCGGAAAGCTGCGAAGGACGCCGGTTCGCGAGATGCGGCAGTTCGATCATTTCGAGCGCGCGCTTGACACGCGCCTTCTGATCGGCGCGGCTTACGTGGCGCACGGAGAGCGGGAACGCGACGTTCTCTGCAATCGTCAGATGCGGAAACAGCGCGTAGTTCTGAAACACCATGCCGATATCGCGCAGATGCGGCGGCTTGTCGTCGAGACGTTTGCCATCGAGACGAATCTCGCCTTGCGTGGGAGATTCGAATCCCGCGAGCATCATGAGCGTGGTCGTTTTGCCTGAGCCCGATGGCCCGAGCAGCGACAGGAATTCTCCCTTGCGCACGTCGAGATTCAAGTCTTCGACGACGTAATGCACGCCGTCATAAGACTTGCTCACGCCCGTGAACGAGATAAAGGAAGCGTCAGGCATCGTTCGGTCCTGTCCGTTTGCAGTGACGTTCAATGCGCGCCAACCTTGCTGGCGAGATAGCGCGCGAAGTCATAGTTGGGCCGTTCGAGATGGCTGAGATGACCGGGCTTTGCAAGCGGCGCATGCACGCCACGAAAAACCGCTTCGACGCCGCGCTTGTCTTCCGCGTTGACTTCATCGAGCAAGGTCTTGAGCGAGGCCATATGCGCATTCGCTTCTGGGTCGGCGATGAACTCGGGCGCAAGACCGCCGCCGAAACGAATATGCACGCGGCCAACGCCTTGCGGTTGCAGCACGAGATACCAGAAGTAGCCAGGTGTGAGCGTGACGAGATGCGTCGGATAGATCGCCAGCAGCGCCGTGGTCTTGCGCCAGTGTCCCGTAAGCCGCGTGTTGTCCGGATGCGCGTTACCAATGGGCAGAGACGCTTCCTTCGTGATCCAGTGGTAATTGAATGCGGGAAAGCCCGGTGGGCATTCCATCTCTTCAAGACGTGAATGCGGTCCTACTGTCGCGCGATGCAGCATGGGCAGGTGATAGCTCTCCATGAAGTTTTCAGCGAGGATCTTCCAGTTGGTGTCCCACACGTGCTCTTCATAGAAAGTTTCGATGTAGTGTTCCATGCCGTAGGCATCGATGAGCCCGCTCAAATCGGCAAGCTGTTCACTGACCGGCCGCGCTTGATCGTCGAGCGTTACATAGATCCAGCCTTGCCATTCTTCACACCGCACGGCGGGCAACTTATAGCTTTCCTTGCAGAAGCCTTCTTGACGGTCCATCAGGGGTGCGCCTTGCAACGCGCCATCCAGCGAGTAATTCCATGCATGATATGGACACACGATCCTGCGCACGTTGCCGCGCCCTTCGAGCAGAACCGACATGCGATGCAGGCAGACGTTGGACATCGCCTTGAGTTGCATCTGCTCATCGCGCAACACCACGATAGGCTGTGCGCCAATGCGCGCCGTCAGGTAGTCGCCCGGCAACTTCAAGGCGCTTGCGCGGCCAACGCATTGCCATTCGCGTTCGAAGATGTCGCGCTCTTCGAGCGACAAAAAATCGGCGGAGGTGTAGACGCCAGGCGGCATGGCATGCGCGTCGTTGAACGATCGTTCGCAACCGGCGCGCAACTCGTCGACGAGTGCCGTGATCGGGATCGTTCTTGCCTGGCTGGTCATGAAAGACTCCTTGAATCTATTTCCCTATAAGCGCGCCAGCGTAGAGTCGGCAAGGCGTTGCGCTCGCATGGCAACAAATTTATCAAGCCAAATTACCAGCCAAAATATTGTTTTCGGATACAAAGCAGAGCTTTTGCCTATGTAGCGTTCCTGGCTTTGGCGTTTCTTAGGCGTCTAGATGCAGCCGCCGGATATAGTTCTCACAAAACGAGGCGAAGCGTTGCACCACTTGGCGCGGCTTCATGGTGCGCGATTGCGCAATGCCTAGCGTCGTTGCGTTGACGGTGTCCTTGAAGCGCTTAATCACGAAGTCTTCACCATCTACGGTGCGATTCGATTTGAGCGGAAAATTGAGGATGCTATAGCCTAAGCCGTTAGCCACCATGCCGCGCACGACTTCAGGCTGCGACGACCGAAATGCGGGAACCGGCCGGTTGCCGACGGCATCGAAAAGGGCCGCGAAATATTCTCGGCTATGCGGTAAATCCAGCATCACGTAAGGCTCCGCTTCGAGATCCGCTAATGAGACCTTGCGCGCGCGGGCTAGCCGGTGCGTCTTCGGCAAGATGACATAAGGCGGCAGAGAAAGCAGTGGCGTAAACGCGATGTCCTCGGTCAAATCCAGGCTATAGGTCAGCGCAATATCGAGCGAGCCGTCGTGCAAGCCTCTTAGCAGGCCATCCTGATGCGCCTCGACGGTCCTAAAGGAGATCCCTGCATGCTCGCCGGTAAAGCGGCTTATGAGCCCCGGCATGAGCGGCGGCGCAAGTGAAACGAGGCAGCCGAGCGCGATCGAGCCCGTCATGCCGCCATCCATTTCCTTAGCGGCCATTTGCAATTCTTCGGCTATTTTTAGCAGGTTGCGCGCTTGCCCCAGAAGGTCTCGGCCTGCTTGCGTAAGCGACAATCCCGCCGCGTGATGCCGTATGAAGAGCTGCACGCCAAACGATATTTCGAGGTCCGCGAGCGCGGTGGAGATCGACGGCTGCGAAATGTGCAGGCGCCGCGCGGCGGCTGTAAAAGACAGCACTTCCGCCGTCACGACGAAGTAGCGCAATTGCCGAAGCGAGTAACGCAAAGGGTGATTTTCCATCGGAAACGCTCCGCCTCTAAACGGTTGACCGGCCGAATTGTGGGTTCGCCAAAAAGGATTGCATAGCCAAAACCGATGCTAAGCATTTTTTAAATATATTTTTAGAATTCTGCGCTCAAGCGTAAATTTGGGCTTCATTGGCAGCACGCCAGCCACGTACGACTGCACGTATTTCAAGGACGCTGACTTCGCCGGACACATCCGCGAAGTAAAGCCATATCGGAAGGACATAGCCATGACAGTGGAAATAACCTCAATCGACACGCTCGTCGTTGGCGCCGGTCAGGCCGGCGTGGCGATGAGCGAGCATCTGAGCAAGCTCGGCGTGCCGCACCTCGTTCTTGAACGCGACCGCATTGCGGAACGCTGGCGCACGGGACGTTGGGACTCGCTCGTGGCGAACGGTCCGGCGTGGCACGATCGTTTCCCCAATCTCGAGTTCGATGAAGTCGATCCCGATGGCTTTGCCAATAAAGATCAGGTCGCCGATTACTTCGTCACCTACGCCGAAAAGTTCGATGCACCCATTCGCACGGGCGTCGAAGTCAAGAAGGTGGTTCGCAATGTCGGGCGGCAAGGCTTCACCGTCGAAACATCGGAAGGCGTGATCGAAGCGAGCCGCGTGGTCGTCGCTACTGGTCCGTTCCAGAAGCCGGTCATCCCGGCTATCGCCCCGAAGGACGAGCGTCTTACGCAGCTTCATTCGGCTGATTATCGGAATCCTGAGCAATTGCCGGAAGGCGCGGTGCTCGTGGTCGGCGCGGGATCGTCGGGCGTGCAGATTGCGGATGAACTGATGCGCGCCGGCAGGAAGGTGTATTTGTCGGTCGGCCCGCATGACCGTCCGCCGCGCGCGTATCGTGGCCGTGATTTTTGCTGGTGGCTGGGCGTGCTCGGCGAGTGGGATGCGGAAGTCATGCGGCCGGGCAAGGAGCACGTCACGATTGCAGTGAGTGGCGCGCGCGGTGGACAAACAGTCGATTTCCGCCGTCTCGCGCATCAGGGCATGAACCTCGTCGGTCTCACGAAGTCATTCGAGAATGGCATTGCAACGTTTCAGCCAGACCTCACGACCAACATCAACAACGGCGACGACAACTACTTGTCTTTGCTGAGCGCCGCAGACGCGTATGTGGCGCGCAATGGTATCGATCTGCCGGACGAGCCCGAGGCACGCATCATTCCGTCCGATCCGGAATGCATGAAGCAGCCTGTTCTCGAACTGAACCTTGCCGATGCTGGCGTGAGTTCGATCATCTGGGCAACCGGCTACGCCGTCGACTTCAGCTGGCTCGATGTCAACGCCTTCGACGATAAAGGCAAGCCCAAGCATCAGCGAGGCGTTTCCAAGGAGCCCGGCGTTTATTTCCTTGGCTTGCCCTGGCTTTCGCGGCGCGGCTCCGCTTTCATCTGGGGCGTCTGGCACGATGCAAAACATATTGCCGATCACATCGTCACGCAGCGCAAGTATCTCGCGTATCACGATGCGTCGCGCCGTCATGCCGACCAAGCCGCGACATTCAGCGATCCGCGCGTGCACAAGGTCAGCGAGATGGGCGTGAGTTGACGATCGCCCAAGACGCCGCATTCACTATTCAATCATTCTCAGCTTCGAGGTGCATCGATGAGCCAACCTACGCATACGCGTATCCGCATGTTCAACACGAAGGATACGTACCCGAACCAGACGCTCGATAACGATCTTTGCCAGGCCGTGCGCGCCGGCAACACGGTCTATGTGCGTGGTCAGGTGGGAACGGATTTCGAAGGCAATCTGGTGGGTCTCGGCGATGCACGCGCGCAAGCCGAGCAGGCGATGAAGAATCTCAAGCAGTTGCTCGAAGAGGCGGGCAGCGACATGAGCCATATCGTCAAGACGACCACGTATCTGATCGATCCGCGTTATCGCGAGCCGGTGTACCAGGAAGTCGGCAAGTGGCTCAAGGGCGTGTTTCCCATTTCGACGGGGCTGGTGGTGAGTGCGTTGGGACAGCCGGAATGGCTGATGGAAATCGATGTGATCGCGGTCATTCCTGAAGGTTGGAAGCCCGCCTAAGTCGAGGAGCCTTGCATGACATTCTCCGTGATCGGACGTTGCCAGGAAACCGGCCAGCTTGGCATTGCAATCAGTTCGTCGAGTATCGCCGTGGGCGCGCGATGTCCGTGGGCACGCGGCGGCGTGGGCGCGGTGGCCACGCAAAACGTGACTTTGCCCGCACTTGGGCCGCAGATCCTCGACCTCATCGACACTGCGCAACTCGATCCTCAAGCGGCGCTCGACCGTGCGCTCGATGCGAACGCGTACAGCGAATATCGGCAAGTAACGGTCATCGACGCTCATGGCCGCACCGCGTTTTTTAGCGGCAAGGAAGCGCTTGGCCTGCATCACGCGGTGGCTGGAGATCAATGCGTCGCCGCAGGCAACATGCTTGCGAGCCTCGGCGTGATCGAAGCCATGATTCCCGCGTTCGAAAACACCAAAGGCATGTTGGCGGATCGTTTGCTCGCGGCGATGCGGGCGGCGATGACCGCAGGCGGCGAAGCCGGGCCGGTGCATTCCGCAGCGCTCAAGATCGTAAGCGATCTGAGTTGGCCTATCGTCGATCTGCGCGTCGATTGGGCCGACGCCGACCCCATCGGCCAGCTCGATGGTCTGTGGCAGGCTTATCGGCCGCAAATGCAGGACTACGTGACCCGTGCGCTGAACCCGACAGTGGCGCCTAGCTATGGAGTGCCGGGCAATGAGTGAGATGTCGAGCCGCGACTTGCTCGAACGGCTGATCGGCTTTGCAACCGTCAGCCGCGATTCGAACCTGGAACTCATCGAGTTCGTTCGCGACACCCTTGCGAATCTCGGCGTCGAGAGCGAACTGTTTTATAACGCCGAGCGAACGAAGGCGAATCTGTTTGCGACGATCGGTCCGCGTGACAAGGGCGGCATCGTTCTATCCGGTCATACCGATGTCGTGCCCGTCGATGGCCAAGCCTGGACGCTCGATCCCTTTCAGCTTACCGAGAAGGAAGGGCGCTTATATGGCCGCGGCACGGCGGATATGAAGGGTTTTATCGCTTCGGTGCTGGCCTCGGTCCCCACGTTCCTTGAGAAATCGCTAGTCATGCCCGTACACCTTGCCTTCTCTTACGACGAGGAAGTCGGTTGCCTTGGGGTGCGGCCCATGTTGGAGCAACTGGCGAGGCGCCCACACAAGCCCGTTTTGTGCCTGATCGGAGAGCCTACCGAACTGAAGCCGGTGCTCGGTCATAAAGGCAAGCTCGCCATGCGCTGCCAGGTGAAGGGCGCGGCTTGTCACTCGGCTTACGCGCCCTACGGCGTGAACGCCATAGCGTATGCAGCACGTCTTATCGGCAAGCTGGATGATATTGGCGAGAACCTGGCACGGCCCGAGCACCATGACGCACTCTTCGATCCACCCTATTCGACCGTGCAAGCAGGCGTCATCAAAGGTGGGCGTGCGCTCAATATCGTGCCGGCGGAATGCGAATTCGATTTCGAAGTGCGTGCGCTTCCCGGCTTCGACGCGCATGAGGTGGCGGATGAATTGCAAAGCTTTGCCGAAGCCGAATTGCTTCCGAAGATGCGCGCGGTGAAAGCGGACACGGACATTCGCTTCGAATCCTTGAGCGCCTATCCGGGCTTGGCCACACCGCCAGATAGCGAAGCAGCGCGCCTGCTGACGCTTCTTAGTGGCTCGAACGAGTTCGGCACGGTGGCGTTCGGCACCGAAGGCGGACTCTTCAATCAAGTGGGCATCCCAACCGTGGTGTGCGGACCGGGAAGCATGGATCAAGGGCACAAGCCCGACGAGTTCGTGAGGGTCGAGCAACTCGACGCCTGCGACGCCATGCTCGCGCGTCTTGCGGATTATCTAGCAACCGCTTCCTGACACGCGCCATGGCGCGTTCGAGAGCCCCAAGATTTTCGACGGGCTCCGCGGTGCGCATGGTCTTTCGAAACGACTCGCGCATGCGCCAAATCAATAAAGGAGACGACTTTGAATACGTCGGATAGCAACACGTCCTCGTTCATCGAGAAGCATACGATCGGCTATGTGCCGCCGGAGGATCGGCATGGCAAGGTGCGCGATCTATTCACGCTCTGGTTCGGCGGAAACATTGCGCCATTGCCTATCGTGACGGGCGCGCTTGGCGTGCAGATATTCCATTTGAACTTGCTGTGGGGAATCGTCGCGATCATCGTCGGTCAGGCAGTGGGCGGCGTGTTGATGGCGCTGCATTCGGCGCAAGGGCCACAGATGGGTATCCCGCAGATGATCCAGAGCCGCGCGCAGTTCGGATCATGGGGTGCCTTGCTCGTCACGGTGATTGCGGGCGTGATGTACGTGGGCTTCTTTGCATCGAATATCGTGCTCGCAGGCAAGTCGTTGCATGGCATCGAAACGTCGATATCGGTGCCGGTCGGGATCGTCGTCGGTGCGGTGGGCTCGGGGTTGATCGGGATCATCGGCTATCGATTCATTCACGTACTCAATCGAATTGGCACGTGGGTGCTGGGCATCGGTATCTTCGTGGGCTTTGCATACATCTTCACGCATATCGCGACGGCCGATTTCTTCGCGCGCGGCGGCTTCAATTTCGCAGGCTGGCTGGCTACCGTTTCCTTGTCCGCGCTATGGCAGATTGCGTTTGCACCTTATGTTTCCGACTACTCGCGCTATTTGCCGAGCAATGTGCGTGTAGCGTCGACGTTTTGGGCGACGTATCTGGGCTGCACCATTGGCTCCTCGCTTGCGTTTGCCTTCGGTGCGGTCGCCGCGCTCGCCGTCGCGCCCGGCGCTGATACCATGGACGCCGTCAAGACTGCGACCGGCCCCCTCGGCTTGCCCATGCTCGTCTTGTTTCTGCTTAGCGTGATTAGTCATAACGCGCTCAATCTCTATGGCGCGGTGCTCGCCACGATTACTTCGTTGCAGACGTTTGCTTATCGCTGGATTCCCACGGCCAAAGCGCGCGCCGTGCTTTCAGTCGCGATTCTGCTTGCGTGCTGCTATGGAGCGATTGGCGCATCGACCAACTTTGTGGGAAATCTCGTCGATCTGGTGCTTGCCTTGCTCGTGGTGCTCGTGCCCTGGACCGCGATCAATCTGATCGACTTCTATGTCATCCATAAAGGGAAGTACGATATTCAATCGATCTTCGAAGCCGATGGCGGCATTTATGGGCGCTTCAATCCGCAGGCTTTGATCGCTTATGCAATCGGCATCATCGTGCAGATTCCGTTCATGAATACGCCGATGTACGCCGGTCCCGTGCCGAAGTATCTCGATGGCGCGGATCTGTCGTGGGTCATTGGCCTGCTGCTGACTTCGCCGCTTTATTACTGGCTGGCTTCGCGGGATTCGGGCTATCGGCGCAGACAAGAGGGCGCGTTGACGATGCGGCAAGCGCGCACGGGTCCCGGGTACGAGTGATGATGCCTGGCGGCGCGGCGATCCGTCTGCATGAGGATCGCCGCTCGCGGTCGCGTTTAGGTCATCCAGCTGACATGCGCGCTGACGACCTTCCATCCATCCTCGAAGCGTATCCACGTCTGACTTTGTCGGCCTATACGCGCGTCGCCTTCCCTCCGGAATTCGATATTTGCAACGGCCATCGAATCTCCATAGGTCGTCACCATTCGTGCCGTCACCTCGCGCGCCAAACCTGTTCCGGACCGTGCCGCACGAAACTCGCGTATGGCGTCGTAGCCGTAGAGATTTTCCGTCGCCCCATAGCGCACCGTTAGCGACGAATCAAAAAACAGGTCATCCAGCATCGCGACGTCATTGCTAGTCAGGGCCCGTTCATACGCGTCGAACACCGCATTCACTTCCTCGAGAACATCCGGTCGATTGATCTCGTTCACGCTTTCTCCTCGGCAAAACGCGGTGTCGCACAACCCGCTACGCCAGCTTGCTCCAGACGCCGGGCGGCTTCGAATGCCAGGTCTTCGCGCCACGGCGCGGCAATCAACTGAACTCCCATCGGCAAGCCGGCTTCCGTTCGCATAGGCGCGGTCACAACGGGCAACCCAAGGCACGAGATGGGTTGCGTCAACATGCCGAGGCTGGCTCGCACTGCCATTCGCTCACCGCGGACCTCCATGAACTCGTCGCCGATGCGCGGCGCCACGACTGGCGTCGCTGGCGCGATCAAGACGTCGTAGCGCTCGAAGAGTTCCAGCACGCGTCGCCGCAACGAAGCGCGGACGCGTTGCGCCTGAATGATCCATGCGGCAGGCAGCAACGCACCCGCGATCAAGCGGTCGCGCGACAAAGGCTCACGCTCGTCGTAGTGCGCGCGAAGGTCCTTCATGTGCAATTGGCCGCCCTCGGCAGCGGTGATGAGAAAAGCTGCACCACGCGCCGCATCGGCATCCGGATACTCGACGGTATCCGTCGCTTCGAGCGCGGCTGACGCAGTGAGCGATGCGTTGCGTGCATCGTCGTGTGCGTAGTCGTCGAAATAGCCCGTCAGACGTGCAACGCGCAAGGTTCCGCTCATCGCACGCGCGGGCTCGAATTCACGCTGCGCGCAAGCCATATCGAGTGGATCGGCAAACTGTAGCGCGTCATAGACAGCGCCGAGGTCTTCGACACTGCGCGCGAATGCGCCCATATGATCCAGACTCGCGACGAACGGATACGTTCCGCGCCGCGACAAGCGTCCATAGGTCGGCTTCACGCCGAACACGCCGCACAGCGAGGCAGGCACGCGCACTGACCCATTCGTATCGCTTCCGAGAGTGAGAGGCACGAAGCCCGCCGCGACCGCCGCGGCGCTGCCGCCTGACGATCCACCCGCCGAGCGTGTCAGGTCGTGCGGATTGCGGCATGGTCCCGCGTGACTGTTCTCGGTGGTGAAGCCGTAGGCGAACTCGTCCATGTTGAGCGCGCCGACCATGATTGCGCCATGATCGGCGAGTCGTTTAACGAGCGTGGCATCCGCAGCGGCGGGCGCGGCATTGGCGAGCACGCGCGATCCCGCGATCGTCGTGACGCTCGCGATGTCGAACAGGTTCTTCGCCGCAAAGGGAACGCCTGCGAGCGGCGGCAAAGCAGCGCCGCTCGCGCGCCGTGCATCGAGGGCAGTGGCTTCATTGAGTGCGCGTTCGCGCGTGATCGTGGTGAAGGCGTTGATCTGCGCGTTATACGTGTCGATGCGAGCGAGCGTTGCTTCGATCAATTCGCGCGCACTGAATGCACCTTCGGCATAGGCACGTGCAATGGCAACTGCGCCAGCAGGGAATGCGTCGTTGATGGTCATGGGCGATACACCGGCGCAGGTTCGTCCTGGGCATCGACGGGATAGGCGAGCACCGGTGCCGCGAGTTGCGCGATGCGCGCGAATTGCGCCTTGACACGCGCGGCGGTGTCATCCGTTAGATGAGGGAAGTGCAGCCGAATTGCGGCGTCGGCATAAGCGTCGAGCGTTCCATCGATTTCCGGTGGCATGTTCATGGTTCTCGTTCGATGTTGAAAGCGATGATGAGTAGACAAGATCGTCTACCTCATTCGATATTGGAGAACAGACTTCGCGCCCGCGCAATCAAGGCACGGTCGCTGTTACGCGGACCGATCAATGACAACGCGAGCGGGCCGGTCAATTCGTTCGCAATGGGTATGGTCACTTGCGGCAGTCCGGCAAATGCCGCGATGGCGTTGAAGGTCAAGGCATCGCGATAAAACGCGCCGATACGCTCCGACGTTTCATTCTGGCGCAAAAGCGAGACGGGCGTAGTTGGCAGCACAATCAAGGCATCGGCGACGATATCCGCCATACGTGCCGCATACTCCTCGCGTAAAGCGTGGCACCGATTCACCTCCGCGTCGTCGATCGACTTGAGCCGCGCGAAGCGTGGCGCGATGTTCGCTCCGAAGCGCGGCGTATGCGTGTCGATCCATGAACCAAGAGACGCACGTATCGCGTCGTCCTGCAACTGCTGATAGACATGCAGCCAGTCCGAGCCCTCGCCCGCGAAGAGTTCGATCTCGGCGGATGCGGGTGCAAGTTCGCGCAGACGCGCGGAACCGTGCGCGTCGAATGCTTCCTTGCAGCGCACGAGACGCGTGGGAGCATCGTGGGAAGCGACCTCATCGAGGAGCACGTCGGCAACGCGCGCAAGCAGATCACCCGAGCGCGCGAACCATCCGACCGTGTCGAAGCATGGTGCAAACGGCAGCACGCCATCGAGCGATACCGCGTCGTGCGTTGGCCGTATGCCCCAGAGTCCGCAGAACGCGGCAGGCACACGCACCGAGCCGCCGGTGTCGGTGCCGAGTGCGAAATCGACACTGCCGCTCGCAACCGCCGATGCCGATCCGCTCGACGATCCACCCGGCAACGCATGCGGCCAACGCGGATTGAGCGGCGTGCCATAGTGTTCGTTCGCGCCTTCGAGGCTGTAGGCGAGTTCATCGGTGATGGTCTTGCCATCCACGGATGCGCCCGCCGCTAACAGCTTCGCCACGCACGGCGCATGACATTGCGCGGCATCGTGCGTGGCAAACCAATCGGGATTGCCGCCGCCCGTCGTCACGCCCGCGATATCGATCAAATCCTTCACCGCAAAACGCAAGCCATCGAGCGCGCCGCTGCCGGTTGCATTCACGCGAATACGCGGACCGGGAACGAAAGCATTCATGCGGCCGCGCTGTTCAATGCGTCGGCGAATTGCAACGAATCCGCGACGAAGCCATAGCATTTCCTCACGTTCCAGATACTCGCTTCCGTGCAGAAGTCGGGCGATGAAGTCGCGCAACAATCGGTGAGCATCACGCAACCGTAGCCGAGAAAATTGGCATCGGTGAGTGTGTGCATCACGCATTGGTCCGTGTTCACGCCCGCGAAAAACACGGTACGTGTACCGAGATTACGCAGAATGCTGTCGAGCGGCGTGTCCCAGAAGCCGCTGATGCGGTACTTGTCCACGCAGATGTCTTGCGGTTCGATCTTCAGTTCATCGACCACGGCGGCTGCCCACGAATCCTTTTCGAGGACATGTGCGCCATGTTCGGGCAAGGCCTCGCCAAGCCCGATTCCCGTTCCCTTCGGCTTATACAGATGCAGTTGATTAGGCGGCATGTTGGCGAGATCGGGCCTATTGCCCCAGTTCACCCAAATCACCGGCACGCCGCTTTCTCGCGCGATCGGCAGCAGGCGCTGCAATGGCGCTATTGGTGCACGGTCCGCACCGTAATCGCCCCCGATATGGTCGACCCACCCGCCTTTGGTGCAGAAGTCGTTCTGCATGTCGATGATCACGAGCGCTGTTTTCTCGATGTCGAAGCGCACTTTCTGCGGCTTGGCATCGAGTGTCGCGAGGCGCGGAACGGGCGTTGGCACGGCCATATCGACGAGCGTTTCCGTCGCTTGCCAGCGCGTCTGCGCAAATGCGCCGAGCAAGCCAGCGCCTGCCGTGGCGGGGTTCGGGGCGTGGTCCATCGTGTTCTCCATCGGAAAAGAGTTGAGGATGTTGCCGCAGGTCGCCGATGACACCGAACGCGACTGGCGCGAAGTATTCGACATTCACGCGCGGGTTGAACATGGCATTGAAGTTGCAATGTGCATTTCGCTCATGAATAACCTACTTACCGAAACTCAACGCAAAAGGAGTGCCAGTGATGTTCCGTTCGCAACAGCCTTCCATCCTGATGAAACGCGTCGTGGCCATTGCCGGCGTAGTTGCGCTCGGCGTGCCGGCGTTCTTTATCCGCCCTGCGCACGCGGCCGATGAAGCGATGCGCGTGGGCGTCCTGATCCCCGGTTCGAAATCCGACAAGGGCTGGATGGAGTCGGGGTATGAAGGCGTCGCGGCCGCGCAAAAAGAGTTCGGCCCGAAGCTGAAGACGCAGATCATCGAGAACATCAACTACGCGGACATGGAGCAGGCGCTCACGAATCTCGCGACGAAGAATCAGCTCGTGATCGGTATCGGCGGTCAGACGCAGGCTGCGGTACTCAAGGTCGCGAAGCGCTTTCCGAATGTGAAGTTCTCCATCGTCGGCGGCAACAAGGGCGAGAACATGCCGCCAAATGTCGCGGGCTATGACGTGAAGCAGGCCGAGATCGCTTATGTCGCGGGCGCGGCTGCAGCCATGCTGTCGAAGAGCGGCGCGGTGAGTTATGTGGGCGGCATGGAGATTCCGTCGATCGTGAATGCGGGCAAGGAATTCGGCAACGGTGCGCGCTATATCAATCCGAAGGTCAAGTACTTCGAGGCTTATACCGGCGACTTCGACAACGTGGCGAAGGCGCGCGAAGCGACAGCAGCGGCCATCGCGCAGGGCGCGGACGTGCACTATCACATCCTGAATCTCGGCTTGCGCGGGCTCGAACAAGCGGCGAAGGAAAAAGACACGCACATCATCGGCAGCTATACGGACCGTTGCGGAAGCGATCCGCTTTACATCGCATACAGCATCACGGGCGTGGGCTATCAGGCGCAGTACGCCATCGAGCAACTGGAGAAGGGGCAATGGCAGCCGGGCTATAAAGCGTTCGGCCTTGCAATGGGGCCGAAAGCATCCGGCATGGTGATCTGCAAATCCACGCCCGCCATGGACGCCAAGATCAAGCAGATCGAAGACGATATCCAGAGCGGCAAGATCAAGGTTTCTGAAGGATGAGCACGCTGGCTTCCCCATCCGCCGATAGTTCGCCCATTCTCTCGCTGCAGGGAATCGGCAAACGCTTCGGCGCGTTCACGGCGCTCGACGACGTCTCGCTCGACCTATATCCCGGCGACGTGCATTGTCTGCTCGGCGAGAACGGCGCGGGCAAGTCGACGCTGTGCAATGTGATCTTCGGTGTGCATCAGCCGGACGCGGGTGCCATGCGCGTCAACGGCGCGCCGTATCGGCCGCGCAATCCGCGTGAAGCGCTCGCGAACGGTATCGCGATGGTGCATCAGCATTTCAGTCTCGTCGACGATGCCACCGTGCTCGACAACCTGCTGCTCGGTCAGGCGCGGGGCTGGCTCGACCGGCCAGCGGAAGCCACGCGCGTGCAGGACGTGTTGGCGAGCGTCGGTCTCGATCTTGCGCTCGACGCGAAGATCGCGGACTTGTCCGTCGGCGAACGGCAACGCGTCGAGATCGTCAAATGCCTGATGCGCGAGCCGCGTCTTCTGTTGCTCGATGAACCCACCGCCGTGCTCTTGCCCGCCGAGATCGATGCGTTGCTCGACACGTGCGAACGCGTGGCGAGACGCGGTTGCGCGGTAGTGCTCGTGACGCACAAGCTCAAGGAAATCGGCCGCATTGCGACACGTGCGACCGTGCTGCAATCGGGACGCGTGGTCGCGCGTTCGTCGAATCCATCGAGGGATATCGACCGGCTCGTGCACGCGATGATTCATCGCGAAGACAGCGATGCCGCTGACGATCTCGCGACGCGTCTGTCACTCGTGCAAAGCGGCTCGCCGTACTCGCGACCGCTCGATGACGAAGTACTGCAACTCGACGGCCTGAGCGCTCGCGACGCGGAAGGCGTCACGCGTCTCGCGGACTGCACGCTCGTCGTGAATCGGGGCGAGATCGTCGGTATCGCGGGCGTGGAAGGCAACGGTCAAAGCGAACTCGGCGCGGTGCTCGCGGGCATGCTGAGCGCATCGTCGGGGCGCTTCTTTATCGCTGGCCGCGACATGACCAACGCCAGCCCGCGCGAATTAACGGAAGCGGGCGTCGGTATCGTGCCGGAAGATCGTCACGCGGTAGGCTGCGTCACCGGCATGAGTCTCACCGACAACCTCTTGCTCAATCATCTCGACCGCTATACGCGCGGTGGCTTTCTGCGCCGCCGCGCCATGCGCGACGCCGCGCTCGAACTCATGCAACGTTTCGACGTGCGTGCAAGCGGCCCCGATGCATTGTTCGGCGGACTCTCCGGCGGCAATCAGCAGAAAGCCGTTCTTGCACGCGAACTCACGCTCGACCCTTTGCTGTTCCTGCTTGCGGCGCAGCCCACGCGCGGGCTCGATGTCGGCGCGGTGGCCGCCGTCTATGCGCATATTCGCGCGGCGCGCGACCGCGGCGTGGGCGTGCTGCTCATTTCCTCTGAACTCGACGAACTGATGAGCGTCGCCGATCGCATCGTCGTGCTGTATCGCGGTCGCATCATGGGCACATGTACGCCCGATGCGAGCAATCGCGGTCGTATCGGCGCATGGATGGCGGGCTCGGGAGATAACGCATGAACGTCAACATGAAGCTGCATCGGCCGTTCGCGGCAACGTCCGGCGCGCGCCATGCGCCGCAATTACGCGTTGCGTTCGTGATCGCGGCGGCCGTGCTCTTTGCAATGCTCGCGGCGCTCGGCTTGATCGCGTTGATGGGCGTATCCATTGCCGATGCGCTCGCCGCGTTCGCAGATGGCGCGTGGGGCTCGCCCTATGCAATCGGGGCCTCCGTCAATCGCAGCCTCGCGTTCGCGCTCGTCGGCACGGGCTTCGTCATCGCAAATCGCGCGAAGCTGACCAACGTGGGCGGAGAAGGGCAACTGGCGATAGGCGGCATAGTTGCCACGGCGATGAGTCTCTACGGCGGATGCGCGCACTTGCCTTTAGGCCTCGCCTTCATCGTGCCGATGCTCACGGCGGCCGCCGCGGGTGCGGTATGGGGCGGCGTGCCCGGCGTGCTGAAAGCTAAAGCCGGTACCAACGAAGTCATCAGTACGCTGCTGCTTTCGTTCATCGCCGTGTGGCTGCTTTACTGGTGCGTGCAAAGCGATGCACTGCTGCGTCAACCAATGACGAGCGGCGCGACCTTGCCTGAATCGCTGGAAATTCCCGATGTAACCAAGCTGCCGGCCATCTTCATGGCAAGCGGCATGAACCTGAATATCGGCTTGCCGGTGACGCTCGTGCTGGCTGTTGCATCGGCCGTGATGCTCGCGCGCACGCGCTTCGGCCTGTCGTTGCGCGCAGCGGGGCTCAACGCCGTTGCCGCGAAGCGCGCGGGTTTGCCGATCACATCATCGCTCGTCGGCGCGCTTGCGATCGCAGGCGCGTTCAGCGGACTCGCCGGCGCGTTGATGCTGCAAGGCGATCAATACTCGCTGAAGGCGGGCTTCTCGTCGGGCTACGGTTTCGATGGCCTCGTCGTCGGTTTGCTCGCGCGTGGTTCGATCACCGGCGTGTTCGCGGCGGCCTTGATGTTCGGCTTCTTGCGCTCGGGTGGCATCAACATGGAGATGGTCGCGCAAGTGCCTTCGGCGCTCGTGTTGATCGTGCAGGGCATCGTCACGATCGCTTTGGCAGGCGGCGCAACGTGGCTCGATAAAGGAGAAACTTCGCGATGAACCTCGAACTTCTCGCGGTCTTTGCGGGCGCATCCATTCGCCTGGCCGCGCCCATGTTGCTTGCTTCGACCGGCGAACTCATCAGCGAACGCGCAGGCGTGTTGAACATGAGCGTCGAAGGCATGATGCTGACGGGCGCGTTTCTCGGTGCGGTGTTTTCCTGGCTGACGGGGCATCCATCGCTCGGGCTTTTATGCGGCATGCTCGGCGTGATTCCGCTTGCCTTGCTGCAGGCGTTTCTGAGCGTGACCTTGCGCGCGAATCAGATCGTGACAGGCATCGGCATCAACATTCTCGCGCTTGGTGGCACGACGCTCGCATACCGGGCAGTATTCGGCGAACGTTCCAGCGCGGTCATTCCCGGCCTCGCGCACTGGTCGCCGCCCGTGCTCGGCAAATTGCCGTTGATCGGCGAGCCGGTGTTCGGTCAGGTGTGGCTGCTGTATGCGGGGCTTGCCGTTTTGATCGCAACGTCGGTCATCATGCGCCGCACCGCGCTCGGCATTGCGCTGCATGCGACAGGCGTCGCGCCACGCGCCGTCGATCAATCGGGGCTGCCTGTTACGCGCATTCGTTATGGCGCGGTGGTGTACTCGGGCGTGATGTCGGCGGCAGCGGGCTGCTTCATTTCCATCGGCGACATACACACGTTCACGGAGAATATGACTAACGGTACGGGTTATCTGGCGATTGCCGCCATCATCTTCGGCAACTGGAAGATCGGCCGCACGGCGCTCGCGTGTCTCTTGTTCGGTGCCGCCACGGCCATGCAGTTTCAGCTACCGATGTTCGGCCTGCACGTGCCCACCGCGTTGCTCATCATGTTGCCGTATTTGCTTGCGTTGATCGCGGTGGCGGGGCTCATCGGCAGACAGACCGCACCGCCCGCGCTTACGCTGCCGTTCAGACGTTAAAGGCGGGTAACATCGACATGTCCTTATCAACGACACGACTCATGGCCCCGCCCAAGCTGAAAAGCGCCTCGAAAGAAGATGCCGCGCCCACACGCCGCACGCAGCTCGCGGCGAAGACGAAGGAGCGCATCTTCAGGATCGCCATTCGCGAGTTCGCGGACAAGGGCTTTTCCGGTGCGCGCGTAGAGACCATCGCGAGCCGTTCGAAGGTCAACATCCGCATGATCTATCACTACTTTGGCGGCAAGGAAGCGCTTTATGTCGAAGTCCTGGAGCATGTGCTCGCGCGCCTTCGCGAAGCCGAATTAGCTGTCACGCTCGACGCGCATACCGTCGATCCCGCCGCGGGCATTTTGCAACTTTATGACTTCACCGAAGGCCATTTCGCGGCACACCCCGAGCTGCTGTGTCTGCTTTCATGGGAGAACCTGAATCGCGCGCGCTACATGAAGCGTTCGAAGGTCATTCCAGCAATGTCGTCGCCGGTGCTCGACATGCTGCGCACGCTGATCCGTCGTGGCGAGACGGCAGGGACGTTAAGGCGCGGCATCGACCCGTTGCATCTCTATGTCACGCTGGTGAGTCTCGCGTATTTTCACAAATCGAACGCGTACACGCTGTCACGCATGTTCGATACCGAGATGCTCGCCGCATCGTGGCAATCCGCGCACAAGGATCAGGCGCATCAACTCGTGCGCGCGTTTCTCGCAAGAGAAGGTACGATGAAGCTCGCGGTGAATGCGTGATGCGGTGAATGCGTGTAGCGGTGAATGCGTGAATAAGCGTGCGATTCAAGCCGCGCGCAGGCATGTTTGCGAAGGCCGCAACAAAGAAGCATTGCGATGCGCCGCCTCTTTGTGATAAAAGCCGAGCCACGCACGCGTCCGTTATCGACGCGGGACATGCATTGGGAGTCAAGGTTGAGAAGGTCCGCCGAAAACAAGTTGAAGGTCGTCGCGGTTCGCGTCGAGCCCGCGATCGAACAAAGATTACGCATACTGGCGGAAGCGACTGGGCGCAAGCAGTCGTTTTTTCTGCAGCAGATGATCGAAAGCGGCATCGCCGCAATGGAAGAGCGGTGGCTCTCGCCGCAAGTGCTCGAACAGGTCAGGAGCGGCGCGTTGCAGTCGTTGCAGCCATCGAGCGGTGCGACGTCGGATTTGTTCGGCGATTTGCACGACGCTCAGGCCGAATGAGCGGCTTCGCTCACGCGGAAGCGGCCACCCTAAACCTGAGCAAAACCCAGTGCCATATCGAGAAAGTTCGCGGTCTTGGCTTGCGTGGCTTCAATCCGCGATGCCAACGCAAGCCTGATCGATACGGCTTTGCCGGTCATGTCGGCATACACGACGCCTTCGACTTGTATCTGGCACACGGAAGCCGGCACGAGCGACACGCCGAACTCGGCCGCGACGAGGTTCACGACCGACGAAAGCTGCGGCGCCTGCTGGCCTGCAACGGGCTCGAAACCGGCCTCCCTGCATGCGCCGACGATCACATCGTGCAGCGTCGGACTCGCCACGCGCGGCAGCATGACGAAGGGATCTTCGGCCAGCGCTGACAATGCGATCTTCTTTTTCTTCGCCAGCCGATGCGTGACGGGCAGCACCACACGCATGGGCTCTACCGCGATGTGGTGAAACTCGACGCCCACAGGCGACTGGCTGCCGAGCCGCACGAACGCGACATCGACGGTGCCTGCATCGAGATAAGCCAGCAATTGGGCGGTGTTGCCTTCGGCCAACGTAAGCGTAACGTTAGGAAATGCCTGCCGATACGCGCGAATCAGTTGCGACACGACCGGATTGAACGCCGCGGAACCCGTGAAACCGATGTTGAGTTGCCCCATTTCACCGCGTCCCGCGCTTTGCGCGTTTTCCACGGCAATGCGCGTGTCGTTCAGGATGCGTCTGGCATCGGCCGCAAACGCTTCTCCGGCCTCGGTCAGCACCACGCCGTGCCCCGTGCGACGGAACAGGCGCACGCCAATTTCGTCTTCTAGAGCGTGAATCTGCTGACTGAGCGGCGGCTGCCCGATGCCGAGCCGCTCCGCCGCGCGCGTCACGTTTAGCTCTTCGGCCACGGCCAGAAAATAACGAATATGGCGCAATTCCATGCGATATCTGTTAAAGCTATTTCAGAAAGACGAGATAGATATTGGACAGTATAACAACGACGCGACAAAATAACGCTATCGCGCAGACCGCGCGCCTATAACTCTTCCTCCAATACACGCGGCCGGTTTTCGACTGAGGCCGACGGGACGAGTCGCGCTCGACGAGCGTGCCGGCGACGTGCTGCGGTTGCTCAATCTAAAGTGAGAAGGGGTCTGCCCGTGGCTGAAGCCGTAAAAAAACCAAGGCCCGAGTTCCGGAACATCGGGCTTGGTCAACTCGCGAAGTATCGCTTGCCGCTCGCGGGGAAGGTGTCCATCCTGCATCGCATCAGCGGCTTGCTGCTTTTCGTGTCGCTGCCGTTCATTCTCTATCTGCTCGATCAGAGCCTGACCTCGGAACTCAGTTTCGACGCGTTCAAGGGCTTTCTGGCCAACCCCATCGTCAAGATCATCACGCTCGTGCTGTCGTGGGCGTATCTGCATCACTTCTGCGCGGGCATTCGCTTTCTGCTGCTCGACACGCACGTTGGCGTGAACAAGGAAGGCGGCAAGCAAAGCGCGTTGATCGTGCTCGTCGTCTCGCTGCTTCTCACGGCTGTGATGGCCCTTAAAATTTTCGGAGCCGTCTAAGACCATGGCAACCCAAAACAGAGTTGGCCCGAAGCGCCTGGTCGTGGGCGCGCATTACGGCCTGCGCGACTGGCTCGCGCAACGTATCACCGCCGTCGTGATGGCGGCGTACACCGTCGTTTTGCTGTTCTGGTTCTTCGCCGCTCACAGCTTCTCCTATGAAGGCTGGGCGTCCATCTTCGCCATGCAGTGGATGAAGCTTGCCACCTTCGTGACTCTGCTTTGCCTGTTCTATCACGCGTGGGTCGGCATTCGCGATATCTGGATGGATTACGTGAAGCCCATGGCCGTGCGCCTGTTTCTTCAGGTGCTGACCATCCTCTGGCTCGTCGGATGCGCCGGCTACGCTGCACAGATTCTCTGGAGAGTTTAAAGAACATGGCTGCAATCAAGACTTCCCTGCCGCGTCGCCGTTTCGACGTGGTCATCGTGGGCGCGGGCGGCTCGGGCATGCGCGCATCGCTGCAGCTCGCGCGTGCGGGCCTGTCGGTCGCTGTGTTGTCGAAGGTGTTTCCCACGCGCTCGCATACGGTCGCCGCGCAAGGCGGCATTGGCGCCTCGCTTGGCAACATGAGCGAGGACAACTGGCACTATCACTTCTACGACACCATCAAGGGCTCCGACTGGCTCGGCGACCAGGATGCAATCGAATTCATGTGCCGTGAAGCGCCCAACGCCGTGTATGAGCTCGAACACATGGGCATGCCGTTCGACCGCAATCCGGATGGCACGATCTATCAGCGTCCGTTCGGCGGACACACGGCCAACTACGGCGAAAAGCCCGTGCAACGCGCCTGTGCCGCGGCCGACCGTACCGGCCACGCGTTGTTGCACACGCTGTATCAGCAGAACGTCGCGGCCAAAACGCACTTCTTCGTCGAATGGATGGCGCTGGACCTGATCCGCGACGCCGAAGGCGATGTGCTCGGCGTCACCGCGCTGGAGATGGAAACGGGCGACGTGTATATCCTCGAAGGCAAGACCACGCTGTTCGCCACGGGCGGCGCGGGACGTATCTTCGCGGCATCGACGAATGCGTTCATCAACACGGGCGATGGCTTGGGCATGGCCGCGCGCTCGGGCATCGCGTTGCAGGACATGGAGTTCTGGCAATTCCACCCGACCGGTGTCGCGGGCGCGGGCGTGCTGATTACCGAAGGCGTGCGCGGCGAAGGCGGCATCTTGCGCAATTCGAACGGCGACCGCTTCATGGAGCGCTACGCACCGACGCTCAAGGACCTCGCGCCGCGCGACTTCGTTTCGCGTTCGATGGATCAGGAAATCAAGGAAGGCCGTGGCGTGGGTCCGAACAAGGACCACGTGTTGCTGGATCTGTCGCACATCGGCGCCGAGACGATCATGAAGCGCTTGCCGTCGATTCGCGAGATCGCGCTCAAGTTCGCCAACGTCGATTGCATCAAGGAGCCCATTCCCGTGGTGCCGACCATCCACTATCAAATGGGTGGCATACCGACGAACATGCACGGGCAGGTCGTGGGTACGTCCAATGGTTATAACGAGCCGGTCAACGGGTTCTACGCGGTGGGCGAATGCTCGTGCGTCTCGGTGCACGGCGCGAACCGTCTGGGCACGAACTCGCTGCTCGACCTGGTGGTGTTCGGCCGCGCGGCGGGCAATCACATCATCAAGCACGCGAAGGAGTTGAAAGAGCACAAGCCGCTGCCGGCCGATGCCGCCGACTTCGCGCTCGAACGTCTCGCGGTGCTGGAGAAGTCGACGTCGGGCGAATACACGCAGAACATCGCCAACGACATTCGTTCGACCATGCAGGCGCATGCGGGCGTGTTCCGCACATCGAAGCTGCTCGAAGAGGGCGTGAGCAAGATCGACGAACTCACCGCGCGCGTGAAGCACGTGCATCTGAAGGACAAATCGAAGGTGTTCAACACGGCGAAGGTCGAGGCGCTGGAGTTGGCGAACCTGATCGAAGTCGCGCGCGCGACCATGGTGTCGGCCGAAGCGCGCAAGGAAAGCCGTGGCGCGCACGCGCACAGCGACTTCGAGCATCGCGACGATGAGAACTGGATGCGCCATACGCTGTGGTTCAGCGAAGGCGATCGCCTCGACTACAAGCCGGTGCAGATGAAGCCGCTGACGGTCGAATCGGTGCCGCCGAAGGCACGGACCTTCTAAGGCACAAGGGAAAATCGAAATGGCAAAGAGAATCTTCGAAGTCTATCGCTACGATCCGGACAAGGACGCAGCCCCGCGCATGCAGACGTACGAGCTGGAGATCGACTCGCACGAACGCATGCTGCTCGATGCACTGCTCAAGCTGAAGTCGGTCGACGAGACGCTGTCGTTTCGTCGTTCGTGCCGCGAAGGCGTGTGCGGCTCGGACGCGATGAACATCAATGGCAAGAACGGTCTTGCGTGTTTGCAGAACATGAACGATCTGCCGCAGCGCATTGTGCTGCGTCCGCTGCCGGGCTTGCCGGTGGTGCGCGATCTGATTTGCGACTTCACGCAATTTTTTAATCAGTATCATTCGATCAAGCCGTATCTGATCAACGACACGCCGCCGCCGGAAAAAGAGCGTCTGCAGTCGCCGGTCGAACGCGACGAGCTCGACGGGCTGTACGAGTGCATTCTGTGCGCGAGTTGCTCGACGTCGTGCCCGAGCTTCTGGTGGAATCCGGACAAGTTCGTCGGACCGGCGGGCTTGCTGCAGGCGTATCGCTTCATTGCGGATAGCCGCGATGAAGCGACCGGCGAGCGTCTGGACAACCTGGAAGATCCGTATCGTCTGTTCCGTTGCCACACGATCATGAATTGCGTCGACGTGTGCCCGAAGGGGCTCAACCCGACCAAGGCGATCGGCAAGATCAAGGAATTGATGGTGCGCCGCGCGGTGTAGCGCGAATGGCGTAACAAGCATTGAACGACTGCCGAAGCTGAGCGTGAGCCAGCTTCGGCAGTTGTCGTTTGAGAGCTAGCTCAAGCGTGCAAACGTCCCGTCGAAAAGGGACAGATACTGAGAGTAACTAAGCACATTTTTAACTATCCGGTTAGAATATCGAGATTGCACAAGTGCCGTCGTCGGCACCGCTAATCGCCATGCTCCCCGCATGGCGTTGAGAAGGGCCGTGCCGCGCGCAACCCTGCGCCGTGCAGCAACGCTTCGTCTGCAAGCCTGTTTCGCCGATGCGTTCCCATCCAGCGTACCGAAGGCTCTATCCTTCGCGACCGACCGCGCCCGAGCTTCTTGGAGAAAATAGATGTCTACGAGTAATACCCGTGTTTCAGCCGCGCTGAGAACCGGTTGTGTGTTGTTGGGGCTCGCAATGCTGGCCACGGGTTTGTTCTTCGTTGCAGGCGGCGCGAAGCTCGTCTTGCTGCACGGCAGCCCGTACTTCGTGATCGCCGGGATCGTGATCGCCGTGGCCGCGGTGCAGTTGATGCGCGCGCGGTCTTCCGCGGTCATCGTGTATGGCGTGGCGTTCGTCGGCACGCTGATCTGGGCCTTGATCGACGCAGGCTTCGATTTCTGGCCGCTGGTGTCGCGTCTCATGTTGCCGACGGGCTTCATGGTGCTCGCGTTGCTGCTATGGCCGTCGTTGCGCAAGCATGAGAGGGTGACGCCCGCGTCGAAATGGGCATACGGTTTGAGCGCGCTGTTTGCGTTGGGCATGGTCGTCACGTTCGTGCAGATGTTCGAACCGCACGACCCGGTCGCCTTCGAGGGCACGCCTGCGCCGCTCGCACCGCTTGCACAGAACGACGCGCAGAAGAATTGGAGCAACTATGGCAATACGCCGGGCGGCAGCCGTTTCGTGGCGCTGAACCAGATCACGCGCGACAACATCAAGGACCTGCACGTTGCATGGACTTTTCATACGGGCGACGTGCCGGTGAGTCCCGGTGGCAACGGCGCGGAAGATCAGCAGACGCCGTTGCAAGTGGGCGATCGCATCTTCATGTGCACGCCGCATAACAACGTGATCGCTGTCGATGTCGACAGCGGCAAGCAAATCTGGAAGCGCGAAATCAATGCGCAGGCGCAGGTGTGGAACCGTTGTCGCGGCCTTGCATACTTCGATGCCACGCAAGCGCTTACGCAGCCTTCGGTCGCGGGTTCGACGCCCGTGATCGCGCCGACGCTTGCATCGGGCGAAGCGTGTCAGCGCCGCATTCTGATGAACACGATCGATGCGCGCCTCGTTGCCATCGATGCCGATAACGGCGCGCTCTGCGATAGCTTCGGCGACCATGGTTTCGTGAATCTGAAAGCAGGCCTTGGCGCGGCGGATGACCCCAAGTATCAGCTTACTTCCGCGCCGACGCTTGCAGGCACGACCGTGGTCGTGGGCGGGCGAGTAGCGGATAACGTGCAGACCGACATGCCCGGTGGCGTGCTGCGCGGTTTCGATGTCATCACGGGGCAAATGCGCTGGGCTTTCGATCCGGGCCATGACGATCCCAACGCGCAACTCGAGCCGGGTCAGACCTTTGCTCGGAGCACGCCGAACTCGTGGGCGCCCATGTCGTACGATCCCGCGATGAACACGGTGTTCATCCCGATGGGCAGCTCCTCGGTGGATCTCTGGGGCGCGAACCGCACGGCTCTGGATCATCGTTATGCCACGTCCATCCTCGCGCTCGATGCCACGACGGGCAAGGAGAAGTGGGTCTACCAGACGGTCCACAACGATTTGTGGGACTTCGACGTTCCCATGCAGCCGAGCCTGATCGACTTCCCCGAGAAGGATGGTTCGACCAAACCCGCCGTGGTGTTCGGCACGAAGTCCGGGCAGGTCTTCGTGCTCGATCGGCTTACGGGTCAGCCGCTCACGCGCGTCGAGGAAAAGCCCGTCAAAAAGGGCAGCATTCCCGGCGAGCAGTATCCCGATACCCAGCCGTACTCGGTCGGCATGCCGCTCATCGGCGCCGATACGCTGAAGGAATCGGACATGTGGGGCGCCACGCCTTTCGATCAACTCATCTGCCGGATCAGCTTCAAGTCGATGCGTTACGACGGTCTCTTTACGCCGCCCGACACGGACATCTCGCTGAGCTTTCCAGGCTCGCTCGGCGGCATGAACTGGGGCAGCCTTTCGACCGATCCGAATAGTCACTACATCTTCGTGAACGACATGCGCCTCGGCCTCTGGGTGCAGATGATTCCGCAGAAGACCGACAACGTGCAGGCCAGCAACGGCGGCGAGTCCGTAAACACCGGCATGGGCGCGGTGCCGCTGAAAGGCACGCCTTACGCCGTCAACAAAAACCGCTTCATGTCGCCGCTCGGTATCCCTTGTCAGAAGCCGCCTTTCGGCACGCTTTCCGCGGTCGATTTAAAGACGCAGAAGATCGTATGGCAAGTGCCTGTGGGCACGGTGCAGGACACGGGTCCCTTCGGTATCAAGATGGGGATGAAGATGCCCATTGGCATGCCGACGCTCGGCGGCACGCTGGCGACGCAGGGCGGCCTCGTGTTCATCGCGGGGACGCAAGACTACTACCTGCGTGCCTTCGATAGCGCGACCGGCAAGGAGGTATGGAAAGCGCGTCTGCCGGTGGGAAGTCAGGGTGGACCGATGAGCTATGTATCGCCGAAAACGGGCAAGCAGTACGTGCTCATCTCGGCGGGCGGCGCGCGACAGTCGCCGGATCGGGGCGATTATGTCATCGCCTATGCACTGGATCATTGAGTACGCGCCGTCGCTTGGTTAAAGTGACGGCTTCTCTTCGAGCCTGTCGGCCTGGCGCGTCAGCACAACAACAATATGCGTCTTACATCTCTTTCGGGCCGCTGTCTGGCCCTGGCCCTGACCCTGCTAGGCACGTTTGGCATGGGCGCTACGGCGGTTCATGCGCAGAGCGCCGTGACCTTGTATGGAACGATCGACACCAGCATCGAGGTGACCAATCCCGGTTCAGGGTGGACGCCGCGCATGGATTCGGGCGCGTATCGCGGTTCGCGCTTCGGCATGCGGGGCGCCGAACCACTGACTGGCGACACGCGTCTCCTGTTCGATCTCGAAAGCGGCTTCAGTTCCGCTGACGGGACGCTTGCGACCGCGGGCACCTTGTTCAATCGTCAGGCATGGATCGGCGTCGGCGCGCCGTGGGGCGAAGTGCGCATGGGGCGTCAGTATTCGCCGATCTACATTCCGTTCAAGGGACAACTCGACGCCTTCGGTGCCGGGACGATCGCATCGGGTCTCAACAACCTGTCGAAGATCACGCCTTATACGGATAACGGCATCACGTATCTGTCGCCGGACATTCACGGCTTCACGACGACCATCATGTTCGCCTTGCGCGATGCCGGCGCGGGCAATGGCTTGTCGGGCAATTACGAAACCTTCGCGTATCGCAACGGGCCGTTCCGTATTGCTTACGCGCATCAGGACACGCAGGGCAGCACGGGGCTACGTTCGAATCTGAGTGGCGTGTCGTATCGCTTCGGCAAGACGACGGCGTTTCTCAACTTCTTCAATGGCGATGGCGGATCGCCGCGTTATCACGACGACGGCATGTCCGTCTCGATGCGCTACGCGTTCTCGCCGGCTCTGCGCGCATCGCTTGGTTATGCTTATGCGCGCGATCGATCGGGCGGCGACAATAACGCGGACCAGTTCAGCATTGCGTGCGAATACGATCTTTCGAAGACATTGATGTTCTACGCGACAGGCGCGATGCTGCGTAATCGCGGCGATGCCACCTTCACCTTGCGCGGTGTGAATGTGACGGGGCTTCCGGCCGCGTATCCGGGTGCGCCGATTCGCGGCGTGCAGATCGGCGCAATCGAGCGATTTTAAGCGGCTCCAGGCGGCTTTAAGCGACGCTAAGCGGCTTTATCGAAGTGCGTCGATCAAACCGCGCAACGCGACGCGCAACAGATCGTCCGATGTCGGCTTGCCGACGAACCTCATCGCGGGCGCAGATCAAGTCAGGCATCGAAATTCAGCAACATTTGACCTATCCGAAATAAGAAGTCGAACAGAATCCATGTACAAAAAAGGCGCAGCACTCGAATTGCAGTTTGCTCCGGCTCGTTTGAATAGCGGCGCTGGCGATCCCTACTGGATCGATCTGACCATGGAAGAAGCGCGACGTCTTCATGGCGAACTCGACGCTTACCTCGCCGCCGATCGCGAGCGGGGCGCAGACCCGCTGGTGGTCACGCTCGACCGTGGCGCAGAGGACGAGACGCTCAAGGACGAGCAGCCGCCAGCGGCACGCTCCCACGTCGAATCCGAATTCAAGCAATGGGTCTGCGTGATCTGCGGATGGATCTACGACGAAGCCACGGGTGATCCTGAACACGGCGTTGCAGCCGGCACGCGCTGGAGCGACATTCCGGACGACTGGCGCTGCCCGCTGTGCGATGTCGGCAAGGAAGACTTCGCGCTGGTCGAGTTCTGAAAGACCTTCGTTCGTTTCATCGAGTTGCCGAGTTGCCGAGTCGCCGAGTTGCCGAGTCGGGGGCGACCTTGCATCGGCGCTTGTCCGTGGTCTGTCGCGATGGAAGGTATCTGCGATAATCGGCGCATTGCATCGAGACCCCACCGCCATGCATCCATTGCTCAACGCCGCAGCACTCGCAGAACTCGCGCAAGCCGCCGAAGATCGCGCGCGGGGTGTCGCATGCGACTGCACGAAGACGGCCCTCGATGGCTGGCAATCGCAGCCTTTATCGCTAGACGAAGCGGCGCTCGTTCAGGTCGGCACGCTCATGTCGCCGGACGATCATGAGCCGACTTACGCGGAGTATCCGCCGGGGAATTCGCAATACTGGTCGGCGGAGGCACCTATCGCGCCGCGCTACTTTCCGTATAACCGCTGCGACGTGTGGGAATGCTCGAAGTGCGGCAGGCTCTATTTGCGTTATACGGAAGGCGGCGGTTATTTTGTCGATCGTCGCATTCGCGCGCTCAAGGCGCGTCTCGTGGAAGACGCCGCGCTTGAATAAAGCGCGCGGCGCGACTCATCCCTTGCCGCGCGCGGGAGCGCTTTCCCCCTCGGGCGCAGGCGTTCCCTTCGATGTCCCTCGCGCCGCGCTGACGAGATCGCGCAGCGTCCGCACGACACGGTAGCCGATCAATCCCCAAGTCGTATTGGCAATCTGCATCGTCCATGCATGGCTGCCGTTGTTGCGGCTCCAGTAGGTCTTGAAGCGCTCGGAACCCACCCCGAAGTCGATGTCATAGCGCTGCTCGAAGGCCCACTTCACGCTGTGTTCCCATGCAATGGAGCCCGGCCCGAACCGGCCGTATTCCGCATTGAATCCCGCGATAACGGCGTTTGCCATCGGATTGCCGTGACTCATGATGACCGCGGCCATTGGCTGGTCGTCGAGTGTGACCATCATGAGTCGCGCGGGCGGTTCCTTGTCAGACGTCTCGCCGCGATAGGTGAGCGTGGAGATGAGAAAGCGTTCATAGTAGGGCGAAAACAGCCATTTTCCGCGCTTGCCGACACGGTCGCTCCAGCCACGCTTGGATTCGAGCATCCAGCGTACGTAGCGCGCGATTGCTTCGGTATCCGATGTATTGACCATACGAATACTCAGTGCGCCTTCCTTGGCCAAGCGACGTTCGAGCTGACCGGGTTTCTTGCCGAACATCGTGCCGAGCGAACCGGAGAACGTCTTCCAGTCGCTTTCGTCGCGCAATTTCGCTATCCACGATTCATGCCGCGACCGGCCGAGAATATGCCGCTCCGCCGACGCAATGCGATGCAACTCCGACCCTTCGTTCATATAGGGCAGGTGGATGAAATCCGTCTTGAAGCGTTCACACGCAATACGCCATGCGCGCTCGATCAGCGCCCGTGCGTCCTGACCGTCCTCGACGAGCACGCTGGTGTAATCGCCGGCATCGGGGCTAAGGGGCAGCAGATACGTCCACAGTGCGCGTCGATAAGCAACGAGCGGCCACACCAGCCGAAGCTCGCCGTTCTCGCGCAAGACGATGCAGCGCAACTTGCGGCGTCGCGGTTTGGCAACGTGGAGCCACGCAAGCAGACACACATCGAAACGCTGGAAGTAGCGGCCCTGTGCTTTCAGCCAAAGCGTCTCCCATTCGTCCTTGAGCGCACGCAAGCCAGGCTCGTCGCAGACGAGTTCGATTCGTATCTCGGAGTCGCGCATCGGGTCGCTCTTGACTGACTGTCCATCCTTGAATATCCCACGACTTCAGAGCGACTTAGGTTCGGGATCGCTCATAGGTTTTCATGATTTGCGCGCCGTCGCGCAGACCGTAAGGTTAGAGTAATTTAGGCGTCAGATTGTCGATGCTTTGCCGAAGCAATGGCGCATGTATCGCACGACATGCGAGCGCTCGACGATGAATCGCATGTAAGCGTTTGCGCACCGCAACGTGCATGTGCGAGGGGGAAGCCCGGCGCGCGAGGCGTATATGATGGCAGCGTCTTACTTCCGGGAGCGACCATGCAGCCGACTACCTTGCTTGTCCCCACTTTCACGCAAATGCTGAAAGGACTTGCCGCCTGGCTCGACAAGGCCGACGCGCATGAGAAAGCGCGTGGCATGACCGCCGATGCATTGCTGCCGTTGCGTCTCGCGCCCGACATGTTTCCGCTCGCGGCACAGGTGCGCTTCGCCTGCTTTCAGGCGCAGGAGCCGGTGCATCGTCTGCTTGGCGCGGCGCTGCCCGATGCGCTGATAGCGCTGCGCGCGGAAGGCGCTCATTCGAACGAGCAACCCGGCACTTTCACGGATGCAAAAGCCTGCATAGCGGATGCCATCGGCTTTCTGTCGAACGTCGCCCCGAACGCATTCGATGAAGTAGGCGGCCGGCCCATCGCGCTCGATCTTCCCAACGGCGTCGTCTTCGATATGACTGGCGAGCAATACGCGCGCGACTGGGCGCTGCCGCAGTTCTATTTCCATATCATGACGGCCTACGCGATCCTTCGTCATCATGGCGTGCCGCTTGGCAAACCCGATTACGTGGCGCACATGCACGCGTACATCAGGCCAGGAACGCTGCCGGGCGCGAATTCATGACGCAGGGTTGCCGTATGCCGTCGAACGAATTGCTGCGCCAAGCGTGCGCAGCGTTTCGCGCGCTTGCCGGTCGGTGAGACTGGAGTACATGACGACATCGCGTGCGGGCAGCGGCGGCAACTCGAAGCGCGATCCGACATCGATCGTTCCCTTCGGCGTGACGCGTCGTCCCAACGCGGCAGCAGCCAGTCCCGCCGATACCGCCGCGCCTATCGTGCCCAATCCGCCGCCCACGAACACTTCCGTCCACGCGACGCCGGCTGTATCGAGTGCATCGATTGCCATGCTGCGCACGCTGCACGGCGGAGGCTGAGTCGCAAGCCGCAGCGGCTCGCCATCGCGATGCTGAAAGTCGGGCGCGGCCATCCAGCCGAACGCTTCCTCATGAATGGTCTCGCCGTCCAGACGCCGGCTGTCGTGGCGCAGAACGACGGCGGCATCGAGCAGGCCTGCGTCGAAATCCTCGAGCAAGTCGCGCGATGACGCGATTCGCATTTGCAGCACGACGCCCGGTTCCGCCTCGCTCACGCGCCGCAGCAAAAGCGGCAGTTCCGTACCGACGATATGGTGGCCGATGCCGATCGCCATGCGGCGAGTACCAGCGCCGAATGAACCCAGCGCGCCCTGATGCGCGGCAAGCAGCGCACGCGCGGGTTCGAGAAACGCGCTGCCTTCCGCCGACAGACGCACGAGCCGTGGCGTGCGTTCCAGCAGCCGGCGCGCGAGGCTATCTTCCAGACGCTTGATCTTCAGGCTGATGGCGGATTGCGTGGAATCCATCGCCTCGGCCGCGCGGGTGAAGCTTTTGAGGTCCGCGGTGAGCACGAATGCCTGCACGGCCTCGATATCGAGAGTCTTCATGGTCATTCGTTTTTCGAATCATTGAAATATCAATTCATATCGTTTTCAAATGATAGAGCGATGGGTATTCTGAATGCAAGCTTCTTCCACGCTCGTTCACTCTCGAAAGGATCGATCATGCTGCTCGCTCAATATGCTCATCGTCTCCCGGCCGATTACGACACCGGCATCATTCGCGCGCGCGCAAAAGAACGCGGACCCTTGTGGGACGACTTGCCCGATCTGCACTTCAAGGCGTTCCTGCTGCGCGAGAGCGGCCGTCATGGCGCGCTCGAAAACACTTATTCGTCGCTTTATCTGTGGCGTCGTGACGAGGCCTTCGGATCCTTTCTCGTCGATGGCCGCTTCAAGACGGTGACGGACAGTTTCGGACGGCCGCGAATCGAAACGCGCTTCGCGCTCGATGCCGTGAGAGGCCCGGCACGCATCGCACGCTTCGTGTACAAGGAAGAACTGGCTGTCTCACCGGACACGGATTTGCAAACGGTGTTCAAGGCGGAGATCGAGCGCAACCGGCAGACGGCCGCCGAGTCGCATGTGGTCAGCGCGGCGGTCGGTGTGGACGCACAGCAGTGGAAGTTGACGCGCGTAGTGGTGAGCGAACGCGAGCCCGATGCAACGGGCAAAGCGATCGCCTACGAAGTGCTGCATTTCGCGACGCCGTTGCTGCACGAGCTGGAATCGGCGAGCCGTTGAAGATGCGCGAACCGGCGTATGGGCCGTGGCTCATCTTCGCGGTTCATAGGCCGGTTTGTAACGATGGAAGCCAGGCTATGAGTAGAACGATGGCGTCGGCATGCGTCCATTGAGCGCCCACTCGCCAAGCTCGCGCACCTTGTAGTCGATCGGATCGTGCAGCGTATGCACGCGCACGTTGCGCCAGAAGCGGTCGAGTCGTAACGCGGCGGCGGTCGATCGCGCGCCGGTCACGTCGAACATGCGATGCGCTACATCGAGACCCGCACGCGCCGCCGCCACACGCGATGCCGCCACCGCGACGGCCACGTCGCCGCGTTCGTCTTCGGTGAGCGCGAGGCCGCGTTGCCATGCGGTATCGAACTTATGCATGGCGCGTTCGGCAAGGAGCCGCGCGCTTTCGAGCGCGAGCCAGAAGTCGCCGTAATGCGCGAGCACGTATGAGTCTTCGCTCGGGCGCGCCGCCGGCGATGCGATCCACGGACGCGTCTGCGCAAGCGTCGACTCGCGCGCCGCCTGCAGCGCGCCTTCGCCGATGCCGAGATAAATGTGGCTCAGGATCGATTGCGCGAGCAGCGGCCTTAAGCACGCGAACGGGCTGGAGAGCGGGCCGGGATCGTCGAGCAGTTCGTCGGCTGCGACTTTCACCTGATCGAAGCGCACCGTGCCGCTATCGGTCTGGCGCTGTCCCATGTTGTCCCAGTCGTCGAAGATGGTGATGCCTGCGCGCTTAGTAGGCACCACGCCGATCAGAAGACGTCCATCGGACTTGAATGCGGAAGCGAGAAGCCGGTCGGAGTCGGTGGCGCCGGAGCAAAAGCTCTTGCGGCCGTCGAAGATATAGCCGTTCGCGCCGTCCGCTTCGGCCCGCGTGCCCTGATCCAGCGGGTTGAGCGCGTTGCCCCAGAACCATCCTTCCTCGATGGTTTGGCCGAGCCACTGGCGAATCTGCGCGTCGCGGCCGAAGAGGCGGATAGTCGCGAGTTGCAGATGATGAAACGCGAAGAGATGCGCGAGCGAGCTATCGACTTGCGCCATGCGTCGGACGACATCGAGTGTCGTGGACCAGTTCGCGCCACCGCCGCCGTATTGTTCGGGCACGCTCAAGCGCAGCAGGCCGCTTTCACGCAGGAGACGGCGCTCGTGCAGAGCGGTGCCGCCGGCTTTGTCGCGTGCAGCGGCGGTTTGCGCCCATTCGCGCAGCAAGGCTTCGAGGGTTGCGCTCAAGGCATCGTCGATGTGGGTCATGCCGGTGTCTCCCGATAGCGTTTCGCCATATGCGGGGACACGAGCGTATCCCGGCGCCTCGCAAGGTAACGCACGATAGCGCGCCGGGCAAGTTATCGCTTGATAAGAGCCTGTCTTGCGGATGACTTCTCGCGCGAGCCAGGTGCCGCACTACGCAGCCAACGCCTCCACCACCTCATCGACTTCGGCCAAGGCAGCCGCATGCTCGCGAATCAGCCGATAAACCGTATCACCCGGCACCGTCTCATCCTCCAGCAACTGCGCGGCAATCGCGCGCAGCACGGGCTCGTTCGCGCGCAGCAGCGCGTAGCAGGCATCGTTCAGATCGTGCAGAAGCCGATTCGCGTGTTCGATCGCGTTCTTGAGCTGCAAGCCCGCATACTGCTGCGGCAGCGACGCAAGACTGAAGAGATCGCCGTCCGCGTTGAAGCCTTGCTTCGACACCATGTCGAGACCGATGCGCGATGCTTCCTGAAGATCGTGCGCCGCGCCGCTCGATGCTTCGCGGAACATCAGCAGTTCCGCATTGCGCCCGCCGAGCAGCACCTGAATCTCGTTGCGCAGTTCGGTTTCGCGGTACAGGTGCTTGTCCTGCATCTTCGTGATCAGCGCCACGCCCAGCGCGCCGCCGCGTGGCAGGATGGTGACTTCTTCCAGCACGCCCGTGCCGAGCAGCGCGGCGACGAGACCGTGTCCGGCTTCGTGAACCGCGATACGCTTGCGCTCGCTCTCCGACAACGTACGTTCCGCACCGTTGATGTCGCCGATGCGCGCAATCTTCACCGCTTCCACGAAATGCTTTGCACCGACTTCGCGCTCGCCCGCCTTGCGCGCGACGAGACCCGCCTGATTGACGATCATCGACAGCGTGGCCGGCGACACGCCGGTAGTCAGACGCGCGAGCTGATCGAAGTCGATATCGTCTGGCTTCGTCTTCAGCTTGGCCGCATAGAAACGCAGGATCTCGGCGCGATCCGCGAGATCTGGCAGCCGCACCTGAATGGTCCGGTCGAAGCGGCCCGGGCGTCGCAACGCTTCGTCGAGACTGTCCGGATGATTGGTCGCCGCGACCACGATCACGCCTTCGTTCGAAGCGAAGCCGTCCATTTCCGCGAGCAACTGATTGATGATGCGGTTGCTTTCGGCTTCCACCGGACCGCCGCCGCTATCCGTGCGCTTGCCGAGCCCGTCCGCCTCGTCGATGAAGATGACCGTCGGCGCGTTCTTGCGCGCCAGTTCGAACAGATGCTTGACCTTCTGAATGCCCACTCCGTAATACTTCGCGCTGAAGTAGCTGCCCGTGATCGCGATGAAGTTGGCGCCGCATTCGCCCGCGAGCGCTTGCGCGAGACGCGTCTTGCCGACACCGGGGCCACCCGTCATGAGGACGCCGCACGGCGCGCGCACGCCCATGCCGGTGAATTGCGCGGGTTCGGTGAGCCACGCCTGCACATCGGCGAGCGCCGCCTTGGCTTCACCCGCGCCGATGACGTCGGCGAAACGCAGCGTCGGCGATTTGGCGAGCAGACGCGCGCCACCTCGCATTTCGCGGCGCATGAACCAGATCAGACCGCCCATCATCAGCATCGGCAAGAGCAAGCTCAAGGCGTCGCGCACGAGGTCGAACCGGTCGGTCCAGCTCGCCATGCCCGTGCGCACGTTGACATCGGGGAGCCAGACCAATTGGTAGGGCGACGCGTTGCCTGATTTCAGGTCGCCGAGCAGCAGGGCGTTGGAGAAGGCGCCATTATGATCGGCGACGAAGTATTGGTCGGCATGAAGCGTCGAGACGAGGATGGCGTCGCGGCTGACGCCGATCGCGGCGACGTCGTGTTCGCGGATATCGCGCATCATCTCCGAGACGTCTTTTTCCCGATGCGTCCACGGCGACGCATCGCGGCGCATCTGACTCGCGACGCCTGCCACCGTCGGCGTGGTCTGCGTAGCGGCCGGTTCGTCGCGCGAAAGCAGCACGCTCACGGCTGCCACGAGCACGGCTGCGGTCATGCCACACGCGATGAAGCGGCCGATGCGCGACCGTAGCAGTTTTCTGAGCCTATCCATTAAACATGTCCTGAGGGGCGCGGCGAGGCGGCCGTTGTAGCTGTCGTGATTCGATCTGACGAGGCGCTTGCAATGGAGCGCGTTACGCACTGTGCGAGCGCTCGAGTGACGCGTGTCGTACTCAAATTTAATGACGGCAGAGGGCGCGCCAATCTTTAGTGGCGGCTTGAGGCGGGAAGCTACAGCGCGAGGGCGGCTTCGGTAAAAATGGGGAGTTGCGGGCTGCCGGGCAGCTTGCGTCGTGACGTCACGGCGTTAAGTCGCTGACCACTCAGAACGGCTCGGTCTGCCACCGCAACACAGGATGCGTCGCTCCCGCGGGCATCGCCCAGACGCCGTTCGTGCCGAAGTTATATGTCGGACCAAAACTCGCCGTCTGGCTCATCTGGGCCGTGGTGCGTCCTTGCGAGGCGGGAACGGTATTGCCCACGGTGACGCCCGCCGGCGCGCCCGTCGTCTGCTTGTTCCAGTACACGTCCTTGCCGATCACACCATCGTTCTCGAAGGCGATTCCTGCAGGCGCCGGTCCCTGGCCCGCCTGCACATTGTCGATCACCGCGCCCGTGGCGAACGACTGCGTGATCTTGCCGGTCGCCGTGTTGATCCGCACGAGCGCGCCCGGCGCCGATGTGCATACGCTCGCCCCGAATCCGCAATAGTTCGGGCTGAACGTGGCGCTGCCCGTGGCGTACGACTGCGTGATCGTGCCCGCGTTGCCATCGACGAGTCCGCCCGCGCCGTTCGTGTGGGCATAACCCTCCGCGTTACCCGTGGCGTACGACTGGCTGATCACGCCGGTCACGTCGTTGGCGGCGACGAGGCCGCCTGCATCCGCGTCCGCGGACACGTTCGCGCTGCTCGACGAACGAGCGATCAGGCCGGCATTTTCCCCCACGAGGCCGCCGACACTGATCAACGATGCGCCGGCGCTGCCGCTCGAATGCGCGTTGACTATGGTGCCTTGATTGAGGCCCGCGAGCACACCTACAGCGCCGAAGAAAGCGCCCGTGCCGTAGGCGCCGCCATCCACGTTGATATTGCGCACGACACCCGTCGTGCCGATGACGGCGAACATTCCGCCCGCGACGTAGTCTTGCGATCCGCAGCATATATCGGTCGCGTTGCTGTTCAGATTCGTGACGGTCCGACCCATGCCGTCGAATTGTCCGGTGAAGGGCGTGGCGACGCTGCCGATCTGCGTGCTGTAGCCGAAGGCCGAACGGTTCGCCGCAATGTCCTTCCCGAGCGCATAGTTACCGGCCAGATCGAGCACGACGTTATCCAGATCGGCAGGCGTATTGACGAGCTTGTATGCCGTCACCTGACCGACGAGCCCGCTGTAGACGGGCGCCTTCCACGCCGCGTTCGCGCGGATGGTTCCTCGCGTGAAGCTGCCGGTCATGTCGTAGAACGCGCTGACGGTCCCGGTGCTTTTCGACCAGTCGATGGTGCCGCCGTTCTTCACGCTGCCGCCGTTATCGTTAGCCGATGCATCCGCGCGCAGCACGACGCTGCCCGAGCCCGCGTTGCGCAGTGTCGTGTGAGGCGCAATCGAGACGTTGCGATACCCCGCGAGCGTGAGATCGGCGGCGCCTTTCCACCGCATATCCGCCGATACGGCCAAGTCACCGTTCGTCCCCTTTCCGCCCGTCGTGGTCAGCGCAACCGAGGTTCCCGCACCGAGGCTATCCTGCAGCGCGTGCGCCGTGGCTGACCGTACCGTGATCGATGGCGTCGCGATGTTCCACTGCGCGGCGTGCACTTCGGCGTTGTCGCCGAACGCGAGTTGCGCCGCTTGCGTATCGACCGTGCCGCCGCTGCCATCCGCGTTCTTCGCCGTGACGACCCCACGTTGCGTGACCTTGCCGTCGCCTGCGACCAGCCAGACGTGGCCATCGCGCGTGGCCGTGCCTGTCGCACGCACGCGCGTGCCTTCGCCCGCGAGCGCGTAGACGTTGCCATCGGCGGCTTGCAGGTCGATCTGCGCGGCGTCGATGCGCCCCTTGTTCACGATCACGCCGTCGCTGCCCGTCTGCACGAACACCTGCTTGCTGCTCTTCGAATCCTGCAGCAAGACCTTTTCGCCGACAGCCAATTCCGCCGTGCCTTTGGGCGCCTTCACGCTGCCGGCATTGACGACTGCGCGTTGCGCGATCAGGAACACGTCGCCGCCGCTCGAACTAATGCTTCCGAGATTGATGACGAAGCCATCCGACTTGCCCGCCAGGGTGAGCGCGCCGCTGTTTTTCATGAAAGCGTCGTTGGCGACGTCCAGCGTCGAGGCGACGAAGCGCCCGCCCGTAGTGACGACACCCGAAGGCCCCACGACGATGCCCTGCGGATTGATTACGTAAAGGCCGCCCGTGGCGCTCAGGCGTCCGAGGATCTCCGAAGGCGAGCCGCCGGTCACGCGGTTGAGTGTCGCGCCCGTGCCGTTGTTGAACACGACCGCATTGCTTGTGCCGATGGAAAAGCTCTTCCAGTCGATGACGCCGCGCGTCGGGCCTGGCTGCGTGATGACGAGTTGACCGTTCTGCCCCGCGATGCTTCCCGCGCCCGCCGCATAGTGGCCTCCCTGCGGCAGAACACCGGCCGCCATCGCCGTTTGACCGACGATCGTCGCAGCGAGCGATACACCGAGCACAAGCGGCACGAGTCTCGAAGAAGCACGGAGGCATTGCAGCGAAGGCGTAATCATGGACGTTCCTTTCCACTTGTGGCGCATCTTCACGACGAACGACGCTTCGCCGTTGTTACTTCGACAACCGGTTCCCTGTGAAAGACGACGGGCGCGGTTCGTTCGCCGCGTCAGCGGGCGGGGCGGTCGCCGGCATGAATCGTGACCGTGCCGTGACGATTAACTGCACCAGGGAAGTGGGTCGAAAGCAGGCATCGGGAATACATCGGAATGCTAGGTATTCCAGGTCTGATCGGAATGCCCGAACGTTCGTCGAGCGTGGCAGATGTTGCCTTTGAATATAGTTTGGATCACGAGATTATTCAACTTGGCGGATACCCGCCATGAGGCTCGATGTTCGATGAATGTCGTGTCGTGTTGGCCTTGAACGCAGCATTGCCGACACGCCGATGTCGCTCCGAGCCGCCTTCGCTCCAACCACGCATCGCGACGCCGACATTGTCGAATTCGAACGCAAGCCGCGTTCGCCCTTGAGGGGCGGACTCACCGCGCGCAGGGCCTACGAGCGCTCGGCCTCTTGCGAACCGATGAGCCGACTTGCGGCCATCGCGTCGAATGACGTCCATTCCTCATACCAAGTCGATGCCCGATTTGCCCGTTCTGTGGTTTTTATTGACAAATAGTTTGCTTTATTTTGGCTTCGTACACTTGAACCGGGCAGATCACACAC
Organism: Caballeronia sp. TF1N1; assembly: GCF_022878925.1. NCBI lineage: Bacteria > Pseudomonadati > Pseudomonadota > Betaproteobacteria > Burkholderiales > Burkholderiaceae > Caballeronia > Caballeronia sp. TF1N1. The sequence continues at coordinate 1,092,749 of NZ_CP084628.1, forward strand.
ATCTCGCATGCGGAGCGGACAGATGACAATGGAATCCGGATCACGTCGTAAAGCGTTGAAGTTCGGTGCGGCGGCAGCCGTCGGCGCGCTGGTCGGGCCTTACGTGACCCGTAGCGCACAGGCGGCCGAACCGATCAAGCTCGGCAGCCTGCTCGACGGAACCGGTGCGCTCGGCCTCGAAGGCCGTCGCATGATTCAGGCAACCGAATTCGCCGTCAATCAGATCAACGACAAGGGCGGCCTGCTTGGGCGTCCCATCAAGCTGATTGCCTACGACACACAGAGCAGCATCCAGCTTTACACGCAGTACGCGCAGCAACTCGTCTTGCAAGACAAGGTGGACGTGATTCAGGGCGGGATTACCTCGGCGTCGCGCGAAGCCATCCGGCCGATCTTCGATCGCAGCAAGACGCTTTATTTTTACAACACGCAGTACGAAGGCGGCGTGTGCGACCGCAACGTGTTCTGTACCGGCACGACGCCCGCGCAGACGGTGAATCATATCGTCGACTACGCGATGAAGAACTGGGGCAAGAAGGTCTATATCATCGCCGCCGACTACAACTACGGTCATATCACCGCAAGCTGGATGACCAAGTTCGTGAAGGCCGCAGGCGGCTCGGTGGTCGCTACGGACTTCTTTCCGCTCGATGTCACCAATTTTTCATCGACGATCAGCCGCATTCAGGAAGCCAAGCCGGACATGGTGCTCTCGGCGCTCGTCGGCGCGAATCACGTCGGCTTCTATCGGCAATGGGCGGCGGCCGGCATGAAGTCGAAGATTCCGATCGGCGCGACCGTGTTCGGTCTCGGCGACGAACTCACCACCATGGATGCCGCGACGACCGACGGCATCATCACCTGCTTCGGGTTCTACAACAACCTCGGCACGCCCGCCGCCGATGCCTTCGTCAAAGGCATGCAGGCGAAATACGGCCCGAGTCTGACCGACCTCGGCGAACTCGATACCGCGACGTACGAGGGCATCATGCTTTGGGCGGAAGCGGTGAAGAAGGCCGGTTCCGTGGAGCAGGCGAAGGTCGTGGCGGCGCTCGAAACGGGCATCACCATCGACGGGCCTTCGGGCAAGGTCAAGATGGACCCGGCCACGCATCACACCATTCGCAACGCTTATCTCGCGCGTCCGAAGAACCAGAAGTGGGAGATCCTGCAGACTTTCAACGACCAGTTCCCGTCCGATACCGGCGGTGCGTGCGACCTCATCAAGTCGCCGCGCACCAACAAGCAGTTCACGCCGCAAGTCTGAGCGGAGTCTAAGCGATGGCAACGGATCTCGTGGGATTGCTCGCCTTCAACGTGCTGACGGGCATCGCCACGCTCGCGTTGATCACGATCGGGCTGGGCGTCATCTACGGCATGATGCGCATCATCAATCTCGCGCATGGCGAGTTCATGATGCTCGGCGCATACACGGCGGTGACGGCCAGCACGGCCGGGATCAACATCTGGATCTCGATGCTGATCCTGCCGCCCATCGTGGTCGGACTGTTCGGGCTGCTGTTCGAGCGCGTCATCATCCGCTTTCTCTATGGCCGGATGATGGACACCATGCTCGCGACCTGGGGTATCAGTCTCGGGCTGATCGGGCTCATTACGTCGATCTTCGGCAACGTCATCAAGTCGGTGCCCATGCCCGTGGGCAGTTTCTCGATCGGGCAGTATCACGTGAGCGCCTATAGCCTCGTGCTGATAGGCGTCTGCGTGGTCGTGATGATCGCGATGCTGCTGCTCCTGCGCAAGACGCGCTTCGGCCTGATCCTGCGCGCCACCATGCAGAATCCGGCGATGGCCGCGTCGCTCGGCGTGCGGCCGTCGGCGGTATACATGGCGACGTTCTCGCTGGGCGCGGCGCTCGCGGGACTCGCGGGCGGCGTGCTCTCGCCGATCTCGGGTGTATCGCCGGGCATGGGTGCCGCGTATATCGCGAAGGCGTTTATCACCGTGCTGGGCGGCGGTCCGGCGATCATCGCGGGCACCGGCCTCGCGGCGGGTCTCTTCGGCTTCATCAACGAGATCGTGTCGTTTCTGTCGACGCCGGTCATCGGCGACATCGCGCTGCTTGCTTCCGCGGTGCTCCTGATCCGCATCCTGCCGCAAGGCATCACTGGTCGATTCCTGAGGCGCAGTTCATGAAATCGCTTCGTCTGGGCGGCGCGGGCGCCGTCATCATCGTCGCGCTCGTCGTCATGTTCGCATTGCCGAAAACCATCAGTGCGTTCGGCGTGATGCAGGCCACGCTCTTCGCGGCCATGGCGGTCTACGGCTTGAGCCAGGGCTTCGTGTGGGGCTACGCCGGCATCCTCTCGTTCGGGCAGGCGGCGTTCCTCGGCATCGGCGGCTATACCTATGCCATTGCCGCCATCAATCTCGGCGACACCACCGTTTCCGCCGCGCTCGCGATCGTCGCGCCCATGCTGTTCGCGGCCTTGCTCGGCTACTTCATGTTCTTCGGGCGTATCAGCGATGCGTATATCGGCGTGATCACGCTCACCGTGTCCGTGATCCTGTTCGAGTTGATGAACTCGACTTCGGGCAGCCAGTATCACATCGGCGAAGCGGTGCTCGGCGGCTTCAACGGCATTCCCGCCATACCCGTGCTCGCGCCGCCCGGCGCGCCCGACGAGCCGCTCGATCAGATCGGCGTGTGGTATGTCGCAATGGGCACGCTCATCGTGGCGTATGCGCTCCTCAAGTGGATACTCGCGTCGCGCTTCGGCCGCGTCGTCGTGGCGATCCGCGAGAACGAAACGCGCGCCATGCTGATCGGCTACGACCCGCGCGTCTTCAAGCTGCTCGCGTTCGTGACGGGTGCGGGCATCGCGGGGGCTGCGGGCTGTCTCTTCGCCAACTGGGGCGGCTTCATCAGCCCGACCGTGTTCGCGCTCACGATGTCCGCGCAGGTCATCATCTCCGTGTTGATCGGCGGGCTCGGCACGCTCATCGGGCCGATTCTCGGCGCGGTCGCGATCCAGTATCTGATCAACGTGGCGGGCACGCAGCATGTAATCGACCCGAGCCTCGGGCTCGGCATCGTGCTCGTGGCCTTCGTGCTGCTCGTGCCGCAGGGCGTGGTGCCGGTCGTGCGCTCGGCGATGTTGCGCGTGTTCAGCTCATCGAAAGAAGTCAAGGCCGTGGCGCCCAACGCGGCGGCCAACCCGGAATCACGCCCATGAACGCGCTTCCTCCGCTTCTTCAGGCCAAGGGCGTCACCATGCGTTTCGGCGGCGTGACCGCCGTGCGCGAGGTGGACTTCTCCTTGCGCGAAGTCGAACTGCGCTGCCTGATCGGACCGAACGGCGCCGGCAAGAGCACCTTCTTCAAGATGCTCACCGGACAGCTCAAGCCGACCGAAGGCAGCATCCATTTTCGTAACAACGACGTGACCGGCAGCAATCCGCATCAGATCGCGCGGCTGGGCGTGGGCATCAAGACGCAGGTGCCTAATGTCTTCAACGGGCTTTCGGTGCGCGAGAACGTGTTCATCGGCGCGGGACGCAGGAAGTCGATAGCGCAGGCGCGGCGCATCGTCGACGAAACCCTCACGCGGCTCAAGCTCGACAGCATCGCGGACCGTATCGTGGGCCAGCTCGCGCACGGTCAGCGTCAGTGGGTGGAGATTGCAACGGTCCTCGCGCAGCAACCCGAACTCATCCTGCTCGATGAACCCGCCGCCGGCATGAACCACGACGAAGTGCATCGCACGGCGGAGCTGATTCAGGAAATCAACCGCACGCAGGCGCTCGTGGTGGTGGAGCACGACATGCAGTTCATCCGCATGATCGCGCGCACGGTCACGGTGTTCTCGCAGGGCGCGGTGTTGGTGGAAGGTTCCGTGGATACGGTGCTCGCCGATCAGCGCGTCAAGGACGTTTATCTCGGGAGGCGCGCGGCATGAGCGACACGATTCTCTTCGAAGTCTCGCAACTCTGTTCGGGCTACGGGCGCATTCCCATTCTGAATCAGGTCAATTTCACGGTGAGGGAAGGCGAGCGCGTCGGCATTCTCGGGCATAACGGCATGGGCAAGACCACGCTTTTGCGCACGCTCACCGGCCATTTGCCGACCACGGCGGGACACGTGCGCTTCAACGGCGCAGACATCACGCATCTGTCGGCGACGGCGCGGGCGAAAGCGGGTATCGGCTATGTGCCGCAAGGGCGCGAGATCTTCCCGCAGCTTTCGGTGATGGAGAACCTGCGTGTCGGATGCTTGTTGTCGAAGCGCGCGGAAGGCGAAACCATCGAGGACATTCTCGGGCTCTTTCCGCGGCTCAAGGCTTATCTCGACCGGCCGGGCGGCGCGCTGTCGGGCGGCGAACAGCAATTGCTCGCGCTCGCGCGATGCCTGTGCGGCGGCCCGAAGATCATCTTGCTCGACGAGCCGACCGAAGGCATTCAGCCTTCGATCATCGATGAAATCATCGACACGTTGAAGAGCGTGGCCGAAGCACGCAGCCTGACCGTGCTGCTGGTCGAACAGAACCTCAACTTCATCGCGTCGCTGTCCGAGCGCATTCTGATCCTGCAGAAAGGCACGGTCACGCGCGAGATTCCGCCCGAGATCGTCACCGATCCCGCCATGCTCGACGAGTTCGCGGGCATTGCCTGACGCGCCTTCCTTCCGCCAATCCTTAAGCAAGCGATCAAACATCATGACGAAAACTATCGATGTAACCGAGCTGACGGTCGAACAAGTCCAGGCCGGCTTTGCGAGCGGCGCGTTCACGTCGGAGACGCTGACGGCCGCGTTCCTCGATCGCATCGCGACCTACAACCCGCGCTACGTGGCGCTCAACTTCCTGAACCCCGCCGCGCTCGACGATGCCCGCGAGATCGACCGCCGCCGCGCCGCTGGCGAGGCTCTCGGGCCGCTCGCTGGCGTGCCGGTCGTGGTCAAGGACACGATGGACATGGCAGGCTTTCCGACGACCGGCGGCTGGACGCTGCTCTACAGCAAAACGGGCGGCGTGGACCTGATGCCATCGACGGATTCGCCGGTCGTCGCCCGCATGCGCGCGGCGGGCTGCGTGATCCTCGGCAAGACCAACGTGCCGGTGCTGAGTGCCACCGGCTCGCACGCCAACGATAGCTGGGCGGGTCCGACGCTCAATGCCGTCGATACCGCGTTCATGCCGGGCGGCAGCAGCGCCGGCACGGCCACCGCCGTGGCGGGCAGCATGGCGGTGCTTGGTCTCGCGGAAGAAACGGGCGGTTCGATCCAGAATCCGGCGTCGGCGCAGGCGCTCGTCGGCATCAAGCCGACCTTCGCGCTCGTGCCGAATGCAGGCGTGATGCCGCTTGCGGGCAGCACGCGCGATGTCGTCGGTCCGATCGCCCGATGCGTACGCGATGCCGCGCTTACGCTCGATGTACTGGCCGGATTCTCGGCGGAAGATTTGAAGACGGTGGCGGGCGTCGGCATGAAGCCCGCTGGCGGCTATGCCGCGGGACTGCGTGAAGATGCGCTCAAGGGCAAGCGTCTAGGCTTGTACGGACCGGGATGGCGGGATCGCGCGTTGTCGGAAGAGACGCATCACTTGTACGAGCGCGCGCAGGCGGAACTCGAAGCGCGCGGTGCGGTGCTCGTCGACGATCCCTTCGCCGGCAGCGGCTTCGCGGCACTCGGCATGCCCGCGCCGGGCTCCGATTACTTCGACGCGCGCGGCATGGAAAGCCTGCCCTACGACATGCAGAAGTACCTCGAACGCCTGGGACCCGGCAACACCATCACGACATGGACGCAATTCGTCGAAGCGACGCGCGCCGAAGATCCGTTCGGCGCAACGGGCGTGCTGACCTATATGTCGAGCCTGCCCGACATGGCCGCCAATCTGCGCGATGCAGCCGCGCCGCCTGTCATCGATGCCTTCTATGCGTTGCGCGAAACCTATCTCGCCATCTTCGAAGACGTGATGACGAAGCACGCGCTCGACGGCCTCGTATTCCCGCAATTGCGCGACGCCTTGCCGCCGCGCGAGGGGATCGAGACGCTGCACGAGACCACGGTCTGCGAAATCAACATCGCCGGATTGCCGGGCGTGACCATTCCCGCCGGCTATTACGAATCGGGTTCGCCGTTCAACCTGATCTTCGTGGGACGGCGCTTCAGCGAGCCGGCGCTGCTCGCCATGGCTTACGATTACGAGGTCGCCGGACGTCATCGGCGCGTCCCCGAACTGACCGCTTGAGGAGCGCGCGAGAGACGAGGCAGTTTCCAGTAACGAGACCATGTCCGAGCACCGCTACCAAGAAATTCTCACCCGCCTTCGCGACGAGGGCCGCGTTTCGGTTACGCCGCTCGCGAAGATACTGGACGTCGCCGAGGAAACCATCCGGCGCGATCTGAAGGAACTGGAGCAAAGCGGCTTGCTGCGCCGCATCTACGGCGGCGCCGTGTTGCCACGGCTCGATGTCGAGCGGCCCGTGACCGAACGCGGCAAGGTCAATGTAAAGGGGAAGGCGCGCGTGGCGGAACTTGCGGAACCGCTCATTGAAGACGGCATGTCGGTGTTCATCGACTCGGGCACGACGACCATTGCGTTCGCGCGGCGGCTGATCGGCCGTAACGTGACGGTGACGACCAACTCCATCAACATCGCGCTCTTGCTCGGCACGAGCGTGAGCCGCGTCAACCTTACGCCGGGCATGTTGCGCGGCAAGGACAACGCGCTAGTGGGTTACGAGACGCTCGCTTATGCAAGACGCTTTTTTTACGATGCCGCGTTCATGGGCATCGCGGCGTGCGACCTGAAGCACGGCTGGATGGACTACGAGGAACACGAGTCCAATTTGCGTGGCGTGCTCAAGTCGCAGACACGTCATTCGGTGATTCTCGCGGATATCGACAAGTTCGGGCGCGAAGCTTATCTCAACACCTTTCCCATTTCCCAACCTGTCACGGTGGTGTGCGACCGCGCGCCGCCCAAGCCTTTCATGGATAAATTCGCCGAGCATGACATCACAATCATTCATGCCTGAGGCGCTCGGCGCGGGTGAACCGGGTACGCTTGCGGCCTTGCTGACGCGCTTTGCCGCGTTCGGCGGCTTGAAGACGGGCGGCGTCACGCGCCTCTGTGCGAGCGCGGCAGACGGCGCGGCGCGCGATGCCTTCGCCACGCTGCTTCGCGATGCCGGCGCGCATGTCGTCACCGATGCGGTGGGCAACCAGTTCGGCGTTTTCACCCTGACCGACGCGGCCGATGCGCCGCTCGTCATGATGGGTTCGCATCTCGACAGCCAGCCGCGCGGCGGACGCTTCGACGGTGTGCTGGGCGTGCTTGCCGCGTTCGAGGCGGGCCGCCGGCTGATGCTGGCCAAGCGCGCGGGCGCATCCTTCAACGCCAACTTCTGCGCGGTGAACTGGACGAACGAGGAGGGCGCGCGCTTTCGTCCGAGCCTGCTTGGCAGCGGCACGTTCACCGGCAAGATCGCCGTGGCCGATGCCCTCGCCAGTATCGACGACGACGGCGTGACGCTCGGCGCAGCGCTTGCCGCCATCGGTCATGACGGCGTGGATGCGCCGCCGCCCGTGCCCGCGTGCTATGTCGAAATGCATGTGGAGCAAGGCGGTTTGCTCGAAGCCGAATCGGTGCCTGTCGGTGTGGTGACGCGCAACTGGGGCGCCGCGAAGATGGACGTGCGCTTCACGGGCGAGCAGGCGCACACGGGGCCCGCCAAGATGCACGCGCGGCGCGACGCGCTCTTCGCTGCGTCACAGTTGATCTGCGACGTGCGCGCCATCGCGGACGAATGGCCGGAGCGCATCCATACGTCTGTCGGCAGGCTCGTCGTGCAGCCGAACTCGCCGAACGTGGTGCCGGCGCAAACCGACTTGTCCGTGGAACTGCGCGCCGTGGATAACGCCATTCTTCGCGAAGCCGAAGCGCGCATTCTCGCGTGCATCGACGAAGCCGCGAAGCGCGCAAACGTGGGCGTGCAAATCCTGAGCCGCACGAGCCGGCCGATCCGAGAACTGCCGCCCGCAGTGGGCAATCTCGTGCGGACTTGCGCGCGGGCGGCGGGCGTGCAGAGCCGCGACATCGACACTATTTCGGGCCACGACGCGTTGAGCCTGCTCGATGTCTGCCCGACCGGGCTCATGTTCGTGCCGAGCGTGGGCGGCATCGCGCATAACGAGAACGAAGAGACGCATGGCGAGGACCTCGACACGGGCATGACCGTGCTCATGGGCGCGGCGTACCGCTTGTGTGTATCGCGCGGCGATCCGGTCGCGGCGGCCGCCTGGGAGCCTCGGCGATGAACACGACCGCGCGCGAGCGCAACCCCGCCGAAGTGGCGGCCAGAGCGGCCGAAGCGGCAATCGCCTCGATCGATGCATGGCGCGGTGGCGACGTACGCCACGAACCCGCGTTTGCGCCGGTCATGTCGCCGATGCATCGCGGCGTGTCGCATAGCGCCTGGCGCGTGCGCGTGGACAACAGCGCGACCTTCTTCATGAAAGTGGCGCACGGCGATCTGACAGAATCCATCGATACCGGCGCGTCGTTTCTTGCGGCGCGAGCGGCGGCATCGCTGGGCATCGCGCCGGCGGCGCACTACGTGAGCGAAGCGCACGGCGCGACCGTCTTCGACTTTCTCGATGACGGCTGGCGCACCGCGCATCTCGACGATCTCGCACAACCCGCCACGCTCGACGCGCTCCTGCAAGCGAAGCGCGCCATCCATTCGCTGCCTGCGTTTTCGCGCACGACGAACGTTTTCGAGCGTATCGAGCATCTTGCCGAAGGCATGCCGTTGACGCCGGATCAGGTGTCATGGGTCGATCTCGCGGGCGACTTGCGCACGGCAATCGACGCGGCCGGTGCCGACGTTCGCCCTTGCCACGCGGACGGCGTGACATCGAACGTCATGCTGCACGACGATGGCGCGCTCATGCTGGTGGACTTCGACGAAGCCGCGAACACCGATCCCGCGTTCGACCTGGCCGTCACGTTGAATGAAGTGCTTGGCTTCGGACACGACTGGATGCAGGCCATCGAAATGTCGATGGGCGCCGCCTCGGAACGCATGCTCGCGCGCTGCCGCGCCTATGCGTTCGCCGACGACTTGCGCTGGGGCTTGTGGGGCATGCGCATGGACCGCGACTCGCCGCGCCGCAACGTCGAGTTCCTCAAGTATGCGCAATGGCGGTTGCTGCGTTGCTCCATGGCGCTGCCGCGCTGGAACCTCGACGCCGCGCCGGCATCGATTTGAGAGGTCATGCTCATGCAGATCAAGACGATTGGCGCCGCCGCGTGCGACGCCGAGCGCGAGGTGGAAGCGGTGCTTGCAAGGATCGAACCGTGGTCGGGTCGCGCGTTGCGCTATGCGCCCGTGTTGGGCGGCATCAGCAACACGAACTGGCGCGTGTGGGTCGACGGCGAAGCGCAAAGCTATTTCGTCAAGGTGCCGGGCCGGGGCACGGAGCAGTTCATCGACCGCAAGGCTGCGTTTGCCGCAAGCCGGCTCGCGGAGCAGATCGGCATTGGTCCGCGTCTTTACGACTATGCTTTCGAGCAGGGCGTGGAGATCAACGACTTCGTCGAAGGCCGCGCGACCTGCTCGAACCGCGACTTTCTGGAGCGCAACGTGCGCGCTTCGGTCATGCACGCGTATCGCACGCTGCACGGCGCGCCGCCATTGCCGCTCACGAAGACCATTTTCGATCTGATCGATGAACACGTCGCGCAAGTGCATGAAGTAGGCGGCACGCTGCCCGCCGACTTCGCGCTGATTCACGCGCGCTATCGCGAGGCGCGCGCGGCGCTGGAGTCATCGGGACTGGATATCGTGCCGTGCTTCAACGATCCCATGCCGGGCAATTTTCTGCGCGACGATGCGGGTACGATCTTGCTTATCGACTACGAATACGCATCGAATAACGACCGCTGTTATGACATCGGCGCGCTCTCCGGCGAGATGTTCTTCACGGCCGACGTGGAAACGGAACTGGTCGAGACATACTTCGGCCGCGTGAGCAACGACGTCATGGCACGCGTCACCGTGCACAAGGCGCTCGCCGATATCAAGTGGGCCACTTGGTCCATGTTGCAGAACGAGATCTCCACGCTCGATTTCGACTACGCCAAATACGGCGCGTGGAAGTTCATGCGCGCGCGCTCGGTGATCGAGGCGCCGCATTGGCAAGACTGGTTGCGCAGTCTTTGAAGAAAGTCGTCGAGCGTTACGACCGTCCAAAAGAAAGGGCGTGCTCTCGCACGCCCTTCAAGTCGCCACGCAGCGAATCAGACTTTTGACAACCCCCTGGGACTGCAGCGCTTTATGTGATCGACGATCGCCTGAATCAGCGGCAGTCTCTTGCACAATCAATCCGTGACCAGATTAACGACCGAAAGGTCGCGGACTTGAGAAAACTTGCGAACGCCGGTTCGAAATTCAACGCTCAAGTTTCACGCATGGCGTGACGATAGCGCCACGCCCTTGAGCAACATGTCCAGATCGTCCGCGTTGAACGGCTTCGACAGCACGGCGACACCGAGGCGTCGCGCCTGTTCGAGATGCTCCGCATAACCCGTCATCAGCGTCACGGCCTGCTTGGGGCGTTGCCGCTTGATCCATTCGACGAGGCCGATGCCATCGCAAGTTCCGGGCATCTGGATGTCGGACAGAACGAGGTCGAATTCGAGGCCTTCTTCCAGCACCTTCAGCGCGGCATCGCCGGAAGGCTCGTGGCGCGCGCTCCAGCCGAGCACATCGAGAACGGCGACGAGCCCCGCCGCCACTTCCTCGTTGTCTTCGACGAGCAGGATGGTGGACTTCGCGCCGCCCGGTTCGATGGCACCCTCGCGCTCCGCCGGAGATGCTTCCGTGACGCCCGCCGTCCAGTGCGGAAGGTAGAAGAAGATCGTGGTGCCGCGCCCGACATCGGTTTCCACGCGTGCCTTGCCGCCCGCCTGTTCGGCCATGGCGAGCACTTGTGCAAGGCCGAGCCCGGTTCCCGCGCCAGCCTGCTTGGTGGTGAACAACGGCTCGAACGCGTGCTGGGCGACTTCTCGCGTCATGCCGGTGCCGCTGTCCTGGCAGGAGAATTCGACATACTCGCCGGCTTCGAGCTCGTAGCGCCCTTGGGATAACGCCACGTTCCTGCAGCGAACGATAAACGTGCCGCCTTGCGGCATCGCGTCCTTCGCATTGACCGCGATGTTGATGATCGCCGAAGTGATTTCCGATGGATCGACCTTGATCGGCCATGACGCCTCCGCCACTTCGATCTGCACGGCGACCTTGCTGCTTACAGCCGAGCGGATCAGCGCCTCGGTTTCGAGCAGCCACGCGCCCGGTAGCAGGGTCTGCATCTGCAACGGCTGTCGGCGCGCCACGCTCATGAGACGGCGCGCGAGCGCCCGCGCGCTCGTGGAGGCGCGCTCCACTGCATCGATCTCGTTCTTGACGCCGTTGTAGTTCTTGCGCCGGACGATCTCCATGTTGGCCGTCACGACCATCAGCAGGTTGTTGAAGTCATGGGCGACGCTCGCGACGAGATTGCCGAGCGCGCCCATGCGCTGCATCTTGCGCGTGGCTGCTTCCGCCGAGCGGCGCCGCGACAGCTCGCGCCGCCAGTTCTGCCAGGAGGTTTCCTCCGCGCGAAGACGCCGCAGCGAAAACACGATCAGCACGCACAGACACATGCAAGGAATCAGCGCGACGGCCACGAGGGACATGTCGTCGCGCAGCCAGTTGCTGACCACATCGTCGATTGCGTAGCCGGCGGAAACGTAGACGGGGTACTGACCGGCGCGCCGGTACGCGAGCATCTTGCGGGTGCCGTCCAGCGGCGAATCGATCTTGATGATGCCCTGTTCCGCCCCTCGCGCGAACGCGGCCGCGAGAGGCTCGTGCTTCGGTGGCGGGTTCGCCAGGCGTGGCGCGGGCAGGCGAAGCAGAATGCCGCCATCGGCGCGATAGAGGCCGACCGTCAACGCAGGCGTCTCGGCGATGAGCCGCTGATAGAACTGCAGCAAGTAGGAGCGATGCAGGGAAACGACGATGGCGCCGAGAAAGCGCCCGTCGGGAGCGGTCCGGGCGGCGAGCGTGTTCACGATATCGGTGCCCTGAACGCGGCCGCGCTCGGGCAGCGAGACATAGAGCTGCGAGGAGGCCGCGCGCGTCGCCATGAAGTCGCCGCGGTCGCCGATAGAGACGTCGGGCGTCGGGGAGAAGCGGCTGCTGACGATCAACTGGCCGTTTTTATCGACGATGGAGAGTGCGACGACCTGCGGATGATTGGCGACGAGCGCTTCGAGTTTCCTGTGCAGGCTTGCCTGTTCGCGCAGAATCTGCCGCTCGTCAGCCGTTCCGACCACGTCCTGGACGCGCGAGATGAGGTCGCGGTTCGAGTCGAGCAGATTGGTGAGTTTGCCTTCCGCGACCCACGCCAGCCGATTGAGTATCTCCGACTGCTCCGCGACCGCACGTTCGTAGGTGTAGTAGGCGTAAAGCGCCGACAGACTTAGCGGCACGACCACCGAGGCGGTCAGCGCGAGGACGAGCCGCCGGCGGGCAGCCCTGAAATTGAGCGGAGGAAACGAAACCCGGTCCGACGGGTCGGAATGTTGAGTCGCGAACTCAGTCATGAAACACCCCGGTCACGCTAAGGGGAGTCATCCGACGCCGGCACATGTTTGCGCGAAACATCGATTCAAATTCCTTGGCGGTGGCGCGCCCGCGACCTCCTCCCCGTATCACGCCTGGTTTCTAGCTGCGGATGTTCGCTCCGCTAAGCTTGCTCGCATCGTGCCGAAGGGGGCTTTGTCAGGCGAACGGGAAAGGTCTGGACGTCATAAGACGTACCTACTATTTCATAATACTCATACGGTTGATGGTAGCACGGCTTGTTGCCGACTTAATTGCCTGTGGTTTTTTGATTGCTGAACGGCAGCGGAATGGCCGTGGCGCTTGGCTCGGGCTCCGGTAAACTCCGCGTTCATCGTTTGGCCGGCACGGGCTCAAAAGTTGCGCAATCTGGCCGTAAACCTTTATGCGAGCCGCGCGGACAGCGAGCAGAAGTCCGCTAAACCGGCTCTTTAGCAACGAATAAGAAAGCGAGTCGTCGAGCGTCGCGTGGCGGGGTTCGGCAGGAGAGAATCGTTGGGACCGTGGTTCAAGAGGAGCGTCCGAGCAGAAAGCCCGGCATCGTGGGTCGACAGACACTCGGTGCTGGTTGCGCTCGGCGCGACACTGGCGAGCGTCATCGTGCTGATCGCCACCGTCGCGGTGCTGATCTCGAGCCGCGAGGAAGCCATCGCGAAGGCGCGCCGCACGTCGGCGAACGTCGCGGTGGCGCTCGCGCGCGACATGTCGAGAAACCTCGAAATCTACGATCTCTCGCTGCAGGCCGTCGTCGACGGCATGGCGGACCCGACCATATTGAAGCTGCCGCCTGAACTGCGCCGGCAGATTCTCTTCGACCGTTCGACCACCGCCGCTTATATCAGCGGCATCTATGCGCTCGACGAACGCGGCCGGATCGTGCAGGGCCGGGCGCGGCTTCTTCCGACCGTCGATCTCTCCGATCGGGATTACTTCACGGTGCATCGCGCCAATCCGAATGTCGGGCTCTTCATCTCGAAGCCGTACGCGTCGCGTCTGCGAAACGGCGCGCCATCGATTGCCCTCAGCCGGCGGATTTCCAAAGCCGATGGCAGCTTCGGCGGTGTCGCGCTCATCTCCATCAACCTCGATTACTTCCAGCAATTGGTGGATGACATTAGGCTCGGCCACGAAAGCGCGGCGACGATCGTACAGAGCGATGGCGACATCGTCGCGCGCAATCCGAAGCTGCGTCCGGGCAGCGTCAGCAGCATTCGCGGCTGGCCGATCTTCTCGAAGATGTTCGGCGTCGAGAGCGGCTCGTTCGACGCGCGCTCGCCCGTCGACAACGTCGACCGCATCATGACGTTTGCGCGCGTGCGCGGCAGCAATCTCGTGATGATGGTGGCGCTCGGAAAGGACGACGTGACCTCGGAGTGGCAGCAGCACTCGCTCATCATCGGCACGCTGGTGGTGGCCGTGGCGGGCGCGTTCACCATCGTGGTCTGGCTGCTGGTCTTCGCGGTGCGCCAGCGCGACGCGGCGCAGGCGAAGCTCGTCGAGATCGCGGACACAGACGGTCTGACCGGCGTCGCCAACCGCCGCAAGCTCGATGCGGCGCTCGACGAACTCTGGACCTCGGCAGCGCGCGAAGGTTATCCGGTCGCGCTGCTTTTCGTCGATGCCGATCGCTTCAAGGCTTACAACGACACACACGGCCACGAAGCCGGCGACCGGGCGTTGCAGTTCATCGCCGAATGTCTCGTGAAGCATGCGAGAGGACCGCACGATCTGGTCGCGCGCTACGGCGGCGAGGAGTTTGTCGTGGCGCTCGCCGACTGCACCCGCAGCCGCGCGGAGGCGGTGGCGGAGGCCATGCGTATCGACGTGGCCAATTCGAACGGCGCGCGACTTCGCCAGCAATTTCCTCCGACGACCGTGAGCATCGGCGTGGTGGTGGCTCGACCCGATAGCGGCTCGACTATCGACGACGCCATGCGCCGCGCCGACGAAGCCTTGTATGTGTCGAAGAGCGGCGGACGCAATCGCGTGACGCTCGCGGCTGTGTCCGAGAAACGGCGCGGCGAACCGGTCGGCACCGCGCCTTGATGCCTGACGCCTGATGCTTCAAATCAATTCGCGCGAGGCCGCATGCTCGACTCGCGCGAGATGAAACGCGCGCCGCAACTCGAAGCCAAGACGTTCATATAGACCGATAGCCGCGAGATTGTCGCTGAACACGTGCAAGAACGGTGTCTCCGCGCGCGCCTCGATCTCTCGTTGCAGGATCTGCATGAGCCGCCCGGCAAGGCCTCTGCCGCGATGCGTTTCATCGACACATACGGCGCTGATCTCGACGTAACCATCCAGATGCAGGCGTTCACCGGCCATTGCAATGAGTCGCCCGTTGTCTCGCACGCCGATGTAATTGCCCGTCTCGCGGGTCCGCACGGAGAACGGCCCGGGCCGCGTTCTTCCGGCAAGATCCAGCATGTCGTCGTTATCTGCCTGGGTGAGTCGGATCACATCCAGCTTTTCGACGCTTGCGGCTTTGGGCGCTTTGCGAGTGTTCGCGACCATCTGATGAAGGATGCCGACACGCGTTATCTGCAAGGCATCGTATGACGGCAAGGGCTCCGTGGAGAGCAAGGCCACTTGCTGCCCAGGCTGCAGAAGGCGGTGAAGGGCGTCATACGCATCCGGCGTTGCGGTTGCCAGCGCGGCGAACGGCGCGACGTCGGGATGATATCGACGAACGAGCGTGTCGCCGAGCGCGAGGTGTGCGTGTCGGGTCGTCAGCGCCTCCCAGATAGGGCGGTCGAGGTCGGCAGGTTTCGGATGGCTCATGGGCGCTCCAATGGCGTGTGATTGCTGTGCAGTCTAGACGGCCCGGGCGCACGGGGCTATAGTCGCAAATGACATTATTAGCACTATTTGCGACATGAGACTGGCAATCCTCGCGCTCGACGGCCTGTTCGACACCGGACTGACCGTGTTTCTCGATACCTTTTCGATGGCCAACGAAGTGGCCGCCGCGCAAGGGTTCGAGGCCGCGCCGTTCGAGGTGAGGCTCATCGGCATGCGCAGACGTATTCGCACCGCGCATGGCTTGTCGACTTCGGTCGAATTGGCGAGCAGCGCGCCGTCGCCGGACTGGATCGTCGTGCCCGCGCTGAACGTGAGGCAGCCGGAGCGTCTTGCCGAGGCGCTCGAACGTCGCGACACGCGCGAGGCGATCGCTTATCTGCAAGCGCGGCACGCTGCGGGCGCGGGCGTAGCGGCGGCGTGCATCGGCACGTTCATATTGGCCGAAGCCGGTTTGCTCGATCATCGCGAGGCCACGACCACATGGTCGCTTGCACCGTTTTTTCGACAGCGCTATCCGGCCGTCATGCTCGACGATTCGCGCATGGTCGTCGCATCGCAAGGCGTCGTCACGGCGGGCTCCGCAATGGGTCATCTCGATCTCGCGTTATGGTTGCTGCGTCAGGCGAGTCCCGAACTGGCGACGCGTGTCGCTCGCATGATGCTCATCGACAAGCGTGCATCGCAGGCGGAATACATCATCCCCGATCATCTCGCGCATGCCGACCCTTTAGTCGCGCGTTTCGAGCGATGGGCGCGCGACAATCTCGCGGCGGGCTTTTCGCTTCAGGCGGCGGCGAGTGCCTTGTCGGTCGGGCCGCGCACGTTGCAGCGCCGTACCGAGTCGGTGCTCGGCAAGTCGCCGCTGGCGTTCTTTCAGGACTTGCGCATAGAACGCGCGCAGCACCTCGTCGCTATCGGCTACGACATCGAGAAGATTGCAAGCGAAGTCGGCTATGCCGATACGGCGACCTTGCGCACCTTGCTGCGCCGCAGGCTCGGCCGTGGCGTGCGCGAGTTGCGCGCCGGGCGATAACGCGAGGCATCGGGCGACCACGAACATAAAACCGGGAGACGGCATTGACACAGGGACACTCGAACTGGTTCGTGCGCGCGCGGCTCAAGACGCGCCAGCTCTTGTTGCTCGCCGCGATGGAGGAAGAGGGCAACGTGCGCCGTGCCGCCGATGTCCTCGGCATGACGCAGCCAGCGGCATCGCGGCTTCTGAAGGAACTCGAAGATGTGCTGGACGTGCGTCTCTTCGATCGCACGCCGCACGGCATGCAGGCGACGCTCTACGGCGAAGTGATGATCCGTCATGCGCGCATGGTGCTGTCGAATCTCAACAAGGCGCAAGACGAGATTGCCGCCTTGCGCGCCGGTCTGGTGGGCGAAGTGCGCGTCGGCGTGATCGCGGCGGCGGCGGCCAGAATGGTTCCGCTCGCCATCGGACGCGTGAAGGCGCAGTATCCGCAACTGCAAATCTGGCTGCAGGTGGAGACTTCCGATGTCATGCTGCCGCTTCTCACGCAGGGGCAACTCGACGTGATGATCGGCCGCGTGCTCCAGCAGCACGTGCAACTGAAGCCCGCCGTGCAATACGCGCCCATCGCCGATGAACCGCTGTGCGTGGTGGTGCGCCCCGGGCATCCGCTCGAACAGACTGCGGGGCTCACCATGAGCGGTGTCGCCGACGCCGAATGGGTGCTGCATCCGCCGGGGAGTGTCTTGCGGCATCGTATCGACATGGCGTTCGCGGAGCTTGGGCTGAACCCGCCGCGGAATGTGGTCAACACCAACAACTTTCTGGCGATCTCGAGCCTTCTGTTGCAGAGCGACATGCTCGCCGTCATGCCCGATGAAGTGGCGCGGCAATACGAGCGCTTCGGCACGCTCAAGCGTCTTGCAATCGACCTGCCTTGCCGCATGGATGCATTCGGCATCATCACGCGGCAAGCGCATGCGCTCTCGCCCGCGGCGACCGTGGTGCTGCATGCGCTTCACGACGCCGCCGCCGAAGTATACGGCGTGTCCGCCGATGCCCTGAGCGCCTGACCGGGTAAGCCCGAATCGCGTTTTCCACTATATCAACATTGGTATCGGGATCGCTGAATAAGTGATTGGACCATCATGGGAGTGAGGGCTAACCTTGCCCGGGGCTCAGCCTGAGCCTTCGACCCCGGACTTCGAGCCGCGGCGCACATGATCCAATCAGGAGACAGCCATGAAACAGACCCGACGCGCGGTGCTCGGCGCAATGCTTGGTTCGGTGCTGGTACTCGCCGCGAGTGTGAATGCACACGCCGACGACAAGAAGATCACGCTCGGCTTCGCACAGGTCGGCGCGGAGAGCGCCTGGCGCACGGCCAATACGGTCTCGGTCAAGTCCGCCGCGAAAGACGCGGGCATCAACCTCAAATTCTCCGACGCCCAGCAGAAGCAGGAAAATCAGATCAAGGCCATACGCTCCTACATTGCGCAGAAGGTCGATGTGATCGCGTTCTCGCCGGTCGTCGAGTCGGGCTGGGAGCCGATTCTCATCGAAGCGAAAAACGCCAAGATTCCCGTGATCCTGACCGACCGCAACATCGACGTGAAAGACAAGTCGCTCTATGTGACGATGATCGGCTCGGACTTCCTCGAAGAAGGCCGGCGCGGCGGCAAGTGGCTGGAAGAACGCTACAAGAACGAGAAGGGGCCGATCAACATCGTCGAGTTGCAGGGCACGGTGGGATCGGCGCCGGCGAACGACCGGCGTGCGGGTCTGCTCGAAGTCATCAAGAACGATCCCAAGTTCAAGGTGATCGCCTCGCAAAGCGGCGACTTCACGCTCGCTGGCGGCAAGCAGGTCATGGAAGCCTTCGCGAAGACCTACGGCAAGCAGATCAACGTGGTCTACGCGCATAACGACGACATGGCGCTCGGCGCCATTCAGGCAATGGAGGAGGCGGGCATGAAGCCGGGCAAGGACATCACGGTCGTCTCGTTCGATGCAACCAAGGGCGGTTTCGACGCCATGGTCGCGGGCAAGATCAACGTGGACGTGGAATGCAGTCCGCTGCTCGGCCCGCAGTTGATGACCGCGGTGAAGGATGTGGTCGCGGGCAAGGAACTGCCCAAGCGTATCGTGACCGAAGAGACCATTTTCCCGATGAGCGTCGCCGCGGCCACGCTGCCGCAGCGCAAATACTGAAGCTCGGGCGCCATCGCACGTCCATCGCGCCATCATGTGAGCGCGATGGACGACTCATTCCCTTTCCGGCGATATCCATGACCGACACACCCGTGCTCGAAACCATTGGTTTGTCCAAGTCGTTCCCCGGCGTGCGCGCACTGCACGACGTCGATTTTCGTTTGTTTCCAGGCGAGATTCATACGTTGATGGGGCAGAACGGCGCCGGCAAATCGACGCTCATCAATGTGCTGACGGGCGTCCACGAGCACGATGCAGGCGAGATCCGGCTCGGTGGCAGTTCCGTGAATTTCGCCGCGCCCATGGAAGCGGAAGCCGCCGGAATTCGCACGCTCTATCAGGAAGTGAACCTGTGTCCGAATCTCTCGGTGGCGGAGAACGTTTTCGCGGGCAGGCAGTTGAAGCGGCATGGCGCGATCGACTGGAAGAGCATCCACGTGCGGGCGCAAAAGGCGCTCGCGGACCTCAACGTTTCGGTGGACGTCACGAAATCGCTCGATACGTATCCCATCGCCGTGCAGCAGATGGTGGCGATTGCGCGTGCCTTGTCGGTCGATGCGCGCGTCCTGATCCTCGATGAACCGACCTCCAGTCTCGACGACGGCGAAGTCACGCGACTCTTCGACGTGTTGCGCAAGCTCCGCCATTCAGGTCTCGCGATTCTCTTCGTGACGCACTTTCTGGAACAGACCTACGCGGTATCGGATCGCATCACGGTCATGCGCAATGGCGAGCGCGAAGGCGAATATCTCGCGAAAGATCTTCCGGTCGAACTGCTCGTGTCGAAGATGGTGGGCCACGAACGCATGACCGAGCGCCTGAAGCGCGCGGCTTCCGAGCCGCCCGCGCAACGAGGCGCGGCTGCGCCGTTTCTCGAAATGCGCGGCGTGGGCCGTCGCGGCTTGATGAATCCCGTGGATATTGACGTGCAGCCGGGTCAGATACTCGGGCTCGCGGGCTTGCTCGGTTCGGGGCGCACGGAAACCGCGCGGCTTCTCTTCGGCGCGGAGCGTTCCGATGCAGGCGCGACGAAGGTGTCCGGCAAGCCGGTCAAGCTGCATTCGCCGCGCGATGCGGTGCGTCAGGGCATCGGCTATTGCCCGGAGGATCGCAAGAAGGAAGGCATTATCGCGGACCTGTCGATTCGCGAGAACATCATCTTGGCGCTTCAGGCGCGGCTCGGGCTTTGGCGCTGCATTCGGAAGGCGAAGCAACGCGAGATCGCCGACGACTATATCGAGCAGCTAGGCATCAAGGCGCGCGATGCCGAGCAGCCTATCGGTCTGCTCTCTGGCGGCAATCAGCAAAAGGTGCTGCTCGCGCGCTGGCTTGCAACGGAGCCGCGCATGCTGATTCTCGATGAACCGACGCGCGGCATAGACGTGGCCGCGAAGTTCGAGATCATGGACCGCGTGCTCGCGCTCTGCGCGAAAGGGCTCGGCATTCTCTTCATCTCGTCCGAAGTGAGCGAGGTCGTGCGCGTGAGTCACCGGATTGCGGTGTTGCGCGACCGGCGCAAGGTCGCCGAGGTCGCGGGACATACGACCTCGGAAGACGAGGTGTATCGGCTGATCGCGGGAGGATCGCAATGAACCGTATCAAAGGTGTCTTGCAGCATCCGCTCGTGTGGCCCTGCGTGACGCTCGTCGCGCTGTGTCTGCTCGATCTGGCGCATAACCCAAGGTTCCTGTCGATTGCCATGCTCGATGGCCACCTGTTCGGCGCGCCCGTCGATATCCTGAATCGCGCGGCGCCGCTCGTGCTCGTCTCGCTCGGCATGACGCTCGTGATAGCGACGCGCGGCATCGATATCTCGGTGGGCGCGATCGTCGCGATTGCCGGCGCGACGGCCGCCACGATCCTCGCCGACGATCCTTCCCGCGTGACGCTTGCCATCGCGGCGGCGCTCGCGGTCGGCGTTCTCGCGGGCATGTGGAACGGCTTGCTGGTGGCGTTCATCGGCATGCAGCCGATCATCGCGACGCTCATCCTGATGGTTGCGGGACGCGGCGTCGCGCAGTTGCTGACGGGCGGCCAGATCATCCCGATCGGCGCGCAGGCTTATTTGATGGTCGGCGGCGGCTATCTGGCGGGCGTCCCGTGTTCCGTGTGGATCGCGGCGGGCGCGCTCATCCTCACGGCGCTTCTCGTCGATCGCACCGCGCTCGGGCTTTTCATTCGGGCTATCGGCGTGAATCCGGTTGCAACCCGGCTCGTCGGCTTGCGCTCGAACGTGATCGTGTTCGGCGTGTATGCATTCTCCGGGTTGACGGCGTCCATGGCGGGCATTCTCGCCAGTTCGAACGTGCGCAGCGCCGACGGCAACAACGCCGGCCTCCTGCTCGAACTCGACGCGATTCTCGCCGTCACGCTCGGCGGCACTTCGCTGCTCGGCGGGCGCTTCAGTCTTGCGGGCACGGTGCTCGGCGCGCTCATCATCCAGACGCTCACCTACACGACTTATTCCATCGGTGTGCCGCCCGAAGCGACGCTCGTGGTGAAGGCAGCGGTGGTGCTCGTCGTCAGCGTGATTCAGTCGTCCACCGCGCGCGCCGTGCTGATGCGGCAGTTGCGACGCGTCTTTCCGTCCGCTTCGAAACAGCCGCTCGCGGAGGCATCCCGATGAAAAGTTTCTTCGACCGTCTGACGGACCCGCGCATCTTGCCTATCGTCGTCACCGTCGTTCTGTTCGCGGCTCTTTTCGGCTTCGGCTCGGTGATGTACACCGGCTTCTTCTCGCTGCAAGTGCTGCTCGGCTTGCTGATCGACAACGCGTTCTTGCTGATCGTCGCCATTGGCATGACGTTCGTGATCGTGTCGGGCGGCATCGATTTGTCGGTCGGCTCGGTCGTCGCTTTGACGACGATCCTGTGCGCCGTGTTCGCCGAACGTCTGCACTGGCCGGTGTGGATCATCGTGCCGCTCGTGCTGGCCTTCGGCGCCTGCTATGGCGCGGCGATGGGCGCGCTCATCCACTTCTTCAGGCTGCAACCGTTCATCGTCACGCTGGCCGGGATGTTCCTCGCGCGCGGCGCCTGCTTTCTCATCACGACGCAATCCATCACCATCACCGATTCCACGTTCCGCGCGCTGTCCGCCTTTCATGTGGATGTCGGCGGCGCGTCGCTCACGACGGGCGCGCTGATCGCCATCGTCACGCTGATCGTGGCGATCTTCGTCGCCCACTTCACGCGCTTCGGACGCAACGTGTATGCGGTCGGCGGCAACGAACGATCGGCGCTGCTGATGGGCTTGCCCGTCGCGCGCACCAAGGTCGGCGTCTATGCGCTCTCGGGTTTCTGCTCGGCGCTCGGCGGCGTGGTGTTCACGCTATACGTGCTCTCGGGCTACGGACTGCAAGGGCAGGGCATGGAACTCGACGCCATCGCCGCGACGGTGATCGGAGGAACCTTGCTCACGGGCGGCGTGGGCTATGTGATCGGTTCGGTGTTCGGCGTCGGCATTCTCGGCACCATCCAGACCTTGATTACCTTCGACGGCACGCTCAGTTCATGGTGGACGCGCATCGTGATCGGCTCGCTTCTGTGCGCGTTCTGTCTGTTGCAGCGAGTCATCGAACGTCATGCCGCGCGCCGTAAATCGAATGGGACGAAGCTCGGCGAAGGCATCGGATCGAAAGAGCCGCGCACGCCTTTGCCGTCCGATACCGCGAGCAAAGCCGAACCGCTCGCGATGGTCCCCAGAACCTGAAGCACACACATAAGCAGCACATAAGCACGCATACCCTGCCACCCTCGTCGAGAATCCGTCATGCCCAATGAAAAACGCCTGCTCCGTTCCGCTCAATGGTTCGGAACCCAGGACAAGAACGGCTTCATGTATCGAAGCTGGATGAAGAATCAGGGCATCCCGGACCACGAGTTTCAGGGCAAGCCGATTATCGGTATCTGCAATACGTGGTCGGAACTCACGCCTTGCAACGCGCATTTCAGGAAGATCGCGGAGCACGTGAAGCGCGGCGTCTTCGAGGCGGGCGGCTTTCCGGTGGAGTTTCCGGTGTTTTCCAACGGCGAATCGAATCTGCGGCCTACGGCCATGTTGACGCGCAATCTCGCCAGCATGGACGTGGAGGAATCCATTCGCGGCAATCCCGTCGATGCCGTCGTGCTGCTGGTCGGCTGCGACAAGACCACGCCCGCCTTGCTGATGGGCGCGGCGAGCTGCGACGTGCCCGCGATCGCGGTCAGCGGCGGCCCGATGCTCAACGGCAAGCATCAGGGTCGCGATATCGGTTCGGGCACCGTCGTATGGCAACTGAGCGAGCAGGTGAAGGCGGGCAAGATCACGCTGCATGAATTCATGTCGGCGGAAGCAGGCATGTCGCGTTCGGCTGGAACCTGCAACACCATGGGGACGGCATCGACCATGGCGTGCATGGCCGAAGCGCTCGGCGTGACCTTGCCGCACAACGCGGCGATTCCCGCGGTGGATGCCAGGCGCTACGTGCTCGCGCACATGTCGGGCATGCGGATCGTGGAGATGGCGCTCGACGACTTGCGGCTCTCGAAACTCCTCACGCGGCAGGCGTTCGAAAACGCGATTCGCGTCAACGCGGCGATTGGCGGATCGACGAATGCGACCATCCATCTGAAGGCGATTGCCGGCCGTATCGGCGTGGACCTGGAACTCGACGACTGGACGCGCATCGGCCGCGGCACGCCGACGCTCGTCGACTTGCAACCGTCCGGACGCTTTCTGATGGAAGAGTTTTACTACGCGGGCGGTTTGCCCGGCGTGATCCGGCGTCTGGGCGAAGCGGGCTTGCTGCCGTATCCCGACGCGCTGACGGCCAACGGCCGCTCACTCTGGGACAACACGAAAGACGCGCCCATCCACGACGCCGAGGTGATTCGTCCACTCGACCGCCCGCTCGTGGAAGACGGCGCGCTGTGCATTTTGCGAGGCAATCTCGCGCCGAACGGCGCGGTGCTCAAGCCGTCCGCCGCGACGCCGGCGTTGCTCAAGCATCGCGGCCGGGCGGTCGTGTTCGAGAACTTCGACGACTACAAGGCGAGGATCGGCGATCCCGAATTGAACGTCACCGCCGATTCGATCCTGGTCATGAAGAACTGCGGCCCGAAGGGTTATCCGGGCATGGCCGAAGTCGGCAACATGGGCTTGCCGCCGAAGCTGTTGGCGCAGGGCGTGACCGACATGGTGCGCATCTCCGACGCCCGCATGAGCGGCACGGCTTACGGCACGGTGGTGCTGCATGTAGCGCCCGAAGCGCGCGCCGGTGGTCCGCTCGCGGTGGTGGAAGAAGGCGACTGGATCGAGATGGACTGCTTCGCGGGGCGCCTGCATCTGGACATCAGCGACGAGGCGCTGAGGACACGTCTCGCCCGCTGGGCGGAAGAACCGCGCAAAGCGGGCGAGAACACGAGCGGCTACGGCAAGCTGTATATCGATCACGTTTTGCAAGCCGATCAGGGCTGCGACTTCGACTTTCTCGTGGGATGCCGTGGCGCCGATGTTCCGCGCCATTCCCATTGACGCCCGCGCGTTCTGCCTGTCAGCCGCGCGCTCCGAAGGCGCGCTGGATTTTCTTCTCGGTGTTGTACTGGCTGAGCGCGTAGACCGACCAGATCGCGGCAGGAATCCAGCCAATCAACGTGATCTGAAGAAGCAGGCAAATGATGCCGGCAATCGGTCGGCCGATCGTGAAGAACTGCAGCCACGGAAGGATGAGTGCGAGCAAGAGACGCATATGCGGTCCTCGGATGTGATGGTCTGGTGACTTTACCATCCGCGTTGCACCTGCTTGCGCGATCCCATAACATGAGGCCGGGACTTACTTTGCCGAACTCGCCAAACGCCCGGCCGACATTCGATGACCGAAGCCACCGACCTCGCGCACCTTGTTGACGCGTTGCGCCAGCATCGCCTGCTCGATGCCGACGAAGAACCGCGCTTCACGCGCCTGACGGGTGGCGTGTCTTCGGATATCTGGCGCGTCGATGCGCGCCGCGCTACGTTCTGCATCAAGCGCGCGCTCGGCAGGCTCAAGGTCGCGGCGGACTGGCATGCGCCCGTCAGCCGCAATGCCGCCGAAGCCGCGTGGCTGCGCTGTGTCGCGACCTGGCTGCCGCACGCGGTGCCTGCGCTTCTGTTCGAAGACGCGCCGCTCGGCTGCTTCGCGATGGCGTATCTTCCTGCGGAATATAACCCCGTCTGGAAGGCGAAGCTGCTGAAAGGCGAGATCGACGACACTTTCGCCGCGCAAGTCGGTTTCCTTCTTGCGCAGATTCATGAGCAAAGCGCGGGGTCGGCTGCGCTCGCGGCGCAGTTCGCGAATCACGATACCTTCGAGTCCATCCGCATCGAGCCTTATCTGCGGGCGACAGCCGCGCGTCATCCCGACCTGGCGAACACACTCGGCGATCTGGCGGATTCGGTTTCGGCTGCGCGCATCGCGCTGGTTCATGGCGACGTGAGCCCGAAGAACATCCTGTGCGGTGCCGACGGCCCCGTCTTTCTCGATGCCGAGTGCGCAACCTACGGCGATCCGGCCTTCGACCTCGCGTTCTGCCTGAATCACCTCGTCCTGAAGAGCTTTCTCAATCCGCATTGGCGTGAACGCTATGCCGGAAGCTTCGACGCACTGAGCGGTCGATATCTGGCGGCTGTCGATTGGGAACCAGCGGAACGCATGGATCTGCGTTGCGCGCGGCTCTTGCCGGCATTGTTGCTCGCGCGGGTCGATGGCAAATCGCCCGTCGAGTATCTGCAAGATCCAGCCGACATACAGGCGGTGCGCGAACTTGCGCGCGGCCTTCTCATCGAACCGGTCGATTCCCTTGCGCAATGGCGAAAGCGCTGGAACGAGGCGGCATCCATCGATAAACCCGCGGGAGTCTGAATATGAGCAGCGCGATTACATCCGTCCACGGCCGCCGCATTTGGGATTCGCGCGGACGTCCGACCGTGGAAGTGGAAGTGACGCTGGCAAGCGGCGCCAAAGGACGCGGCATGGCCCCGGCGGGCGCTTCTCGCGGGCGTTTCGAGGCGGTGGATCGGCGCGACGGGGCGGCCGCGCTGGGCGGCTTCGGCGTGAGCGATGCGTTACGCGGTATCGACGATGAAATCGCGGCGGCGCTTATCGGCATGGATGCGCTCGAGCAGACGCAAATCGATGCGCGTCTGATCGAACTCGATGGCACCGAGGACAAATCGCGGCTTGGCGGCAATGCGTTGATCGCGACGTCGCTTGCGGTTCTGCATGCCGCGGCGGCAGACCGTCGGCAGCCGCTGTGGGCTTATGTCGCCAACGGCCGAACCGTCAGCATTCCGATCCCGGAAATCCAGATCTTCGGCGGCGGCGCGCATGCTGGCCAGCGTATCGACATTCAGGACCTGATGGTCATGGCGCCATCCGCGAAAAGTTTCGACGAAGCGCTGGAGATGACCGCCGAGGTCTATCTGGCTGCGGGCAGGATCATGGCGAAGCGTGGTCATCTTGCCGGTGTCGCCGACGAAGGCGGGCACTGGCCCGTGTTCGAGAGCAACGAAGCGGCGCTGGATACGCTCGTCGCGGCTATCGAAGAAGCGGGGTTCGTTCCGGGCGAGCAAGTCGCCATTTCGCTCGATATCGCCGCATCCGAATTCGGCTCGGGCGGGCGTTACAAGCTCGGCCTGGAGCGCCGCGAGCTCGACAGCGACGCCATGTGCGAACTGATGCTCCGATGGTGCGACCGTTACCCGATCGTGTCGATGGAAGACCCGTTGAGCGAGGACGATGCGGCCGGCTTGCGCCGATTCACGGCAGCGGTGGGAGAACGCGTGCAGGTGATCGGCGACGATTACCTCGTGACGAACGCGGCGCGCATCGCAAAGGCCGCCGAGCAACGCGATGTCAACGCTGTCCTCATCAAGTTGAATCAGGCGGGTACGGTGACGGAGACGCATGCGGCGCTGGAAGCGGGAAAGAACGCGGGGTTTGGCACGATCGTATCGGCGCGCTCGGGTGAGACGGAGGATACGACCATCGTGCATCTTGCCGTTGGCTGGAATGCGGGCCAGCTCAAAGTCGGCTCGTTCTCGCGCTCGGAACGCATGGCCAAGTGGAACGAGGCGATTCGCGTGGAAGAAGCGCTTGGCGACGCGGCACAGTTTGCGGGTATGTCGATGCTCGGTCGCAGGCCATAGGAGCGCGTCCGTTAAGAGGCCGAAGCGAACCGTTCCGGTGCCTTTTTTACAATATCCAGACGAATAGTCAGCATATATTCCACGAAAAATACATAACGTGTGGAATTTAACCAGTGGCTGCTTCGTTCATTCCTCAAGCGATCGCGAGCGTTGGCGTGTGCGCGAGTATGTTGTGTTCGACGGTCTGGCAAATTGCTTGCTCATGTTGTGGGCCTTAAGGCGTCAGTCACGCCTTCGTTTCAACATGGTCTGGAACTTGCCGCGAAGAAAGCATGATCCATCGGTGTGCGTAATTGCGCATCGACGCGCAAAGATAAATGCACCGATGAACGAAGCGCCAGCGGCAAAGCAACAATGCGTGGCATTTTGGACTATGCTGGCCTGAGCACTATCGAACGATGGGCAGGTGTGGGCAACACGGCATGGCAGCGTGCACACCATTTGATTCGTCCCCCTTACTAGCGTACCCGCATCATGAAAAATGATGCGGAAGCGGAGAGGCGCATGAAAATCGCGTTTGTTGTCGACAGCTATCCTGTTGCATCGGAAACCTTCGTGGTCCGTCAGATCGCGGGATTCGCGGAACGAGGACATCATGTGGTCGTCCTTGCCGCGCGCTATGACGAAGGCGCCGACGATCCGCTCAAAGGCCAGATCGAATTACGCATATTTCGTCGCAAACAGGGCACGGCGGCACGCATTGCGCATCTGGCGCGCTTCGGACTGAGCTCACTGTCAACGCCGGAAGGACGCAAACGCATCGGCGTGGCCTGGCGCGCGGCGACGTCCGGTTGCCGCTCGACGCTGTTCGACCTCTCGGGCGGCGGAGCAATGTCGCACGAAAGTTTCGACGCGGTAATCGCACATTTCGGTCCCCTCGGCGTGCGCGCCATGTATCTGCGCGATGCGGGCTATTTCGAAGGCCCCATCTCCACCGTCTTTCATGGCTTCGACATGAGCGATGAAGCGCTCGTCAAGCGTTATCTGCCGCACTACAAGCAGCTCTTCGGACGGGGGTCGCTGTCGCTGCCGGTCAGCGAATTCTGGCGGATGCGCCTGATCGACTGGGGCGCGCCTGCATCGCGGACGCTCGTGCATCACGTGGGAGTGGATGTCGAGCAACTGCCGCTTGCCACCGACAAGCAGAAGCCCGGACGCCCGCTCAAAGTGCTGAGCGTGGGAAGATTCGTCGAGAAAAAAGGCCTTGAATATGCGATTGCCGGCGTTCGCGATTGCAGCCTGCCCGTGGAATACAACGTGATCGGCTACGGCCCACTTGAGGCCGACTTGCGCGCGATGGCCGCGAATAACCGCAATCCGGTCAACTTTCTCGGCGCGCGCGCACAGGACGAAGTGTTCGCGGAACTAAAGCGCACCGACGTGTTTCTGCTGCCGTCCGTGACGGCCGCCAACGGCGACATGGAAGGCATTCCGGTGTCGATCATGGAAGCAATGGCTACCGGCGCGATCGTCGTCGCAACGCGTCATAGCGGCATTCCCGAACTTGTGGTGGATGGCGAGACCGGCGTGCTCGTCGACGAGCGTTCGGGGCCGAGCATTTCCGCCGCGCTCGAAAAAATCGCCAAAGGACAGATCGACACCGACAAGATGCGCGCGACCGCGCGGCACACTATCGAAACGAACTTCAACAACCGCACGTTGCACGCGGAACTGGAGGCCATTCTGGTCGAGGCGCGCGCGGGCGAAGCGCGCGAGATCGCAACGTGATGCGGTCTCGCGCGGCATCAGGAATCCGCATGCGAGCGGACGAAATTCACGAAGCTCAGATACGTCGGCAAGATCGGCACGCTGTTGTGCATGATGCCGAAGGTGTGGTCGCCGCTGTCGAGCACGTAATACATGGTGGATTGAATGTTGTGCGTCTTGCGGGCGTCGTAGAACGATTGCAATCGGGACTGCACGAACGCGCTCCGGTAGTCGTCGCTTTGTTCGGGATTGGCATTCCACTCGGTAATCATGAAGGGAACGCCGTAACGCGCCTTGCAGTATTGCGGCAGGTCGAAGTGCGGGCCCGCGCCATCCGAACCGATATCGAACAAATCGCCATAGACTTCGTAGTTATGCCATGTCGTCATGTCCCAGCGGACTACGGGATGACCGTTCGTGCCGTCCGGCTGATTGCCTTCCCATAACGCGTCCGATGCACCGATATCCGCCACGCAGAAGTTGATGCCGCACATGGCGTCGGGCTGCGCGGCCTTCACGCCGTCGATCAAACCGCGCATGACGCCGCGCATGACCGGCCAGTTATCGTTGTTGAAGTCGGCGACATCCGTTCCGGCGCGATTCGAGTCGATTACAGTCTGAGCTCGGCGCGTGAGTTCGTTGCCGCATTCGTACATCGTCACGCCGTAGGGCTTCAGCGTGCTCGCGACCGTCACGCCTGTGCTGTAGGCCTTGGCGTATGCCGCGGCCTCGCTCCCGAACAGGTTACCCCAGTCATCCGTCAATCCTTGTTGAATCAGACAGAACAGTTCGATGCCCGTTCCGTTCATGGCCCTCGCCATCCTTGCGACAGGTCTGAGTTCAGCCGACGTCTCATTGCACCCGAGCCGATAGATACTGCAACCCATGCCATTCAAAATGGCGATGGTTTGCGCGGGCGTGTAGAGATAATCGTAATGACCGTTCATGCCGAAGAACATGCCGGATTGCGCTGCGAGCGGTGTGCGCGGGTCCCGGCAAAGTAGCCAGTCATTCGACCACACATAGAATTGCCCGCTTGTGTTTCTCTGATAGATCTTTCCGCCCGACCAGAGAAGCATCAAAACGTTGGCAATGGATATTGCCGTGTCGTTCTGGAATACGACACCGTTATTCACCGTCCAGACGGAGCCGCGTTTGTCCACGATCGCGGTTGCGTCAGGAATGGTCGTGCCATCCGGCGATGGACCTTGCGACTCCGCTCTTGCAGTGGGATTCAGTTGTCTGGACCGCCCGGAAGCGCTCGATGTCGAGTTCGGTACGTCGCTTTCGCTTCCGCCTCCGCAGGCGGCCAATGTATAGGTTCCGGACAACGCGCCCAGGCTAGCTAAAAATCTACGTCGATCAATCATCGAATATGCTAATCCGCCTTCTCGCGGAAAACTCCAATTACTCTGCGATAAAATCGCCATTCTTTAAACATAGTAGGAATGCGAACTAATAAATCGAAGGCGAAAGGATGCCTGCGCTGCCTTGACCAGAGGCGCGGTCGAGAGCCCTCGAGACCTGCGTTAAGCGATGACTGCGTTGACGCCAGGGACTACGCGGAACACTTCGAGTCTGAACGAATTCGGCCGGGATTTGCAGGTCGCTTCTCGAACTACAGAGTTGCGCAAACGCTTTTCCTTAACGGCGCTTCGTGAGGCGGCAATATGAAAAAACGTGAATGCGTCGTAAAGACAATGCAGAGAGCGTGATCGAAATCTTGAACCATCGATAACGCACGAACGCTTCGGGTAGCGAAGGCTTGCGAAATGCAACCCAACCGCGGACGCGACGTTGTTCAAGAGGAAGAGCTTTAGGGAAACGATGTGACGTGACGTGAACCGATGGCTCAGTGTGTTCACGTCACGCCTGAGTGACCAATGCGGGCGGTGTCAGCGTTTCGACAACCGCACACATGCCAATTCACCCGATCGTCCGCGTCGACATTTTCGGCGTGGATAACAGAGGCGCTGCCTGCAACATTTGCCCCCACTGATAATCCACGCTGTCCGGGAAGAGGGGATATAGTCCACCGCCCGGCGTGAAGGTCATTTCGCCGAAGAAGATCTTGCAGTCGGGTGCATAAAGATCCACGCGCACATAGTCGAAGGATGCCGACAACGCTCTCGCCTTGGCGAGGATCGCGTCGAGGTTGGCCGGGCGCTCGCAAGGCGTCGCACTACGCGGATAGTGTCCGATCCTGATGTCGAGGTGGTTCCACGATTCATCGAAGAAATCTCCGCGCGGATGGCCCGTATAGCGATCGGAGATCAGCAGGACAAACAGCTTGGAAGGGCCCTCTTCGGGATTGAAGCAGTGGATCTTGAAGTCGGCGGGAATGTTGCCTTGTTCATCGAGAAGCAGGGCTTCGAAAAGCAGCCGTGGTTGAATCGCGCGGTAATGCCGCTCGCGCCCGGTTCTGGAAAAGTCGGTTGCAAGCCACCGGTCGGCAAGCGTCCTCAGTTCCTGATAACTCGTTTCCGCTTTGTCGCGGACGATCTTGACGAAGCCGCTGCCGTGATTGGCCTTCATGACGAAGGAGTCGGGCAACGCCTCGAAATCCTCTTCGGTGAAGAGCTCGGACGCCTTGAGCAGCGGAATCAGATGTTCTTCGCCGATCACGCGCCTGACGAAGTCACGCACGATGAGCTT
This sequence comes from Caballeronia sp. TF1N1, assembly GCF_022878925.1. Lineage (NCBI taxonomy): Bacteria > Pseudomonadati > Pseudomonadota > Betaproteobacteria > Burkholderiales > Burkholderiaceae > Caballeronia > Caballeronia sp. TF1N1. The sequence continues at coordinate 1,123,904 of NZ_CP084628.1, forward strand.
GTCGGCCAGATCGGTAAAGCGCGCGTCCGGGTTCAGACTGCGCCGGAGCATTTTCTCGTTGAAGGTTTCGGGATTTGCAAGACTCGGGAATCGCCCGATCTTTCTGCGATGCTGCAGACGGAGGAAGAGTTCGTCGGGCATCCAATTTTTGAAGGCGTTCGCGATCATCGTGAATTAGATATTCATTCCGTTTTGGCGAAGCAGGGCACGCATAATGTGCCATATTCAAAATAATGCAGCTACTGAATAAGTCGCGGTGAAAATCGCAGCCTTTCAGACGTGAAGAAGGTCACGTGGGTCAAGTATGGCCAGCGACGTGGCTGGTTTTGTGCGCTAACGCACGTTGCGATGGAACGTAAGGGACGTCAAGTTCACGTCTTACTAAATGCGCGGAGTTTATTTCCAAAGCAAGCGCGTGAGGCCCGATATCTCAAGCTCTTTCGAATCTGTATGTAATCAGGTTGATAGATTGCGTTCAGAAGCGATATGCGACCGAGGCCATTCCGTTCACATCCAACCTGCGTTCTGTAATCGGGCTGCCGGCAGCGAAGCGTTCGAGCCGGCCAACGACTGCGACCAGGTTGGCCGACCAGTGCGAAGAGATCGTGTAATTCGCGGCCAGATTGAAGTGGACGTCGCGCAGGCCCGAGCCGGTGGAGTATTGCGGCAATCCGGACGCCACGCTTTCCGGCTGTGAAACGCCGAAGAACGTGCGCGTATAAGCGCCATTGGCCCAAGTCAGCCCCGGCCCCGCCGACAGCAGCAATTTGCCGATGGGCGCGGAGACATAGAGATCCGCCATCGCGGTGAGTCCTTGCCCGGTGCCGCCGATGTCCTGATAAACGGCTGTCGATCCGGTGAAGGCCCAGTACGTGTAATCGGCGAATAGTCGCAGCTTCGGTCCGTAGTGCACGTTGGGCAGGCCGTCGAGTCGCGCGTCATCGGACGATGATCGCGACTGAAAGTCGAAACTCACCGACATGCCTGCGTGGTAGTTCTCCCCGCGCAGCACGTTGACGCCGAGCACGTCCGGACCTTGCGAAAAGATACGGTCGCGCCAGGAAATATCCTGCACGGGCAAGGGAAATACCTTGATCCGCGACGATCCCGGAAACTCGGGGAACACGTACAGTCCTGGCCCGATCGAGATTTTCCAGTCACCATTCGTTTGCGTGTCCGCGTCGGCGGCGTGTGCCGGTCCAAATGCGAGCACGGCCGCAAGCGCCACGCAGGTGCGCGCGATGAACGTTTGTGCGCGCTTCATGCTCTTTTCGCTCCTGCAGCCGTTTGCCGGAGCCGACGCGCCAGGGCACGCGACATCACGGGACCTGTGCCATCGGTGGAGTCGCAGGCAGATGCGCTCTCGCGCAGGAACATCGTGCATTCGCGCGCCACCACTTCGCGCTCGTTGTCGGACGTGATCATGTGATAGGAGTCGTCGAGCCAAATGGTCCGCAAGAACGACGCGCCTATGTTTGCCGCGACGAATCGCGCGTTGTGCGGGCTCGAGGTCTCGTCGTCGATAGCGTGAATAACGAGGCAGTCGCTCGTGACGCGCTTCAGCTTGCCACGCACCGATGCCGCGAGACGGCTGGCCTCGTGCAGCGCGGGCATCGAAATGGATGCCGGGCCGACTTCGCTGATCTCGCCTTTTTGCATCGCGCGGGCGATCTTCGTGCGCAGCGCTTCATTGCGCAGACCATAAGGCTCGTGCTCGCGATAGCGATAGCGCGTACGCAACGGCGTGTAATACGCCCAGTCGAGCAGGAATCGATACCACGGGATGGCCCAGCCGTCATAGTCGAGCGTGACCGAGAGCAACAGCAGGGCGCGCGCGGAAGGGCGTTCATGGGCGACCGCGGCGGCGAGCGCCGCGCCCATCGACAGGCCGCACACCGAAACGTGCCGATGCCGCGCCGCCAGCGCGTCGAATTCCGCCACGGCCGCGCGCAGCCACTCTTCCATCGAAGCGTGTCCGGCGCCCGCGCTGTATCCGGGCAACTCCGGCGTGTGCGTTGCGAAGCCCTCTTCACCGAGATAGCGGGCGAGAAAGCGCAATTCGAGCGGCGAACTGGACAGGCCGTGCAGCAGCAGGACCGCGTGATCCCGGTTCTGTGCGGGGGGAAAGTAAGGCATGTTCATGGTCAGGCAGCCGAACGGAGGACGAGATAATCGCCGGATGGCGTGGCGAAGCGCTCGCAAACACATTCGACGGGCCGCCAGTCCTGCTCGTCCGACTGGAACCGGATACGGTGAAGCCCCGGCAGAAGGGCATCGCTGACGCGGGCAATATCTTCGCCGTGGGCATCGGCATGCTTGGCGCCATATGCGATGCCGGCGCGCGGCGCGTCATCGTCGATAACCGGGGAATTCGCCGCCGCGACGAAATTGGCGGGCGAGACACGCGTCGTCGGATCGAGCGCCTTGATGAGAATCAGCGAACGGTTGTATTGCGTGACGTGCTGGAGCATTCGGTGCATTTCCTCGGTCGCCCGGCGCGTGATGAGGCGTTCGTTGTCGTGACGCAAGAGCATTTCATAGCGCGACTGCGCCACCGAAGCGAGCAACTCGGCGCGATACTGCGCGCGCTTGAGCCGCTCGACGAGCGTCATCATGACGATGGTGATCAACGGATACGACACGAGCAGCTTGATATCCGCGCGGTCGAAGTCCTCGATGCGTGCATAGGGCGGCACGAAGAGAAAGTCGGCAATACACAGTCCGGCAAGCATCACGCAAACCGCCGGCGCAAGACCGCAGTAGTACTCGACGAGAACGGCAATGAGAAACGCCGTTCCGGGCATGACGGGTCCAAGCAGCGGGTGCAGCAGCGTGCGGATGAGTGCGGCGGTAAAGAGCGCGCTTGCCGCGATGATCCATCGTTTGCCGCCGCGCGGCGCCCATCGGCGAGAATTACTGATATGCATGCTATTGCACGAGGCGTGTGACTGTCCTCGTAGTATCGGCGTTCCGGCACGCGACTTTAATGCCATGTGAGGCATAACGGGCTTTCGCGGCGCGCGGGCGCTGGAATGATTATGCTTTTAACGTCTGAAAAAGCTTGATGATGTCGAACGAGAGAATTCGCATGCCCCTGCTGTCCCACGGTCTACGCTTTGCCATTGCCGCTTATCTGCTTGCGGCGCTGACGCTCTTTATGGTGCAGGACCGGATGCTTCTGCCTTCCACTCCGAGCGCGCCGGATCTTCGCACAGTCCCGCACGCTGGTGCAAGCATCGACCTGTTGCAAGTGCGCGACCAATTCGCGGGCTATGTCGTCACTCCGGCCGGGCGCGAACCGCGCGGGACGTTCATGGTTTATCACGGTAACGAGGAGTCAGCCGACACCAAACTGCCGCTCGCCGACGTGTTCGTGCGCGACGGCTACAGGGTGGTGATCGTCGAGTATCCGGGGCACGGCAGACGCCCGGGAGAGCGCACGATGAAGGCGGCGCTGGCCGCATCGCGGGAAGCGTTGGCGGCCACCATCGCGCAGTGGCGCGGGCCGCTTTATCTCGTCGGGGAGTCGCTCGGTGCGGGCATGGCCGCGCAGGTCGTGAAGGGCAATGAAGCAGCGCTCGCGGGCGTCGTTTTGATCACGCCGTGGGACTCGCTCGCCGACGTCGCCGCCGAAAAATATCCGATTTTTCCGATCCGCTGGATGCTGCACGACGGCTTCGATTCCGTCGCCGCCGTGTCGCATTACGACGGCCCGCTCGTGATCGTGGGCGCGCAACTGGATACGCTGATCCCGGTGGAGCACGCGCGCCGTTTCGCAAACGAACACGAACGCGCGCGTTTCATGCTCCTGCCGGCCGCCGATCATGACGACTGGTTCGGCGTCGTGACGCAGGCGGACTGGCGGCAGGTCTTGCAGTGGATGCACGCCGGCTGACGAAGCCCGGCGCCAGCGTTTCCTCGTCGGTCAGTCGCGCGGGCTCAATGCGAGGTCGGCTTGACAGGCGCAACCGGGCTCACTCCGTCGATCGCACGCACCGGGTCGACGTTCTTGGCTTCGACGTGTTCAACTTCGACATCCGTGCCGCGCAGTGTCTCGTTGATCGTCTCGGTGCGCTCGGTTGCCTTGCGGCCCACGACGACTTCCTCGACGACATGCGCGGTCTTCGCGACGACGGCGTGTTCTGCCGTCTCGCGAATTTCCACGAAGCCTTCCTTCAGGTCGGCGGCCGTGGCGGGCCGGTCGACCGGACGGCGCTCGATCGTCGCATGCTCGTCACGCAGATTGACGGTCTCGCTGACAGGCGTTGCAGTGGCGCGCGAATAGACGCGCACGCCGCCGGTTTCGACTTCGCGCTTGCCGACTTCGAGCGACTCACGCGTCACCGCGAATGACTGGCGATCGGCCAGCACTTCATCCGATGTCAACGGCTTCGCGGATGCATCGAAGCCCGCATAACCGCCGCTTTTCCAATGCGCCACGCGTTCGTCGATATCCACGACGCCCGCCTCGTGCATCGTCGAACGCACGAGCGGCACCTGTGATTCTTCCTTCACGTTGACCGTGAGTAACGCGCCACCGCGACGAACCGCTTCCTGATAGTTGCCGATGTCTTCCGACCGGTCGTCGCCAGCGAACATGTTGCCGAAGAAATTCTCGATCTTGCCGACGATGCCGACTTCTTCCGTGGCGGCGGAAGCGGGTCGATCTGCAACCACGGGACGTTCCGCGCCGCTCGTCTCGTCACTGGCGTGCACTTCCATGTCGGCGCGGTCAAGACCGCCTTCCACGAGACGCGCGACCGCGCTTTCGGCTTGCTGAAACGAATCGAATACACCAACGATTGCTTGAGTCATGTTTTGCTCCGGGTAATTTTGAGTGATTTGAATGGCGGCCAGACGTTGCTTCGAAGAACGGCTCAGGAAGATGTCTTGCCCGAGCCCGAGGACGGTATCGCGGGGTCCGCAATCCAGTCTCCAACCGTTCCAACGCGCCTTTCCACGACAACTTCCTGACGTTGCAATTCGGCTCTGTGCACGTCATTTTTTTCGGTCACTACAGTGGTGATGCGGATTTCTTCCTTGAGCATCAGCCTCAGTTCGGTCACGGGCACGTACTCGAAGACGGGCACGACCAACGTGTCGCCTTCATGGCGCGGCGCAAACTCCGCGTCCACGAAACGATTGAGGGCAACGCGTTCTATTCGTGCCGTGCGGTCGTGCAGAACGACGGGCACCTCGCGCGACTCGGTGTGCGTCACGACACGAACGCGCACCATGCCGGTTTCGAGCGTTTCCGTCGATACGTGCAGACGTTCTTCGGTGGCGGTCAAGGTCGACGTTTCCACGACACCTGTCGCCGTTCGATTCTGCGTGCTCATGCGCGGTTCCAGGTTTCGTGGATCAGTCGGATAGTGTTTTTAGCGTGTGACACGGTTGTCCGGCGCAAGGCGTCCTGCGGCACCGGCGCGCAAGGCGACGTCATCGCGAGCGCTGCCGCTTGCATCTTCGAACGGCGGTTGGTGACGGAATCCCGCACCACCCGACACGATCGCGATGATCGCGCCGACGAGAAGTGCAGCGAACGAGAACCACGAAGCGCGGGCGACGCCGCGTGCGGCGGTATCGGCGGCCTGACGTGCATCGGCTTCAGCTTGCGGGCCAGATGCAGCGGCCGTTGCGGAAGCAACCGCGCCTTGAACCTGCGCCTTGAGCGAACCCAGCATCGTGCCGCTTGCGGCCGAAGGGTTGGCCGCGGCGGTAGCCGTCGCACCGGTCGATGCGATGCTGCCTGCCGCACTCACTGCGCTGCCGACAAGCGACGTTGCGCCGTATGCCATCGCGATGATCATCACGGCCCATGCAAGCAGGCCATGCAGCCAGCCAAGAACCGGCGCGCAACGCCCTGCAAAATAGGACCGATGAACACGGCGATGACCGTCATCACGATCATGTAGGCGCCGGAGCCGAACGCGAAGCCGCGCGATGGATCGGGCTGAGTCAGTGGCGACAGCACCGATGCCCCGATAGCGGTTCCGAGCACCGTCAACATGAGGTACGCGATCAGCGAGAGGATGACTCCCGCGATGACGGCGCCCCATGAGACGCGGGGTAGACCATATTGTGTAGTAAGCAGGCGCATAGCGGTATCCAAAAGAATTTAGGAAGCCAAAACAGGCACGTCTAGTGAGCAACGCGTGCTGGCCAACTTGTAGGTGCAATCACCATTCCCACGAAGTGCCGGAGGCGGCTTGAACCGGCATGGACGAAGGTTCGCGCATGCGGTCGGGAGCAAATAGGTGGGATCTGCTTGAGGGTGTCGCGCGGCGGGCGAAGAACACTTATCGCCGCGTTGACCTATCGATGTCCTTCAATGCGGACTCAGGGCGAGTTTGCTTCCACGCGATCGTGTTCATGCTCGAGGCTCTGCGCCTCGATCAGACGATGGATGAACCTCAGCTTTTTCACGGCGCCAGGCGCGAGCGTGAACGGATACGGGTCCGGCATGCCGAGGCTTCGGTTGAGGCTGTTCATGGCATAGGTCAGCATCGTCCATTGCTTCATCAGCAATTCGAAACTCGGCGAGTGAGGCAGCACTTGCGCGGCGAAGTTCGGACCTTTGCGGCTCACTGGCGCGATGTTGATGCCGCATGCGCGCGCGGTGCCGGTGGTATCCACGATATGAAGATAGTGCGCCCAGGTTTCCGCCCAGTCTTCCCAGGGATGCATGGTCGCGTAGGCGCTGACGTGACTCGTCGCCCAGTCGGCAGGCGCGCCGTTGCGATAGTGGCGGGAAAGCGCTTCGCTGTAACTCGCCCGGTCATCGCCGAAGAGCGTGCGGAACGACGCCGTTCGCCGCGCGCCCACCACGAGGCGATCGAAGTAGTAGTGGCCGATCTCGTGTCTGAAGTGACCGAGCAAGGTCCGGTAGGGCTCGCGCATGGCGATGCGTACGCGTTCGCGACGCACGTCGTCTGCCTCGGCGATGTTCATCGTGATGAGGCCGCTATGATGGCCCGTCAACACCTTTTTGCCGCGGCGGCTTTCAAGAAACTCGAATTCGAGCCCGGTTTCCGGATGCTCCTTGCGTGTGTCGACCCGCAATCCCAGCACGGCGAGCGTGTACAGCAAACGACGCTTCGCGGCTTCGAGTCTGGCCCAGTAATAACGACGGCGCGGCGCTTTCAGATTCGGGATCACGGCGGTCAGACGGCAAGAATGACAGAACGGGTCCGGCGAGTCTTCCGGCACCATCCAGTTGCAAACCTTTTCGACCGAATAGTTGTGGCACGGCTTGTAGCGAACGTCGCCGTCCGCCGGCTTCGCTTCCCACCGAGGCCCCTTCAGCTTGACGAATGCGCTCATCTCGCCCGTTTCCGGAATGAAGCCGAGCATCGACCCGCAGCGTTCGCATTGAACGTTTTCGAAGAAGATGAGATGTCCGCAGTCGGTGCAGTGAAACGCTTTCATAACGGACGATTCGTGGGCGTTCTGAAGGTGGACGCGAAGATCATTCGCACGGCTCGCAAATCACCTTGAAGTCGACCAGGGCCGCGCTCCCGAAGGTCATGCTGATTGGCACGTCGGTCGCATCGCGGCCGCGCGCCATGAGTACACGGCCAGTGCGCGGTGCGTTGTTGCGCGGATCGAAAGTCTGCCAGGTTCCGCCGAGATAGGCTTCGAACCATGCACAGAAATCCTGGTCCGCATAAGGCGGCGGCAGGTTCACGTCGCTGATATAGCCGGTGCAATACCGCGCCGGAATGTTCAGGGCGCGGCAGAGCGCCACCGCGAGTTGCGCGTAATCGCGGCACACGCCGATGCCTTCCTGATGCGCTTCGGAAGCCGTGCGCGTGGGCCGTGCCGTCTTGTAGTCGAACTTGATGTGTGCGTGCACGTAATCACAGATGGCGAGAACCTGTGTTCGCCCTTGCGGCAGTCCGCCGAACCGTTGCCACGCGAAGTTGGAAAGCAAGTCGGTTTCGCAATAGCGGCTGCCCAGCAGAAACTGCAGACACTCGTCGGGAAGTTGTTCGACCGGGAGCTGACCATCTTCCAGGGGATAGCTTTCCGGCGTATCGGGCACTTCGAGCACGCCTTCGGTCGCCACGACGAGCGGACCCACAGACGGCGTCACGATACGCGTGCACAAGTTGCCGAAGCCGTCGTAATAGTGCGTGAACGCGAGCGGCGGATCGAACGTAATGCGATCGGCAACGACGACCTTGTCCGACATGGAAGGATGCGTGTTGAGCATGAGCACCGCAGGCGTGGCCTGAGTGCAGTTATAGGTCAATTGAAAACCGACGCGGAGCTTCATGGAGGTGGGTCCAAAGGATTAACGGGCGTACTAGGGCGATCAACCGAACGCCTCGACCTTCGACACGACCCAGGAGATTTTGCCAGCTTCGCCAAGCGCCGCCATTCACCTGATGTATGCATCGGATGAGGACGTTCTTGTTGCATGCCAGCATGAGATAACTTGTCTCAGCAACATCGGGGCCTGGAACCATCGATGCTTGTGAATACACGATAACACCATTACTTTGTCCCAACGCTTTGGAAAGAAAAGCAGCATCCACTCCGAAGCGCGCCAAAACCGGTTCGTTCGACTTGACGCACCTTGCTTGAATCGCTTCAACGGTGTCGCCAATGGAAAACATCAGGAAACCGAAAGATCACAAAAACTTCGCTTGACGCATGCGACCACTCCCGTATGATGGACTCATTGTTGCAATGCAGCAAAAACGGGCGCCGTACCCACGGATCGGCTCGCACGTACCTCTTTATGGAGCGGACAATGTTTCCTATTCTTCAATCATCGGCACCGGCGGCAACGGCACAACTCGAAGCGTTTTTCGGCATCACGAAGCGCTATGCAATGGGACTTCAACAGCTTGCCGATCTGAATGTGCAGACGGTCAAGGCTGTGTTCGAGGAAAGCGCCTCGGTCCTCACGTCGGGTTCGGACGTGAAACCGAGCGACTTCATGGGTTTTCAGTGGACGCTGTTCGCGGAAGTGCCGGAGAAGTCGGCCGCTTATGCGCGCCACTTCTTCCAGATCGTTCGTGAGACGGAAGCCGACATCCTCAAGGAAGCGCGCAGCCAGTACGAGCAATACGGTTCCGGCATGAAGGGCGCGTTCGAATCGGCCATGCAGCAAGGCTCGTCGCAAGTGCAAAAGTCGATTGCTTCGATATCGGATGTGGCCTCGTCCGCGCATGCGGCAAGCGCTGCGCCCAAGCTCATTCTCGATGCAAGCGAGAGCACGGTGGATAGTGTGACTGGTGCGACCAACGCCAGCATCGAGCTATTGAACACCAGCCCCAAACATTCGGCGTGAAGTTTCCGGGAATGTGACATCCGTCGCCAACGCCCGCTTAAGCGGGCTTTTTATTGCGGCCACGCCTGGAGCACTCCGGTGATTTTGCTGGCTTAGAGAGGTCCCGCCATGACAGACAAGATTGCGACCGCCGACGAAGCGATCGGACTGATCCGCGACGGCGACGCCGTCTGCTGCTCGGGATTCGTCGGCATCGGTACACCCGATGAATTGCTGATCGCGCTGGAACGACGTTTCCGAAGCTCCGCCACGCCACGCGATTTGACGGTCGTTTTCGCCGCCGCACCGGGCGACGGCGGCGAACGCGGACTCAACCGCATCGCGCTGCCGGGCCTCATCAGGCGCGCTATTGGCGGACACTGGTCGCTCGTGCCGAAGCTCGCACGCATGGCGACCGACGACCTGATCGAAGCCTACAACCTTCCGCTCGGCACGATGTCGCATCTGTTTCGCGATATCGCGGCGCATCGCGCCGGCACGATCACACAAGTCGGAATCGGTACGTTCGTCGACCCGCGGCTTGGCGGCGGAAAGATCAACGCGAGCACGACGGAAGAGCTCGTCAGCGTCATCGAGATCGATGACAAACCGTGGCTGCTCTACAAAGCCTTTCCGCTCGACGTGGCGCTGATTCGCGGCACCACGGCCGACACCGACGGCAACATCACGATGGAGCGCGAAGCGCTCGTGCTCGACGCGCAAGCTATCGCCATGGCCGCGCATAACGGCAAAGGTCTGGTGATTGCGCAAGTGGAGCGGATCGTTCCAAGCGGCACGCTCGATCCGCGCGCGGTGGTGGTGCCGGGCATTCTCGTCGATCGCATCGTGCTCGCGTCCGCCGGCGCGCAGCCGCAGACATACGGCACGGTCTATGACCCAGCGTTCTCCGCCGAAACGAAAGCCGTGGTCGGCGAGATGAAAAGCCCCGTGCTCGACGAGCGCAAGGTGATCGCACGCCGTTGCGCATTCGAGTTGCCGCCAGGCGGCGTCGTGAATCTCGGGATCGGCGTGCCTGAAGTGGTGGCGGCTGTCGCGGGCGAGGAGCACTTGCTGAGTCATCTGACCTTGACCGCCGAGCCAGGCGTGATCGGCGGCATGCCGCTCGGCGGCCTCGATTTCGGCGCCGCGATCAATGTCGATGCGCTCCTGCATCAGAATCAGCAATTCGATTTCTACGATGGCGGCGGTCTCGATCTCGCCTGCCTGGGCATGGCCGAAGTGGACCGCGGCGGCAACGTCAATGTGAGCCGCTTCGGCGCGCGGCTCATCGGCGCGGGCGGCTTCATCAACATCAGCCAGAACGCGCGCTCCGTGGTGTTCGCGGGCACCTTCACGGCGGGCGGACTCAAGGTGCAGATCGAAGGCGGGCGGCTCGAGATCATCGCGGAAGGCGCGAAGAAAAAGTTCGTGGAGCGCGTCGAACAGATCACTTTCAATGGCGAATTCGCGGCCGCGCGCGGTCAGCCCGTGCTGTATGTGACCGAACGCTGCGTGTTTCGTCGCGTGCCCGAGGGACTCGAACTCACGGAGATCGCACCGGGTATCGATCTCGAACGCGATATCCTCGCGCATATGGACTTTGCACCCATCGTGCGTCAGGTCCGGCTAATGGACCCGCGCATTTTCCTTCTGCAGATCATGGACCTGTCGACCATTCTCACCGAGCGCGGCGCAATGACCCGCGAACTCGCGTTGCAAGGAGACTGCCAATGAAAGCATCCGACCTGTTTGTCAGGGCGCTCGAAAACGAAGGCGTCGATCGTATCTTCGCCGTGCCGGGCGAGGAAAACCTCGATGTCGTGGAATCGCTGCGCAAATCGAGCATTCAGCTCATCGTGACGCGCCATGAGCAGTCGGCGGCCTTCATGGCGGCCACGCACGGTCGTCTGACCGGTCAGCCGGGCGTGTGCATGGCGACGCTCGGTCCCGGCGCGCTGAACCTCGTCACCGGGGCGGCTTACGCGCAACTCGGCGCCATGCCGATGATCCTCATCACCGGCCAGAAGGCCATCATGACCTCGCGGCAGGCGCGCTTTCAGATCGTCGATATCGTGGCGACGATGAAGCCGCTCACCAAGGCATCGCGGCAGATCGTGAGCGGCGCGAGTATTCCGACGGTCATACGCGACGCGTTCCGGCTCGCCGCCGAAGAGCGTCCCGGCCCCGTGCATCTCGAACTCCCGGAAGATGTGGCGGCCACCGAAGTGAGCGACGACGTGGGCATCGTTCCCAGGCATCCGGTCGAGCTGCCCGTCGCGCACGACGCCGCGATCGAACGCGCCGCGAACCTGCTGATGCACGCCGAACGGCCGCTCGTCATGTTCGGCGCGGCGAGTAACCGGCCGCGGCTCGCGGGCCAGTTGACCGACTTCATTCGCCGCACCGGCATCCCGTTCTTCAACACGCAGATGGGCAAGGGCACGGTCGCGGCTATCGGCAACGACGAAGCCACCGAGCTGTGGATGGGCACGGCCGCGCTCAGCGAACGCGACTATCTGCACGAAGCGATCGACCGCGCCGACCTGATCCTCGCAATCGGTCACGACACGGTCGAAAAGCCGCCGTTCTTCATGGGACCGAAGGGGCCGCAGGTGATCCATGTGGGCTACACGCCCGCCAATGTCGAGCAGGTGTTCTTTCCGCATGCGGAAGTGGTCGGCGATCTCGGCTTGAGCCTGTCGCGCCTCGCCGTGCGCGTCGAAGGCAGGTTGCCGTGCGCGGGTGCGCTGGCGCCGCTGCGAGAAGGCATTCTGAAGCGCACGCTCGACCGCGCCGACGAATCGCGCTTTCCGCTGACGCCGCAACGGATCGTCCACGACGTGCGCGAAGTCATGCCCGCCGATGGCATCGTCGCGCTCGACAACGGCATGTACAAGATCTGGTTCGCGCGCTGTTACCGCACACGCAGCGCCAACACGCTGCTCCTCGACAACGCCCTGGCGACGATGGGCGCAGGCCTTCCATCCGCGATGATGGCCGCGCTGCTCTACCCTGAGCGGCGCGTGATGGCGGTGTGCGGCGACGGCGGATTCATGATGAATTCGCAGGAGCTGGAAACCGCGGTGCGGCTGAAGCTGAACCTCGTGGTGCTCATCATTCAGGACGACGCGTACGGCATGATTCGCTGGAAGCAGGCCGTCGACAAGTTCATCGACTGGGGCCTCACCTTCGGCAATCCGGACTTCCTCAAGTATGCCGATGCCTACGGCGCGAAAGGGCGGCGCGTAGAATCGGCCGAAGGGCTGGTTCCGGCGCTGGAGGGCGCGTTCGAGGACGGCGGCGTGCAGCTCGTGATCGTGCCGGTAGACTATTCGGAAAACATTCGCGTGCTTGTCGAGGAACTCGGCAACCGCGGCATCGAGGGGACGAAATGAAGATCAAGGCAGCAGTTCTGAACGCGATGGGTACGGCCACGCCTTACGCGGAATCGAAGCCGCTTCGCATCGAAGAGGTCGAGCTTGCGCCGCCCGGCCCGGGCGAAGTGCTGATCAAGGTCGCGGCGGCGGGGTTGTGTCACTCGGATCTGTCGGTCATCAATGGCGACCGGCCTCGTCCCATGCCGATGGCGCTTGGGCATGAAGCGTCCGGCATCGTCGAGGAACTCGGCGCGGGCGTGACCGATTTGAAAGTGGGCGATCACGTGGTCGTCGTGTTCGTGCCGAGTTGCGGACACTGCGCCCCGTGCGCCGAAGGGCGGCCGGCGTTGTGCGAGCCAGGCGCGGCCGCGAACGGCGCCGGCACGCTGCTGTCCGGCGAGCGGCGGCTTTCGCATGGGGGCGAGCCGCTCAACCATCATCTCGGCTGCTCCGTGTTCGCCGAGTACGCGACCGTGTCGCGCCGCTCGGTCGTGAAGATCGATCCCGCCGTGCCGCTCGGCGATGCCGCGCTCTTCGGCTGCGCGGTGCTCACGGGCGTCGGCGCTGTCGTCAACACGGCGCAGGTGCGTGTCGGTGCGTCGGTGGCGGTGATCGGGCTGGGCGGTGTCGGTCTCGCCGCGCTCATCGGTGCACACGCGGCGGGCGCGCGGCAGATCATCGCCATCGACCTGGCCGACGACAAGCTCGAACAGGCACGCGCGCTCGGGGCCACGCATACGGTCAACGCGGGTCAGGACAATGCGCTCGAACAGATTCGCTCGCTGAGTTCGGGCGGCGTCGAATTCGCATTCGAATTCGCGGGCTCGATTCGCGCGCTGGATCTCGCGTATCGCATCACGCGTCGCGGCGGAATGACGGTGACCGCCGGGCTGCCGCCATCGACCGCCAACTGGCCGCTGCCAGCGGTGAGTCTCGTTGCGGAGGAACGCACGTTGAAGGGCAGTTATATCGGCACGTGCGTGCCGTCACGCGATATTCCCCATTACGTCGATCTCTATTCGCAAGGCCGCTTGCCCGTGAACAAGCTGCTCACGGGACGCCTGAAGCTCGACGAGATCAACCATGGCTTCGACCTGCTGCATGAGGGAAAAGCGATTCGGCAGGTGGTCGTGTTCGATTGATTCGGCTTGACCACGTGTAGCCGCATGAAGTCGTTCGCGAAGGAAGGCAATCGCGCCTTGCCTTCGAGAACGATGTCTTTCGGTTCGCGAAGCTGCCTTGTGACCGCCGCAGTCCATCGAGAAACGCGCTTCGACGACTGCTTGAGGAACGCATCGCGCTTGTCTTCGCTGCGATGATTGCGTGGAAGGCGCGCCTTCAACGCCCTTTCCACGGCACGAGCCGCCGTTCCAGCGCGCGCATGCCGAAGTCGAAGATCCACGCAATCGCACCGATGAGCACGATGCCCATCACCACCACGTCGGTGCGCAGAAAGCTCGACGCGTTCAGCACCATCTGTCCGAGACCGGCGGTGGCCGCGACCATTTCCGCCGCGACGAGCGTGGTCCAGCCAAAGCCGACCGCTATGCGCAAGCCCGTCAGAATCTCGGGCAACGCGGCGGGCAGCACGACATGCCGCACCACTTGCCGAAAGCTCGCGCCGAGCGACCACGCCGCGTTCACTTGCTCGGTGGTCGCGCTGCGCACGCCCGCGCGCGCGGCCATGGCGATCGGCGCGAAACACGCGAGCCAGATGACGACGATCTTCGCGGTTTCATCGATACCGAACCAGATCACGACGAGCGGCAGATAAGCGAGCGGCGGCAGCGGCCGGTAAAACTCCAGAGGCGGATCGAGCACGCCGCGCGCAATCCGGCTCACGCCCATCAAAATGCCGACCGGCACCGCCGTCACGACCGCGAGCGCGAACGCGCCGAACACGCGAATCGCGCTCCACAGCAGATGCTCCGATAGCGGCAGACCGCCCTGAATGCGCCCGTGCACGGCATCGATGAAAGCACGCCACACGGCCTCGGGCGACGGCAGAAAAAGCGGTGGCAACCAGTGAAAATGCGTGGTCGCCCACCACAGCACGGCGATCGCCACGACGCATAACGTGCTCGGCATCGCGGTGGGTCCCGCGCCCGGCATGCCGCGATAGCGCTTGCCACGCTTCGCGCGCCGGGCGCGAGGCACTGCCGCGTTTTCCGAAGGTGGAGCGAAGCGGGCCTCCTGAACGGGCTGCGTCACACGGCCTCCGTGACAGGACGATGCAATCGCCGCGTCAGACGCTCGCGCCACTCGATGAACGCCGGCGATGCCTTCACCGCGCGGGCATCGCGATTCGCGACGTACTCGCGCGAGAACGGCAGTTCGTGCACTTCCTCGATACGGCCCGGACCCGGCGTCATCAACACGAGACGGGTGGCGAGAAAGAGCGCTTCCTCCACGCTATGCGTGATGAAAAACACCGTCTTTTGCGTGCGCGCCCAGACATCGAGCACGAGTTCCTGCACGGTTTCGCGCGTGAGCGCATCGAGTGCGCCCATCGGTTCGTCCATCAGCAGCACTTCGGGATCGCTGGCGAGCGCCCGCGCGATGCCCACGCGCTGCTGCATGCCGCCCGACAGCGCATAGACCTTCGCGTGCTCGTATTGCGCGAGGCCGACGAGGGCAAGCGTGCGGCGCGCGATCTCGCGACGCTTGTCGCGCTTGACGCCGCGAAAGCGTAAGCCGAGCGCGACGTTGTCGAGCACGTCGAGCCAGGGCATGAGCGCGTACTTCTGGAACACGACGCCGCGTTCCGCGCCCGGCCCGAGAATCGGCTCGCCGTTGAGCGACGCTTCGCCTTCGGTTGGATCGAGAAAGCCTGCAAGGCAATTGAGCAGCGTGGTCTTGCCGCATCCGGAAGCGCCGAGCGCGACGACGAACTCGCCGCTGCCGATTTGCAGATCGACGCCCTCGAGCGCGGGCGCGCTCGCGCCTTCATACGTGACGCCGAGATTGCGGATGGACAGCGAAGTCATTTCGCGGCCTGCTGCGCGAAGCGCGGATCGACGCCCGTCGAATAGTCAGCAAGGACGTTCTGGATCGTGCCTTGTTGCTTGAGGAACTGTGCGGTGGCCGTGAGCGACTTCGCGGCGCCGGATTGCTGACCGCCGCCGAGCCAGGTTGGCGACGCCTGTTCTCTCGCGCTTGGAAAGGCGTAGAGCGAGAGACTCGCGGGCACGTCGGCGGCGGTTGCACCGGACTCTCGCGCCACGGCCTCGACCTGTTTCGAACCGGCGGTCCAGTCGGCCTTGTGATCGCGGTATTGCGCGTCGGTATCGGCGAGCACCTTGGTGAGACCCGCCATGAACGCGGCGTTGTCCTGCGCGAACTTGCGCGAGGCGACGAAGCCATCGAAGGTCGCCTTGCCGCTTTCCTTCGCAACTTCGCCCGATGTCACGAGCACCTTGCCGTTCTGCTTGACCTTGGCGAGCACCGGGTCCCAGATGTAGGTCGCGTCGATATTGCCGCGTTCCCACGCCGCCGCCACTTCAGGCGGCCGCAGGTTGACGATCTTCACCGATGAAGGATCGACGCCCGCCTGCTGCAACGCCACGAGCGCATGAAAATGCGAGGTCGATACGAACGGCAGACCCAGCGTCTTGCCCTTCAGATCAGCGAGCTTCGTCACGCCGGAGCCGTTGCGCACGACGAGCGCTTCAGCGTCGTTGATGTTGTCGAGAATCCAGAAGAGCGAGAGATCGACGCCTTGCGACAGGCCGGCCGCGATCGGGCTCGACCCTGCTTCGCCCACTTGTATCGAGCCGGATGCCAGCGCGCGGATCACGTCCGCGCCGCTGCCCAGCTTGCGGTACGTGACCTTGTAGCCGGTCGCCTTTTCGACCGCGCCGCTTGCCTGCGCATAGCGCCACGGCACGACCATGTCCTGATAGCCGATGACGACCTCGCGTGTCTCCGCTTGCGCGTGCATCGGTGCGAGAACGACGGTTCCAAGTGCAAAAGAGGCGAGGCTGGCGAGGAGTTGACGACGGGTCGTGTGTTTCATGGAGCAGGCGCTAAGGTCGTTGTAAAGCCTTCGACTATAGGCACTTCACGTGCCGCGGCTACCAATGTTTTATGCGTAGCAAATCACATCGCGACTGCTTTGGTCTTCATCGAAACCGCACCCTGATGCGCGGCGTAAAAAGCGGCGCGACACTTGACGCCGACGTTCGAAGACGCGCTCCGCATGCACGAGCCGATCGCGCAGTTCGACAAGTCGGACCGTTTAGGCAAGCGCATCGGGTCGACATTCCGTAAGCTTGTCTGAACCCGTGGCGCGCGTGCATTGCTCGATCTCGCGAGCACTGTTTCATCGAAGGGTTCGAGTCCGGGTCGCCGCTTCTTCGAAACGCACTATAGTGGAGGGTGTTTTCAACGAAGAGAGAGGGCTCGCATGATCTCACGCACTCGTTCCACCCTGGCCGCTACGATGCTCGCCGCGACGCTCGCGTATGTCCCCGCCGCGCATGCGCAGCTCGGCAATCTGCTCAATCAGGGGGGCAATAGCGGAGCCGGTGGCGGACTGAGCAGCCTCGGCAGTCTGGGCAGCGGGATGTCGTTGCAATCGCTGACATCGAACAGCACGGGCAACGTAGCCGGCGTGCTCCAGTATTGCATCAAGAACAACTACCTCGGCGGTGGCGCGTCATCGGTCAAGGACGGCTTGATGAGCAAGCTGCCGGGCGGTGCATCGACGAGCGATAGCGGATACACCGACGGCTCCAAGGGCATTCTCAATAGCGGCAGCGGCAAGGTCGATCTGAGCGGCGGCGGGCTCAAGGAGCAGATTACCAAGCAGGTCTGCGACAAGATACTGTCGCAAGGCAAGTCGTTGCTGGGTGGTTGACGGTTTGACGTCGGCAATGGAACGCTTCCGCGAGAGCGTCCTCGACGTTTGCGTCGAAGACGCTCCACGGCTTCTCAAGCGATCCAAAAGCGATGCGCAGCGCTCTCATGCCGAGGCGCCGCGCCGCGCGTTCAAGCGTTAAACATACCGCGCCTCGTCCAGATCGGCGATCAACGTCGGCCCGGTCGGATGCCAGTCGAGCCGCGCCTGCGTCAACGCGCTCGATGCGGGCATATCCAGACCGACGAACATGGCCATCCATCCGAAATGCGCGGCGGCTTCCTCCGGCGCGATGGAAACGGCCGGCAGCTTCAGGCCTCGTCCCAGCGACTCGGCGATCTCACGGCTGCTGACGCCTTCTTCACCCACCGCGTGATATCGCGCGCCCCGTTCGCCCTTTTCCACGACCAGCCGATAAAGCCGCGCGACATCCGACAGATGACCCGCCGGCCAGCGGTTCTGGCCATCGCCGACATAAGCGGATACGCCTTTCTTCCGCGCGACCTCGACGAGCGGCGTAATGAGTCCCTGCTTGAACGGATTGTGGACTTGGGGCAGCCGCACGACCGAGACGTTGATGCCCGCGTCCAGCAACGCATGACCCGCGAGTTCCGACGCGATGCGCGGGTTCGGATGACTCGCGTTGAACACATCCTCGCTCGCCGCCTCGCCATGCGCGCCACCGCCCATCCCGGTTCCCGACGTGATGACGAGCGGCCGGTCCGAGCCTTCGAGCGCCGAGCCGAGCGCGGCAATGACGCGCTTGTCCTTTTCGCAGTTCTCGACGAACCTCGAGAAGTCGTGATCGAAAGCCGTGTGGATGACGGCGTCTGCTTGCGCCGCGCCAGCGACGAGACTGTCCGGCTCTTCCAGCGTGCCGCGATAAACCTCGGCGCCCGCTTTCTCGAGCGTTTGCGCACCCGCGTCGGAGCGCGTCATGCCGAGCACCTGATGCCCGGCGCGAATGAGTTCGGTAACGAGGGCCGAGCCGATAAAACCGGTCGCGCCTGTCAGAAAAATACGCATGGTCAAAGCTCCCTGGTCGTGACCCGCTTACTATCCGATCGTTTCTTATCCCGTTAAAGTAGTGACTTCATCATGGTAAAGCGACTAACAGGGTCTTTATGTCAGTCAACACGGCACGATCGCTGGGCGATTTCCTGAGGAGCCGTCGCTCGCGGCTCGACCCGGCGGGCTTCGGGTATTCCGGGCGCAGACGAACGCCCGGCCTGCGCCGGGAAGAGGTCGCGCAGCGCGCGCATATCAGCCCGACCTGGTACACGTGGCTCGAACAAGGGCGGGGCGGCGCGCCATCGGCGGAAGTGCTCGACCGCATCTCCGGCGCATTGATGCTGACGGATACCGAACGCGAGCATCTCTTCATGTTGGGCCTCGGGCGGCCGCCCGAAGTGCGCTACAAATCGGTCGAAGGCGTTCACCCCCGCTTGCAACACCTGCTCGATTCGCTCGAAGCGAGTCCGGCAATCATCAAGACCGCCATCTGGGATGTGGTCGCGTGGAACCGCGCCGCCGCTGTCGTGCTGACCGACTACGGCACGCTGCCGCCCGGCGAGCGCAATATCCTGCAGTTCCTGTTCCGCAATCCCACCGTCAGGGCCAAGCAGCACGATTGGGAAAGCGTCGCGCGGTTCGTCGTGGGCGCGTTCAGAGCGGATGTGGCGCGTGCCGGACTCGCTTCCGAGGTGAGCGAACTCGTGGACGAACTCTGCGGCGCGAGCCCGGAATTCGAGGCGTTATGGCGCGACAACGATGTGCTGAACCACGGCGACAGCAATGGCATCAAGCGCCTGCTTCATCCCGTGCTCGGTCAGATCGAGTTGGAGTATTCCGCATTCTCCGTCGATGGCCGGCCCGATCTCGGCATGATCGTCTACACGCCAATGGACCCGGTGATAGCCGCGCGCGTCAAGGTCCTCGCTGCCGCGAAGGCGTAACGATCCTATCCAAGTGAGCGCGTTGTTAATTTGCTAAGACCAAAGGCTTCGTTGGTGCGGCATGGCGCGCGTACTAGGATAAAAACGTCGCGGACGCTACGGTCCGCACGCGCATAAACGGAGACCTCCATGCGATACAAGGGATACGACGTGGCACCGTCTGCCCATGCCATGCCGAGCGGCCTGTTCGCGGCAAACCTGACTATCGAGAACAAGGTGTCGCCGCACGGCTCGTCGTTCACGTTCGATGCACTCGATTACTTCTTCGAGGCGGATCACGCGGTCGCGTATGCGTTGCGCTGGGCGCGGATGTGGATCGACCAGCGCAACAAGCGGTTTGCGGCGCTCAGGCGCTAGCAGCAATCTTCACCGCCGCGCCGCGCCATCCGCACCATCTTCTATGCAAATGAATTTTGCTTGGTTCCACTTTCCCACCATGTCTCGCATAGTCGGGATTGATGGCTATAGACGGTTGCCTTTTTGTCGGGCGACTGTCAGGTGACCAAGACGTCGAGCTTCAAACATAGAGGACTGCAACCGTGGCCGTATTCGATATCGATGACATCGTCCAGTCGCTTCAGACGGTGCGCCAGCAATGGCGGGAAGTGCAGCGGCGATCGCTCGAACCGGGCGGGCGCGAACTTCCGGCGCGCGAGGCGCTGACCGATATCGTCGGCGCGATGAAGGGCGCGCTCTTTCCAATGCGGCTCGGACCGCCCGATCTGCGTCAGGAAAGCGAGAACTTTTACGTGGGCCATGCGCTCGACTTCGCGCTGCAAGGGCTTCTCGTGCAAGCAAAGCTGGAACTGCAATATAAGGCGCGTCACGCACCACGCGACGATGCGGCCATCGACGCACGCGCGAGCACCGCGGTGAAGGCCTTCGCGAAGACGTTGCCGCGCATTCGGAGCCTTCTGGACAGCGATATTCTCGCGGCCTATCAGGGCGATCCGGCGGCAGGCAGCGTCGATGAAGTGCTGCTCTGCTATCCCGGCATTCTCGTGATGATTCATCACCGGATCGCGCATGAGTTGTACCGGCTGGAGTTGCCGTTGCTCGCGCGCATCGTCGCGGAACTCGCGCATAGCGAGACGGGCATCGATATTCATCCGGGCGCGAAGATCGGCGCGGGATTCTTCATCGATCATGGCACGGGCGTGGTGATCGGCGAGACGACGGTGATCGGCGACCGCGTGCGCATCTATCAGGCGGTGACGCTCGGCGCCAAACGCTTTCCACGCGATGCCGCAGGGAATCTGGAGAAAGGACTCGCACGGCATCCCGTGGTGGAAGACGATGTCGTCATCTACGCGGGCGCGACCATTCTGGGCCGCGTCACGCTCGGTCAAGGCGCGGTGATCGGCGGCAACGTATGGCTCACGCACGATGTCGCGCCGGGAAGCTACGTGACGCAGGCGCTTTCGCAGAGCGCGGCGGTGTCGCATGCGCAGACGCCGACCCAAACGGTCGTGCAAACGCCCAAGCGCGCGCCGCAAGCCGAACAGGTCACGCCATGAGCACGGTGGTGCGTCACTTCGGCGCGACCGTGCGCGAGTTGCGCGAGTCGTTCGGCTGGACGCAGGAACAACTCGCCGAACATGCGGGGCTCAATCGCTCCTATGTCGGCGAGATAGAACGTGGGACGTGCATCGCTTCCATCGTGACGCTCGACAAGATCGCGCAAGCGTTCAACGTGCCGGCGGGGCGTCTTTTCGGCGCATCGCGTGGAGATCTGGCGTCGCTGATATTGGAGTTCACGCCATCGGCGAAGTGACGCGGGCGCGTCGGGTTCATCGGCCGTATCGCGTGCGATGCATGCACAGACGCTTCTTTTGAAGTGTCTTCGTAAGCCTGCGGCAGCATCGCGCTTGGCGGTCCCGGCGGGCCGTTCCTCAAGACGATCTCAATTCGGAACAAAGGCCGCGCGTCGATGAATCCGCCGATGCCGTCGCCGCATGCGTGGCCATCGGGGTAGGGTGGCCGGCTCGCCAACCCACCCGAATCGGGTGGGTGGTCGTAAGAGGCCTTCGGAATGCATCGACCGGGTCCTACAATCGGGACGAATCACGGCCCCGCTTGCAGAGTCCAGCATGTCCGATCTTGGCGAAACCGCAGTCGAATCCCCCGTGTCTGTCGTGCGTGTGGCGCACAAGTTCGTACCGCCACGCGGCGCACGTCAGTTGATGCCACGAAGCGCCTTGCTGGCCCGCCTGCTCGACGCGCGGCGCCAGCGCTGCATCGTCATTCACGGGCCGGCCGGAAGCGCAAAGACCAGCACGCTCATGGCGTGGCGGCACTCCCTTCTGACGCTCGACTTCGACGTGGCATGGCTGTCGCTCGCGCCTGCGGACGACGAGGTGCGCATATTCTTCGCCGGTCTGCTCGCGAGTCTCGCCTTGGTGGACCGGTCGATCGTCGACATGGCGGAACGCCTCACCGCACGCGATGGCGACGAACTTGCCGTGGAGCATTGGGTCATCGCTCTCGTGCGGGGTGTCGCCCGCCACAAACGCGAACTCGTGCTGATGCTCGACGATGTCCACCATCTCAGGGACGCGCGCATCTTCGAGGCGTTGCGATGGCTGATCGACTACGCGCCGCCGCAACTGCATGTGGTACTGACTTCGCGGCGGCCGTTGCCGCTGTCGCTCGCGCGATTGCGCGCGCAAGGTCTGACCACGGAGTTCGATCAGCAGGACTTGCGTTTCTCCGCCGAGGAATCGGAGCGTTTTCTTCGCGAGCAGTCCGGCCGGATCGGCAAGCGCGACGCACAGGTCGTGCACGAACTCACCGACGGCTGGGCGACCGGCCTCCAGTTATTCGCGAACGACCTCAAAGCCAGACGCGGGGCTCCGCTTGCGCCAGCGAGCGTGTGCGAAGGCGCGGCGTTCGTGGGCTACTTCGAACGCGAGGTGCTGGCCCGCTTGCCCCGCGACGATGTGCTCCTGCTCACCCACGCGGCCCTCTGCGGCCGCTTCTGCGCGCCACTCTGCGCTGATCTGCTGGACCAAGCCGGCGTCGTTGGTGTCGCCATCGACGATATCGCCGCGCAACTCATTCGCCTGGAGGCCGACAATCTGTTCGTCACGTCTGTCGCCCCCGAACAGGAGCGCGATGCGTGGTACCGCCTGCATCCGTTGTTGCGCAGCGTCTTGCTGAACCGCGTGGCAAGTCTGCCAGACGAGGCGCAACGTGGGCTTCATGCAGCGGCATGGCACTGGTTCGATGCGCACGGTCACATGGACGAGGCAGTTCAACATGCCGTGCTTGCGGGAAACAGCGAGGCAGCCGCCAATATGGTCGAGGGATTCGCTCACACGCTGCTCGCGCGCGGCGAATTGCGGCAGCTCGCGAGCCTCATGCGCCGCCTTCCGCCGGGACAAGTGGCGGCGCGCTTCGATCTCCTCGTGATGCAGGCGTATCTGCAAATGTATGCCGGCGAAACCGATGCGCTGCAGCAGGGCATTCGGCAGATTGCACGGCGCAGCGAGCGGTCCGGCCCGCGCGAGCGGTATGCGCTTGCCGTGTTGCGGGGTGGGCTGGCGCTGCAGCGCGACGATACCGACTCCGTGGCCGCCTTGCTGCCGGAATTGCAGCGCGTGCCGTCCGACGCCGACGCCTTCACACGTGCCGGGCGCAGCAACATTCTCTCGTGGATGTTCATCCATCGCGGCGAGTACGCGGAGGCGCGCAAGGTGCTGGAAGAAGGTGCGTCGCGTGAAGGCGCGCCGCGCGGCATCCTGCTCGGCCGATGCATGGGCGGCATGACGCACGCCGCCGAAGGACAGGTGCTGCTCGCGGAGCGCGTTCTGCGCGAGGTGCTGACCGAGGCAGACAAGCAAGGCGCGGCCTATATCGGTATCGCGTGCATGTCGGCGGCGCTGCTGGGCGAGGCGCTTTACGAACTGAACGATGTCGAGGCCGCGCTCGCGCTGCTGGAGAACCGCATCGACCTGCTCGAACGAGTGTCAATTCCCGACACCGTACTGCGCGCGCTGATCGTGCTGGCCGGCGCTCACTGGCTGGGGGGCAGACGCGGCGAAGCGCTCGATTATCTGACGCGTCTCGAAGATTACGCGGCGCGCCGCCAGGTCGACCGGCTGCTCGCCTGCGCGCTCCACTGGCGTTCGCGCTGGCTGCTGGACGACGGCCAGGTCGACGAAGCGGATGCCGCGCTGTCGCGGCTGGAGGCGCTCGCCGTGCGTTACTCGGGCGCGGTGCGCAGCACGGCGTGGGAAATCAGCGTATGCGCCGGTCTTGCCCGTATCGCCATGTGTCTGCATCAGAACGATTTCGACGGCGCCGTCGCGCGTCTGAAGCCGCTCGCCGCGTTGTCCGAGGCGGGCGGGCGGTGGAGCCGCGTGGCGAGCCTGCGCCTGCAGCTGGCCATCGCGGAGCAAGGCCGTTGCAACGACAAACGCGCCCGCGAGCATCTGACCGAGGCGTTGCGCGTGGGCCATCGCCTCGGACTCATGCGCAGCGTGCTCGATGGCGCGGGCGACTCGCAGGCGATGCTCGACGTCGTCGTGTCGGATCCGCACTTCGATCCCGTGCTGGCGTTCTACGCGGAGCGTCTCGTGAATGCGGGGAAAGCACGCGCACGCGTCCCGGCCGGGGCGAGCGGTCCGCAGGCCTCGGGCGATCTGTTGAGCGAACGCGAGAGCGAGGTGCTGAGTCTGCTCGCGCTCGCGCTGCCGAACAAGAAAATAGCGCGCGTCATGGATGTATCGCTCGACACCGTGAAGTGGCATCTGAAAAATATTTATCGAAAGCTCGACGTAACCGGCCGCGATGGCGCTGTCGCCAGAATGCGCGATCTGAACGCCGGCTGACCATGCGCTCGCTGCCCGCTTTCCCGTGCTTTCCACCCTACGCGGGTGGGCTCGTTCCACCCGTTCCCGACGCAGAATGACCTTGTCGAAGCGGCACGCTCCCGCATGCGTGGGCCGCGACAATCCGTCATGAGGAGTGTTCGGTGGAAGTCAAGCGTAATGTCTATCGCGAGGACCATGAAATGCTGCGCGAAACCGCGCGGCGTTTTTTCGAGCGGGAATGCCTGCCCCGTCAGGCCAAATGGGACGAGGCCGGTTGCGTGGATCGTGAGACCTGGCTGAAAGCGGGCCGCGAAGGACTGCTGTGCGTGACCGTGCCGGAAGAATACGGCGGTGGCGGCGGCGACTTCGGGCACTCGGCCATCGTGGCGGAAGAACTGCATCGCGCTGGCGTGTCGGGCTTCAGCTATTCCGTGCATTCGGACATCACCGCGCCGTACATCGTGCGTCTCGGCACCGAGGCGCAGAAACGCAACTGGTTGCCGCCCATTTGTCGCGGCGAGAAGATTCTCGCCATTGCCATGACCGAGCCGGGCACGGGCTCCGACCTGAAGTCCATCCGCACCACGGCGGTCCGCGACGGCGACGAGTACATCATCAACGGCAGCAAAACCTTCATATCCAACGGCCTGAATTGCGACATGGTGGTGGCGGTCTGCAAGACCGACCCGTCCGCAGGCGCAAAAGGCGTAAGCCTCATCATGGTCGAGACCGACCGCGCGGGCTTTCGGCGTGGTCGCAAGCTGGAGAAGGTCGGTCAGGCCGCCGCCGACACGGCCGAACTCTTTTTCGACGACGTTCGCGTGCCCGTCACCAATCTGATCGGTCAGGAAAACGGTGGATTCATCCACCTGATGGAAGAACTGCCGCAGGAGCGCCTGATCATCGCGATCTACAGTGCGGCGAAACTCGAACGCCAACTGGAGCTCACGCTGCAATACGTCAAGGATCGCCGCGCGTTCAATCAGACGGTGTGGGACTTCCAGAACACGAAATTCAAGCTGGCCGATGTCAAGGCGCAAGCGGTGGCCGTACGCACGCTGGTGGACTATTACCTAAGCGAGCATATGGAGCGCAGGCTCACCTTGCAGGAAGCCGCCATCGCCAAGCTGTTCGCGACCGAAACCATGTGGAAGTGCATCGACGAGATGGTGCAGTTGCACGGCGGCTACGGCTACATGCTCGAGTATCCGATCGCGCGCGCGTTCGCCGACATGCGGGTGACGCGCATCTTCGGCGGCACCAGCGAAGTGCTGCGCGACCTGATCTCCAGAAAACTGTAAGCATCCCTACTATTGGCGGGAAACATCATGAGCGAAAAAGTGCTGGTGGCAGGCGTTGGAATGATTCAATTCGCCAAGCCGGGCGCGAGCCAGAGTTACATCGAAATGGGAGCGGAGGCGACGCGCCGCGCACTCGCCGACGCCGGCATTCCCTACGACCTCGTGCAACAGGCCTTTACCGGTTACGTCTACGGCGATTCCACCTGCGGCCAGACCGCACTGTACGAAGTCGGCATGACGGGCATCCCGATCGTCAACGTCAACAACAACTGTTCGACGGGTTCGACGGCGCTTTATCTCGCGCGTCAGGCCATTGCCACGGGCGACGCCGAGTGCGTGCTGGCGCTCGGCTTCGAACAGATGCAGGCGGGCGCGCTGAAGTCGCACTGGGACGACCGCCCGGTCACGCGCGCACGGTTCGTGCCGATCATGCATGGCCTGACGGCGGACCTCGCGCATCTTCCACAGGCGTTGCGAACCTTCGGCGGCGCGGGACGTGAACACATGAAGCGTCACGGCACGACGATGGAAACGTTCGCCGCCGTGCGCGCCAAGGCGAGCCGTCACGCCGCCAACAATCCGCTGGCGCTGTTTCGCAAGCAGGTCAGCACCGAAGACGTCATGAACGATACGGTGCTGATCCCCGGTGTGATGACGCGCCTGATGGCATGCCCGCCAACGTGCGGCGGCGCTGCCGCCATCCTCGTGTCGGAGCGTTTCGCGAAGAAGCACGGACTGCGCAACGACGTGCGGATCGTCGCGCAGGCGCTTACCACCGATCCGCCCGCTTCGTTCGATCCGCCGTCGATGCTCAATTACGTCGGCACGCATATGACGCGTTCGGCGGCCAACAAGGTCTACGAAAACGCGGGTATCGGACCGGAGGATATCGACGTATGCGAACTGCACGACTGTTTCGCGCACAACGAAGTCATCTGCTACGAGGCGCTGGGCTTCTGTCCGGAAGGCGGCGCGGAAAAATTCGTCAAGGACGGCGACAACACGTATGGCGGCAAGGTCGTGGTCAATCCGTCGGGCGGGCTGCTATCGAAGGGACATCCGTTGGGCGCGACGGGGCTTGCGCAGTGTTACGAGCTCACGCATCAGTTGCGCGGCAGCGCGGACCGGCGTCAGGTCGAGGGCGCGCGGCATGCGTTGCAGCACAACCTCGGGTTGGGCGGTGCGTGCGTGGTCACGCTTTACGGCACGAACTGACGCGGCTTCGAGCGTGACCATGCATTCGACTTCGCACTTCGAACACGGGCGCCGTTCATCGGACGTCTGTCATGCAAACACGGGGAGCGAGACGTGAGTAATCTGCTGGATGCCTTTCATCTAACGGCGTTGCCCGCCGAGGCCGAAGCCTTCCGCGCGGAAGTGAAGGAGTTCATCGCGGAACATCAGCCGCACGCCGCGGCCGACGTCCGCGCCCGTTCATGGATGGGCTTCGATGCCGCATTCAGCCGTCGGCTCGCCGCGCGCGGCTGGGTCGGGCTCACGCTGCCCACGCGTTACGGTGGCGCGGGAATGGACGCGTTTCGACGTTTCGTGCTGGTGGAAGAATTACTTGCCGTTGGCGCACCGGTGGCCGCGCACTGGATCGCGGACCGGCAAAGCGGTCCATTGATCCTGCGCTACGGAACTCAGGCGCAAAAGGACTTCTACCTGCCGCGCATTTGCGCCGCGTCGGCGTTTTTCTGCATCGGCATGAGCGAACCCAACGCGGGCTCGGATCTCGCCAGCGTGCGAACCCGCGCGGTACGCAGTGAAGGCGGCTGGCGGCTGAACGGCCGCAAGATCTGGACGACCAATGCACAGCACTGTCAGTACATGATCGCGCTCGTGCGTTCGTCGGGAGCTCCGGAGGATCGCCAGAAGGGTTTGTCGCAGTTCATCGTGGATCTCGCGTTGCCGGGCGTGATTGTGCGGCCTATCGTGGACCTCACGGGCGACGCGCACTTCTCCGAAGTGACCTTCGACGATGTCTTCCTCAACGACGAAGCGCTGATCGGCGAGGAAGGCGCAGGCTGGGAACAGGTGACCGCGGAACTCGCGTTCGAACGTAGCGGCCCGGAGCGGCTTTATTCGAGCGTCGTGCTGCTCGATAGCTGGGTCGCCCATTTGCGAAGAGAGAGTGCGAAACCCGCTGACCTTGCTTTGCTTGGCAGCCTCGTCGCGCAACTGGCGACATTGCGTTGCATGTCCATCGCGGTGACGGCGCGGCTCGCGCGTGGCGAGAGCCCGGTGGTCGAGGCCGCCCTGGTGAAGGACATCGGCACCGAGTTCGAGCAGACCATACCCGCGCTGCTGGAAGCCGCGATCACGGCCGATCCGGCACGGCCCATCGCACCCGAGCTGTACCGGACGCTGGCCTATCTCAGTCAAGTTTCCCCTGCATTCTCGTTGCGCGGCGGCACGCGCGAAGTGCTGCGCGGCATGATCGCGCGCGGCCTGGGCTTGCGCTAATTCTCATGCATCAGGAAAGACTCCCATGTTCACGGAAGCAATCGAGGCCATTCTGCGCGATTACGCGACTCCGGACGCCATCAGGGCCATCGAAAACGGTGGCTCGCCCTCGGCCATCTGGGCTGCGCTGGAAGAAGCCGGCTTTCTGGAACTGCTGACGCCGGAAAGCGCGGGCGGTGCCGGGCTTGCGCTGTCCGCGCTCGCGCCTGTCTTCGTCACGCTGGGGCGGTTCGCCACGCCCGCGCCGGTGGCGCAGAGCATCGCGGCGCGGGCGTTGTTGCGCGAGAGCGGCATTGCGGCTCCAGCCGGCATGATCACGCTGGCGGGCCGCTGCCGACGCCTTGACGATGAGCACCATTCGTTGGAGGCGCCCGCCACGCCGTTCGGGACCATCTGTGAATATGTGCTCGCGAATCTCGATGGCGCTCTGCTTCTGCTCGACGCGAACCATGCCGCACGCGAGCCGGGCGGCGTGCGGGGCAGCCTGTGGGCAACCCTGACATGGCGCGGCGACCGCGTTCCCGCGCCGCTCGGTCGTAGCGGCGAGGAAGTGCCTCTGTTCAGCGCGGCCATTCACGCGGCAGCCATCTCTGGTGCGATGGATCGTGTATTCGGCATGACGCTTCGGTACTGCAACGACCGGTCTCAATTCGGCAAGTCCATCGGCAAGTTTCAGGCGGTGCAACATCAGTTGAGTGTGATGGCCCAGCACACGAGCGCGGCGGCAATTGCAGCCGAACTGGCGTTTTCCGGCGCCGGCCCTGTGCCGGCGCGGCTCGCGACGGCGATCGCCAAGGCGCGCACCAGCATGGCGGTGCCGCTGGTGGCGTCCACCGCTCACGCGCTGCACGGGGCTATCGGCGTGACCGCGGAGTACGATCTGCAGCTCTATACGCGCAGACTGCACGAATGGCGCATGGCCGACGGTTCCGAGGCGTACTGGAATTGCGTGGTCGGCGAGGCGGCGCTCGCGCGGATGACCCCCACGATCGCCGACTTCGCACGAACCGCACCGCTCGAAACGGCCTGAGTGACGGGCCTGAGACAAAACGGCCTGAGACAAAACGGCCGGAGACGACGGCTTCTAATAACGACCGGACATTCCATGAACGACTTTCTGAAGTACGAGCAGGATGGTCATATCGTCACGCTGACGATGAACGAGCCCGAGCGCCGCAATCCGCTGACCGGCAACACGGCGGTGGACGAATTCCTCGACGCGATCAGGCGGATCGAGACGGACCGCTCGGTGCGGGCCGTGATCCTGACCGGTGCCGGAACGGCCTTCTCTTCGGGCGGCAACGTCCATGACATGGAGCGGCATGCATCGGGGTCCATGTCAGGCATGGAGATCCGTCAGGAGTACCGGCGAGGCATTCAACAGTTGCCGCTCGCGCTCTTCAATTTGGAAGTGCCTGTCATCGCGGCGGTGAACGGCGCGGCAATCGGCGCCGGACTGGATCTCACTTGCATGTGTGATATACGCATTGCGTCGGAACACGCAAAGTTCGCCGAGAGTTTTGTCCGGCTTGGCATCATTCCCGGCGATGGTGGCGCGTGGCTCCTGCCACGCATCATCGGACTGTCGCGGGCGGCGGAACTGACCTTCACCGGCCGAGTGATCGGCGCCCAGCAGGCGCTCGAATGGAATCTCGTATCGCGCGTCGTTGCGCATGACACGCTGCTTGCGACCGCGCGCGCCCTCGCCGAGGACATCGCGGCCAATCCGCCGCATGCGGTGCGCCTTGCCAAACGGCTGCTGCGCGAAGGCATGCATTGCCGGCTCGACACGCTGCTGGAAATGTCGGCGGCTTATCAGGCGTTGGCTCATCAAACGGACGATCACCGCGAAGCCGTGTCCGCTTTCATCGACAAACGGCAGCCGTCGTTCAACGGATAACGCGCCGGCAGAGGGAAGACAGCATGCAGTTGACTCAGGGCCTTCATCGCTCGCTTCGGCAGAACCCGGACCGGACGGCGGTATCGTTCAAAGGGCGCAGGCGGACCTTTCGTGAATTCGGCGATCGCGTCGCGCGGCTTGCGTCGGCTCTGGTCGAACTCGGCCTGACGGAGGGCGAGCGAGTCGGCATGCTGGCGCTGAATTCCGACCGCTACCTCGAGTATGCGATGGGCGTTTGGTGGGGCGGCGGCGTGCTCAATCCCGTCAATATTCGCTGGAGCGCCGCGGAGATCGCCTATTCGTTGAACGATTGCGACACGCGCATCCTGATCGTGGATGACCAGCACCTCGAGACCGCGCGCGACGTATGCCGCCTCGTGCGAACCGTTCCAATACTGGTTCACGCAGGCGATGGCGCGGCGCCGGACGGCATGCTGTCGTTCGACGCCCTGATCGCGGCAGCCGCGCCGATGGAGGACATCGGTCGCAGCGGCGCCGACCTCGCTTGCATCATGTACACCGGCGGCACCACCGGTGTTCCGAAAGGGGTGATGCAGACGCATCTGAACATGTGGTCGTCGTGCATCATGCGGATCGCGGAATCGGCGCCGCTCGCCGGGACCGCGGTGCTGCACGCCGCGCCGTTTTTTCATGTCGCGGCTCTGGGGCGTGCGCTCGTGCAGTTCGTTGCGGGCGAGGCGCATGTGATCATTCCCGCCTTCGACGCGCGCGAAGTCTTGAAGGCAATCGATCAGGAGCACGTCAGCGAAACCCTGCTCGTGCCGACGATGATCCAGGCCGTCTTGAATCACCCAGATTTTGCCCAAGCCGATTTGTCGCGCTTGCGGCGCCTCACCTATGGCGCGTCGCCTATTCCCGAGCCGTTGCTGAATCGCGTGATCGAATGCCTGCCGGGTGTCGAACTGGCGCATTCGTACGGCATGACCGAGGCCTGTCCCAGCATCTCCGTCAATCCGCCCGCCAATCACGATGACGCGGCGAGAAAGAGCGGCCTTTATCGCTCCATCGGCCGTGGGCTGCCCGGACTGCTGGTGAAAGTGGTCGATGTGCACGGCCAGGAAGTGCCGCGCGGCACGGTAGGGGAGCTCGTCGTGCGCGGACCGAACGTAATGGCGGGCTACTGGAACAAGCCGGAGGAAACCGCGCGGGCCTTACGTCGCGGCTGGCTGCATACTGGCGACGGCGCGTATATGGACGACCGAGGCTATCTGTACATCGTCGACCGGCTCAAGGACATGATCGTCAGCGGCGGCGAAAACGTCTATTCCGCCGAGGTCGAAAACGTGATTTCACTTCACGGCGCGGTCGCCGCGTGTGCGGTGATAGGCGTGCCGCATGACATGTGGGGCGAAGCGGTCCACGCCGTGATCGTGTGCAAGCCCGGCGAAACGACCAGCGAAGAAGAGATACGCAGGCATTGCCGCGCGTTCATCGCCGGCTATAAATGTCCCAGAACGATCGAGTTTCGGGAGCGGCTGCCGTTGTCGGGCGCGGGCAAGATCCTCAAGCGCGAACTCCGCGCGGCATACTGGGCGGGCAGGGCGCGCGCCGTCAACTAACGAAGTCAGGCAGCGAAGCCTTCCACCCGGCCAGGGGGGTGCCGCTTCTCCTGCATTCTGGCTTACTTCCACTGAATCGAGGCCGTCATCCGGAAGACGGAAAGCCGATCTACCGCGGTGCGCCGAACGCACCGTCATGCAAAATCGACAAGGGAGGGACGATGGGTGTTTTGAGCGGTGTACGCGTGCTGGAATTCGAGGCAATCGGTCCGGGGCCGTTCGGCGCCATGTTGCTGGCCGACATGGGCGCGGATGTCTTGCGAGTCGACCGGCCCCGTCCGCACGCCGATCTGGGTCCGAAGACCAACGGCAACCGTGCGGATGTCACGGGGCGCGGTCGTCGTTCGGTCACGCTGGATCTGAAGCAACCCGAAGCGGCTGAAGCCGCGCTGGATCTGATTTCCCGCGCCGATGTGCTGATCGAAGGCTTTCGGCCCGGCACCATGGAACGCCTTGGGCTCGGCCCGCAAGCCGCACTGTCGCGCAACTCGCGACTCGTGTATGGACGCATGACCGGTTGGGGGCAAACGGGTCCGCTCGCCGCGCGCGCGGGGCACGATCTGAACTACATCGCGCTGTCCGGCGTGCTGTCCGGCATCGGCCGCGCTGACGGAGCGCCGGTGCCGCCGCTGAATCTTGTCGGCGACTACGGCGGTGGCGGCATGCTTCTCGCGCTGGGCGTGGTGGCGGCGCTCTTCGACGTTCAGCGTGGCGGCGAAGGTCAGGTAGTCGATGCCGCGATGATCGAAGGCGCGGCGCAACTGGGTTTGATCTTTTGGGGCATGCTCGCTTCGGGCAACTGGCGCGAGGAGCGCGAGAGCAATCTGCTGGATGGCGGCACGCCCTGGTACGACAGCTACCGCACTCGCGATGGTCAATACATGACGGTCGGCGCGGTCGAGTCGCGTTTCTATGCCGAACTCCTCACGAAGCTCGGCCTCGCAGGCGCGGAATTGCCGGAGCAGCACGATCGCAGCGGCTGGCCGGTTCTGCGCGAACGCTTTGCGGCGGCCTTTCTCGAACGCACGCGCGATGAATGGTGCGCCGTGTTCGAAGGTAGCGACGCGTGTGTCGCACCGGTTTTGAGCTTTTCGGAGGCGCCGGCTCATCCGCAGCATCAGGCGCGCGGCAGTTTCGTCGAGGTGGCTGGCGTGGTTCAGCCTGCACCCGCACCGCGTTTTTCTCGCACGCCTTCGAGAGTCACGCGCGCCGCGCCGCAACGCGGTGAAGGGGGGCTGCGTGCGTTGCACGATTGGGGGTTCGACGACGCCGCCATCGATCGCATGCGCCTTCACGGGGTCGGCTTTCAGGCAGAGGGCTGAGCCCGTCCGAGTCATACGCGGTAGCAAAAAAAACGGTCCGGCTTCGAGCCGGACCGTTGTGCGTTCATGCCACTGCCCGCATCACTGCAGATTGCCGGCTACCGCGACCGTCTGCCCCGTGATGTAGTTCGACTCGGGCGAGCAAAACAGATAGACGCCGCCAGCCGCTTCTTCCGGCGTGCCCCCGCGTCCCAGCGGATTGCTCATCGCATGCGCTTTTAGCCGCTCCGCATTCACGCCCACGCGAATATCGCGCCCTTCGATCCTGACCGTCGCGCCGGAATCCGCATCCGCCTTCGTCATGCGCGTGTGAATCAACCCGAACGCCACGCAGTTGACATTGACGTTCAAGCGCCCCCACTCGCGGCTTAGCGCACGCGTCATGCCGATCACGCCCGCTTTCGCCGACGAATAGTTCATCTGCCCGGCATTGCCGGTGAGCGCCGATACCGACGAAATATTCACGACCTTGCGATATACGTCGCGGCCGGCTTCCTTGTCGGCGGCATGCAACGCCTTCACATGCGGATAGGCGGCGCGCAGAATGCGAAACGGCGCGGTCATGTGACAGTCGATGATCGCGTACCACTGTTCGTCGGTCATCTTCTGGACCACGTCGTCCCACGTATAGCCGGCATTGTTGACGATGATGTCGATGCCCTTGAACGTGTTCATCGCCGTGCCGATGAAGCGGTCGGCGAAGTCGGGCGCGCTTACGTTGCCGACGACCGCGACGGCCTGCGTGCCCATCTTCTTCAAAACCTCGACCGTTTCGTGCGCCGGCTCGGCGTCGAGGTCGTTGATCACGAGACGCGCGCCTTCGCTTGCCAGTTTCTCCGCGATCGCGCGGCCAATACCACGTCCGGAACCGGTGACGAGCGCTACCTTGCCGTCGAGCTTACCCATGTCTATCTCCTTGATGAAACGAAACTACAGTGCGATCGACGCGTCGCCCAGGACGCGCGGCTCGCCGTATTGATTGGTGGTCTGGATCTCGACCTTCACGAGACGTTCGCCATTCGCCTCGGATTTGTCGACGACCCGTCCGCTGCACGTGATCCGGTGTCCCAGTTGCGTGATGCCGACGAAGCGCACGCCGAAGTGCCGCAGATTGCGCTGGTCGGTCCACAGCGTCAGCAGGCGGCCGAGCCAGGCCATCGACAACATGCCGTGCGCAAAGACGTCGGGCATGCCGGCACGCCGTGCAAAATCGAGGTCGATGTGAACCGCGTTGTGATCGCCGGATGCGCCTGCGAAAAGCGCCAGCGTCGTGCGGTCGACGGGCGCCAGCGTGAGCGGCGGCAGTGTGTCACCCACCTCGATGTCATCGAAACTCAATGGTGTCATTCGGGTTTCTCCTCAGCCGTTGCGATGCACGAGCACGCTGCGCAGATCCGCGACATGCTCGCCATGCTGGTTGGTCACACGCGTTTCGCGCACCACGAAATCGAGCGCGCCGCCTTTCTTGTCGTAGATGTCGGCGATGCGGCACTCGAAGCGCAGCACGTCGCCCGCATAGGCCAGACGGTGATAGGTGAACGACTGCTCGCCGTGCAGGATGCGCGCGACCTGAATGCCGATCTCGTCGCGCCAGCTTTTATCGGGCTGCTCGAGTTCCAGTGAAAACAGGAAGGTGGGCGGCAGTGGCAGGCCGGGGTGGCCGGCATCGCGCGCCGCCGATTCATCGAAATAGATCGGGTTGGTCTCGCCGATCGCCTTCGCGAAAAAGCGCAGTCGTCCCGCTTCGGCCACGGTACGAAAGGCCGGAATCACCAGGCCGATGTGCTTCTTGTCGATCATGTCGGATACTCCATCGGAAGGCGCGGCATCAGGCGGCCTTGTACACGGTCGTGACGCACGCGCCGCCGAGCCCGAGGTTATGCGCCAGCGCGACCTTCGCGCCTTCCACCTGACGTTCGTCGGCCGTGCCGCGCATCTGATGGGTCAGCTCGTAGCACTGGGCAAGGCCGGTCGCGCCGAGCGGATGACCCTTGGACAAGAGCCCGCCCGAGGGATTGACCACCCACTTGCCGCCGTATGTGTTGTCGCCGTCGTTGACGAGTTTTTCCGCATCGCCTTCGGCACACAGACCAAGGCCCTCGTAGGTCAACAACTCGTTCTGCGCGAAGCAGTCGTGCAATTCGATCACGTCGATGTCTTCGGGACCGACGCCTGCCTGCTCGTACGCGAGCTTCGCGCCGGAGCGCGTCATGTCGAAGCCGACCACGCGGATCATGTCGCGGCTGTCATAAGTGCTCGGCTCGTCGGTGGTGAGAGACTGGCCGGCGATCAGCACGTCGGTGCGCAAGCCGTGCCGCCGCGCGAACGCCTCCGACACAACGATCGCCGCAGCTGCCCCGCAAGTCGGCGGACAGGCCATCAGGCGCGTCAGCACGCCTTCCCAGATCATCGGCGAGGCCAGCACGTCTTCCGGCGTCACGACATTGCGGAACACGGCGAGCGGATTGCGCGCCGCATGCTGGCTCGCCTTCGCGCGAATCTTGGCAAAGGTTTCGAGGCGGGTGCCGTACTTCTCCATGTGCGCCCGGCCCGCGCCGCTGAATTGGCGGATGGCAGACGGCAGATCGGTTCGGTCGACCAGTTCGTTGACCAGATCCAGCGCGCGTTCGAGCGCCGGTGCGCGGTCGCTCCACTTCGATGACAGCGCGCCCGGCTGCATGAATTCGAAGCCGACCGCAAGCGCGCAGTCCACCGCGCCGCTCTGGACGGCCTGACGGGCGAGGAACAACGCCGACGAACCGGTTGCACAGTTGTTGTTGACGTTGATGACCGGAATGCCGGTCATGCCCACGCGGTAGAGCGCTTTCTGACCGCAGGTCGAATCGCCGTAGACGTAACCGGCGTAGGCCTGCTGGACGTCGGCGTAGTCGAGCCCGGCATCGGCCAGTGCCTGGCGAACCGCGCCGGCGCCCATCACGTCGTAGGTGTCGCTGGTGCCGGGTTTCTTGAACGGGATCATGCCGACGCCGGCGACGAAGACGTTACGAGTCATATCACTGCTCCGTGGGAAAGAAGGTTCGACTTACAGCTTGCGGGAGATGAGGTCGCGCATGACCTCGCTCGTGCCGCCATAAATGCGGTTCACGCGCGCATCGGCGAAAGCGCGTGCGACGGGGTACTCGAGCATGTAGCCGTAGCCGCCGTGAAGCTGCACCATCTCGTCGAGCGCCTTGCCAAGTGTCTCGGTGGCGTAGAGCTTGGCGATGGCGGCTTCTTCGAGCGTCAGGCGACGGCGCACGTGCTCGGCCAGATAGTGATCGACCATCAGGCGCACGGCCGTGGCCTGGGCCTTGATGTCGGCAAGCTTGAACTTCGTGTTCTGGAAGTCCCATACGGTCTGATTGAAGGCGCGGCGGTCCTTCACATAGTTCAGCGTATGTTCGAGACAGGCTTCGAGCTTCGCCGCCGCGCCGATGGCGATGGACAAACGCTCCTGCGGCAGTTCACCCATCAGGTAGGCAAAGCCCTGACCTTCCTCGCCGAGACGGTTGGCGACCGGAACGCGCACGTCGTCGAAGAACAACTCGGCGGTGTCCTGCCCGTGCATGCCGACCTTGTCGAGCTTGCGGCCACGGCGAAATCCCGGACGAGTTGCCTCGACCACGATCAGGCTCACGCCCTTCGAACCCGCGCTCGGGTCTGTTTTGCAGATCACGATGATCAGGTCGGCATTCAGACCATTGCTGATGAAGGTCTTGCTGCCGTTGATGACGTACTCGTCGCCATCGCGCACGGCGCTCGTCCGCACGGACTTGAGGTCGCTGCCAGTACCCGGTTCGGTCATTGCGATGGCGAGAATTGCCTCGCCCGAGCAGACTTTGGGGAGCCACTTCTGCTTTTGCTCTTCGCTGCCGATGCGCGCGATATAAGGCGCGATGACGTCCGAGTGAACGCCGAAGCCCAGCCCGCTCAGGCCTGCGCGATTCACTTCCTCGTTGAGCACCGCCGCATGCCCGAAATCGCCGCCGCCTCCGCCGTATTCGGCTGGCAGCGTCAGGCACAGCAGTCCTTCACGGCCCGCCTTCAGCCAGGTTTCGCGATCGACGCGGCCGGTCTTGTCCCATTCGGCCTGTTTCGGAACGCATTCCCGTTCCAGAAAGCGGCGCACGCTGGTGCGCAGCATTTCGTGATCGTCGCGGAAGACGGTTCGAGTAATGTGCATGACTAAGTTCCTGAGAAAAGATCCGCCTGATCCGGGTGTGAGGCTTACCGTGCGCAGGCGATATGCGCGGCCGGCTCGGCGTGAAAGAGAGGCTCGATCAGATGAGCGCGCCGCGCGCGGGTGACGGCCTGATTGACGTAGCCTTTTTCGGCGATTTCGTTGGCGTCGATGGAAGGCGGTTCCGCCATCAGCATCACGCGTTCGATGGTGCGGCTGGCGCCACCGCCTCGCTGAGTGACGAGGCGTTCGCGCAGCGCGGCCACCACGAGCGGATGCCGGGCGAGCGCTTCCGCGTCCAGTTCGGCAAGCTCGGGGGCGAGCCGTTTGCAGGCGGCCACGTTCGGCCATGCAAGCGCGGTGAGATAGTCGTGATCGTGACCGCAGATCACCGCGTCCGAAATGAGCGGGGCGCACAGTTCGAGCAGACCGAGACGGACGGCGCCCGTGCGTACCCAGGTGCCGTTGGTGAGCTTGAAGTCTTCGACCACGCGGCCGGCGAAGAGCAGGCCTTCGCCCGCGTCTTCCGGATTGGCCAGACGGACGGCGTCGCCGAGGCGGAAGAAGCCTTCTGAATCGAACGCGGCCGCGCTCAGTTCCGGATTGTCGAGATAGCCGCCGAAGACATTCGCGCCGCGCATGCGGATCTCGTAGCGTCCGTCGCCGCCGTCGAGCGGCACCAGCTTCACTTCGGAGCCGG
Source organism: Caballeronia sp. TF1N1 (assembly GCF_022878925.1). Classification (NCBI taxonomy): domain Bacteria; kingdom Pseudomonadati; phylum Pseudomonadota; class Betaproteobacteria; order Burkholderiales; family Burkholderiaceae; genus Caballeronia; species Caballeronia sp. TF1N1. The sequence continues at coordinate 1,161,637 of NZ_CP084628.1, forward strand.
GCACCGGGCCGCCGATGTTGCCGAGGTCCTTCGACGGCCAGCCACAATACGTGCCCATGCCACTCGTTTCCGTGCAGGCGAGACCGGTCGAAAAGACGATGCGCCGGCCGATGGTATCGACGGCGACGCGCTGGATGCGATTCCACACGTCGGCGGGAAGGCTGGCCCCGCCATAGCCGAAATACTGGACGTCGGCGAACAGGCTCCGCGCGAGCACGGGGTCACGTTCGAGTTCGCCCGCCAGTACGGCCCACGCCGAGGGAACGCTCGTGAACACGGTGGGCGAGACGTCGCGCAGATTGCGAACCGTGCGCTCGATCAGCCCCGGAAGCGGCCGGCCGTCGTCGATATAGTGGGTCGCGCCGAACTGGATCGAACGGCCGAGATTGAGCACGCCGCCCAGACCGTGATGCCAGGGCAGCCAGTCGAGAAAGACCGGTGGCGATTCCAGCAGCCAGCCGAGGTTGTCGGCGTAGTAGGACGCGACTGCCCTGAAGTTGCCGTAGGTGAGCGGCACGCCCTTCGGAACACCGGTCGAGCCCGAGGTGAACAGCACGCGAACGGTGTGGGCGCCGTCGATCGATGCATGCGCTGCCGCGACGGCGGCGCTGCGCGCGTGCGTCAATCCGCTGGCGAGCAAGTCGGCCCAGGTGCGGTGGCCGGGCGCGGCGTTGCGCACGGTGATGATCGATGTGCCCGCGACGCCCGAAGCGGCGAGAGCGGCAAGCGCGCGCGCGAACTGCGCCGCATCCTGCACGAACACCGTGGCGGGCGGAACCATTCGCAGCACGCCTTTGAGACGCGCGAAGTCCCGGCTGACGAGCGAATAAGCAGGCGACACCGGCGCACTTGGAATGCCGACGTATTCGGCCGCGAGCAGCAATACCGCCTGCTCGATCGAATTGCCTGATAGCAGGATCACGGGACGCTGCTGACCCAGTCCCATTTCGAGCAGCGCGGCGGCAACCGTCTGGACTTGTACCCACAGTTCGCGCCAGCTAATGGTGCGCCATGCGCCCGTTGCATCGCGCTCGGCGAATGCCGTGTCGTCGCCGCGACGCTCGGCCCACGCGGGAATGAACGCGGCAAAGCTGCGCTCGGCAATGACCGGCGGCGCGCTCGCCGAACTGAGGATAAGCGTGCCGTCGGGACGGTGCTCGATGTGCGGCCGGCGCTCCGGGAAACGCACGGGACGATAAGGCGCTACTACAGATACGTCATCCATCAGCGTACTCATTTACGCCTGTCTCCTTGGCTTCAGTGCGCACCGCGGCGCGCACCGGCGTTATTTCGTGGAGTTTTGTGTGCGCAATGATTACGCACTACCCCTTGAATCGAAGGATAGTGCGTTGCGGCTGCGACGGAACCACCCAAGGCGGGTGGCGTGGCTGCGCAAGAACGAGTCAGGGCTCGTCAGCCTGCTCCACTGGCGGCGCTGCCTAGCGTCGCATTGCTCAGTTCGAGATCGCGCACGCGGGCGACTGCTTCGTCGCGGCTTGCCACGCCGAGCTTCCCGTAGATGTTTTTCAGATGCCACTTGACGGTTTCGGGCGAAATGCCGAGCGTGCGCGCGATTTTTTTATTCGGCAGCGCGTGCGCCAGCAATCCGACCACGCGCGTTTCGCGTTCGCTCAACGTGTCGATGCTCCCGCCCGCGTTGTTGAGCCGCGCGGCTGGCTTGGCACCGCTGCGCGGCGTGCCTTGTTGCGCGGCATGCAATCGGTCCACGTAAAAGGAAAGCACGGGATCGTGCGGTTCACTCTGCTCGACATGAGTGATGAGATCGAGGGCGCCGGGGTCCGTATCGAGCAAACTGCGTATGAGACCGAGCCGGTGTCCGCGCCGCAATGCGGCCAGCACGGCCACGCGCGCCGCGTCCGGTCGGCCGCGCCGCTCATCGACCAATGCCGACTGCATCTGCAGACAGGCAACGTGCCGCTGCCAGCCGTGCGCTTCGTAAAACGGAATGAGCGATTGCAGACGCAGTGCCGCGCTTTCCCAGTCTTCGTGCGCCATGCACCAGTCGATCTGCCCGCGTGCCGCCATCGCCCGAATCTCCGCGACGGTCGTGGAAGGGGCGGCGTCGCTGTGCGCGGCCATCGTGTCGAGGCGGGTCAGTCCCGCTTGCGCCGCGTCGAACTGTCCGCATGACAGATGACGCCGCGTCTGTTCGGCCACGGCATGAGCGACGAGCCGCACGAGGCCGTGTTGCGTCGCGTATCGTTCAAGCCGTTCGAGGTATGCGAACGCGTTCAGCCGATGCCCGGTCGTCCAGTGCGCCGCCGAAAGCACGGTGAACACGCGCAGCACGGAGTCGGGGATGGAGACACGCTCCAGCACGTCGATACGCTCTTCAAGCAGCTTGCGCGCGGCGCCGGGTTCGCCGAACTCGTAGAGCGCTTCGGCCAGCAACGCGGCGGCGAAACATGCGGCTTCGGCGGCCGCACTGCCGAGTCTGTCGGCCTTGCATAGTACGTCGCGGGCAATGCGCTCGACCTGTACGAACCTGCCTTCCAGCGCATGGCTGAATCCGATCATGCAGCGGCCGTTCAGCGCGCCCGCTGGCGTGCCGGAAAGCGGTGCGCCTTCGAAGAGCAGTTGCGCCGACTGCGTCTGCACGCGCCGCGCCTCTTCGTACGCGCCGTGGCGCATGTGGATCCACGAGAGCAGGTTGGTGCGCGCGCCCGTCGCGAGACTGTCCGCGTCGGCGGGAATGTCCAGCAGTTGCGGCAACATCGAGGCGGCGGCGTCGGGGTCGTCGCGTTGCACGGCGAGCGCCGTGCGCAAAAGAGCCAGGCGGTAGCGCGATTGAGTGTCGGCGAAAGGAATGTCGTCGTGCAGTCGCGCGATGGCCGCCGCGCAGGCGCCGAATTCGCGCGCATACAGATGCAGATGCGCCATCAGAAGCCGCAGACCGATGCGAGCCTGAACCTCGACGCATGGGAGCAGCCGCATGAGCCCGACGAGCTTGCGCAGTTTCCCGGCGACCTGCATGGTGCGGGCAACGCACTGGACGAGATCGGCCGCGGCGGCCGCTTCGCCCGCGAGCAATGCGTGGCGCACCGCCTCGTCGGGATGATCGTGATCGCGAAACCAGGTCCATGCCGCCCGATGCACGGCACGTCGATGCACTTCGCTGCGCGCCTGAAAGCGTTCGAGCAGGGTCTCGCGAAAGAGCGGGTTGAGCCGATACCACGTTTCGCTGCCCGCGCTTTCGATGCGCGCAATGAAGAGGTTGTCGCTTTCAAGTCTCGCCAGCCGCACGCGCACTTCGCCCGCTGTCTGTTCGTCTCCAAGCAACGCAATACACAGCGGCGCGCAAAACAGCGTGCAGGCCGAAATTCGAATCAACAACTCGACCTCGGGGAGCGCAAGGCGCGACAACACTTCCCGCTCGAAGTATTCGGCCAGGCCGCGCGCGTCCTGAAGCCTACCGTGCGTCGAGAGATCGGCTCCGGCGATATCCGCCGCGCCTGGTTTTCTCTTTTTCAAGCGCATCGCGCACAGTTGCAGGCCGGCGACCCAGCCATCCGTCTGCTCATGCGTGTAGCGGGCATCTCGCGGATTGATTTCACCGAGCTGCTCTCGCAGGAATTGTTCGGATTCCGCAGCGGTGAAGCGAAGATCGCGCATGTCCAGTTCGAGCACGAGTCCCTCGTCGCGCGTCCGGCCAAGCGAGAGTGGCACGCTGCCACGCGAAACGAGCACGAGGTGAAGGTTGGGCGGCGCGTAATCGAGGAGCCACTGCAACGCTTCGTGACTGCGTGCGTTGGCGAGATGATGCAGGTCGTCGAGCACCAGCACGACGTCTCCGGGATGACCGGCGATGCCGCGCACGAGCGCGATGACGGTGCGTTCGACGGCTTCGTCATCCAGTCCACGACCGCCCAGCAGCCCGGCTTCGCGGGAGATGGCGGGATCGACGTGCGCGAGGCTGGCGACGAGGCAATCGAAAAAGTGGGCGAGGTCGTTGTCTTCCGGTGCGAGGGTGAGCCACGCGATGTCGAAACTGAGCGACAGCAAGGCCTCGCGCCACGCAATCACGACACTCGTTTTGCCGCAACCGGCAGGACCTTGAAGAATCACGCAACGACTGCGGCGCGCGTCGAGCAACCGGGCGAGCAAGCGCTCGCGCGCAACGATGCGTGCGGCGCCGCGCGGTGCGACCAGACGGGATTCGGTGTTGGGTTCGATCCTGCCGTTTTGCAGGCGGCGCGAGAGCGGACGGTCCTCGAAAGGAGAATTCTGCGGCATGCTGACCTGCGCCTTGCGCGTTCCGGTTAGGCGCCTGAGCGGCGCCCGCCAGAAGACAAAATGATGACCGGCTTATTGTAGCGCAGCGCTAGTCGCGGATTTTCACGCCGGGGCGGGGCGGTCGAGATGGTGCTACTACGATGTTTTACCGGCGCGTGAAGGAGCAGTCCGAGAAGCTTCGCGCTCGCGCTTGCGCCGGGAGACGAAACGCACGACCTCGCCGTCCGCGCGCCACGCATGGCAGGTATCGAGCATTGGCATGTCGGCTTGGTCGGACTGCTCTTGACGGACCTTTCCGCTGGCGCGCAAGCCTATGAGCGTCTGGATCGCGGTCGTCGCAATTGGCCCGAGCAGTTCGCTCAGATGCGTGCAACCGCTTGTCCCGGCAAGGCGGCGTCTTACTTCCTTCATGAATCCCGCGCCGATTGCCACGCCCGCGAGGCACGCGTAGGCCGCGTTGATCTCCGCGCAATAGCGGCTTGGCGCGGCCTCGGTGCGAGCCTCTATGCGATGGATCACGAGCCTGCTGTCGACGGTCACGACGATACGCATGTCGTGAATTGGCGAGCCGGCCGGCACGACCTTGAAGATCAGATTGGCGTCGTCGGCCTTGGTGTCGATCATGTGGCCTTCAATATCGAACAGGCCGTCGCTTCTTTCATAACCCGCACACTCGATGCGTCGGGTATGCACAGGCCGCCGCGTGACGGGCATGGATCGGATCGCGGACATTGCCACCTCGCTCAAGGATAAGTGCAGCAGATCAACGCATGGGTCATGCAGAAACCAATGCCCGGGAGCATCGGCACGCTGATGACCGGTTCTGTCGAGCGTAACGGCGCGGCGCGCTTTTGCCGCCCCCTCTTTCGGGTAGGCGTCGAGTGCCGCTTGCCCTTGCCTCGCTCGGGGTATTCCCGTCCCCCCTCGGTTCGGGTAGTGGTTCCGTCCGGCGGTCCCCGCAATATTGACTCGCGACAACAGAGACGTCGATCTTGGGCCCGCGCGCCGACGTGGCGATCGCGGCATCGGCTCGATGCGTGTTGGCTGGCCACGGTCGACACACCTTGGCATTGCTCATGTTCACCGGATTCAAAACAACAAAGGGAGACATGCATGCGTTTCAGGATCAGACCTGTATTCGGGGCTGTTTTGATGCTCGCCGCCGGGGCGGCTTCCGCGCAGTCGAGCGTGACCCTGTACGGCGTCGCGGACGTATTCGTACAGTATCTGGATAACGGTGGACGGCATTCATATGCCGAGCGAAGCGGCGGGTCGACAGGTTCGCTGGTCGGCCTGAAGGGTTCGGAAAACCTCGGCAACGGGCTGAAGGCGGTGTTCGATGTCGAGAGCGGGTACAACACGAATAACGGCACTTACTTCGCCGACAGCACCGCCATGTTCTACCGGCAGTCCTGGGTGGGATTGAAGCACGACACCTACGGCCAGTTGAGCTTCGGGCGTCAATATCAGCCCAGCTTCTGGGCGGTGTATTTCACGGACCCGTTCCGCGGCAACGAAGCGTTGTCGCCGCTGGCCGCAGCCGATCTCGCCGGCGCCACCGATCGCGCCACTCTCGCGACCCAGTACGTGTCCGGGCGAACCAGCAGTTCGATCGTTTATCTCTCGCCCGACCTGAGCGGCGTTCACCTCTATGCGATGTACGCGCTGGCGTCTGCCACGACCCAGCCAGTGGCCGTCACTTCAGGCAACATGCTCGACCTGGCCGCGAGCTATTCCGGTTACGGCTTTTACGCGGGCGTCGGCTATCAGTATCAGCACGGCTCGAACGAGACCGCGCCGCTGGTGCCTGCCGCGCCTTCCCTCTTGACATCGTTCCCATTGATGGCGACCGAGCATTTCACCGGGGCGCTGGCGTATCGGCTGGGCATCGTGAACTTCCAGTTCAACTATTCCTACAACCGCCCCAAGGATGTGCCCGATGGCGCGCTGGTAATAGTGACGCCCGCGGTGAGTCTGCCGCTCGAGACTCTGGTGCATTCGTACAGCATCATGGAGCTGGGCGCGACGATTCAGGCCACGCCTTTCGATACCGTTGAACTTGCGGGCTTTCAACGCGTCGTGCGCGGCGTTCACGACAATAGCCTCGGTGTCGAGGTCGGCGTCGACCACAACATTTCGAAGCGCACCAGTTTTTATATGCGCGCCGGGTACGTGAAGGACAACGGCAGCGCAAACATGAGCTGGCCCGGCGTGGCGGGAGTCGTCAGCGGCTCGAAACAGGTTCTGGGACTCGTTGGCATGACACATCGTTTCTGACGATGGGGTTCGTTCACGACAACCAAAGAGAGAAAGGAAATCCTGATGCAATCGATTAAAGCGATGCGGCTCGTCGGCGCTGCTTTCATGCTGGCGGCTTCCATAGGCGGGTCTTCCGGTGCGCATGCTCAGGGTAGTTATGCCGCGTCCTCCGTGCCGGCATCGGATGCGAAGGCAAGCAAAGCAGCCAGCAAGGCGGCCGACCGGGCGTTGCAAAAGAGCGTGCTCCGCGCACTCAGCAAGACTCGGGGGCTGCGGGTGGCCAGCATCACGGTTCGCGCGTCTGAAGGGGCGGTGATACTGGAAGGCACCGTACCGGAAGAGGCGCAGATCGGACTGGCCACTCAAGTGGCCGAAGGCGTGGAGGGCGTGAAGTCAGTGAAGAACGCGCTGACCTTGTCCACGATTTGAGGGCGCTTCGCGACGCCATGAGAAAGGCCTCGTGCTGCAGGCCTTTCTTTTCACCGATTCACGTGTTCCGTCAGGCAGTGACCGACTTGCATTCCAGAAACTCGGCCAGCCCTTCCGCTCCGCATTCGCGCCCGTTGCCGGAAGTTTTATAGCCGCCGAAGGGCACGGTGATGTCCATCATGGCGCCATTGATCCGCACCGATCCCACGCGCAGCCGCGTTGCGATGCGCCGGGCCCGTTGTGCATCGCCGGTGGCGATATAACCCGCAAGCCCGAAGTCCGTGTCGTTGGCGATAGCGATGGCTTCTTCCTCATTGTCGTAGGCGATCACCACCAGCACAGGGCCGAAAATCTCTTCACGCGCGATCTTCATGCCGTTGTGAACATCGGCAAAGACGGTGGGGCGCGCATAGAAACCTCGCGAGATGCCTTCCGGCCGGCCCACGCCGCCCGCCGCGAGCCGCGCGCCTTCTTCGAGCCCGGTGCGAATCATTCGCTGCACTTTGTCATACTGGGCGCGGTTGGAGATCGGTCCCATCTTCGTGGCCGGATCGGCCGGGTCGCCAACCGTCACTGCGTTGGCAACGGCGGCGGCAATCGTCACGGCCTCTTCGTAACGGTCGCGCGGCACCAGCATGCGGGTAGGCGCGACACACGTCTGCCCCGAGTTGGCCATGCATTGTGCGACGCCGCTCGTCACTGCGGCCTTGAGGTCGGCGTCGTCGAGGATCAGGAGCGGCGACTTGCCGCCAAGCTCCTGAGCGACTCGCTTGACTGTCGGCGCGGCGCTCATGGCGACTTCGATGCCGGCGCGCGTCGAACCGGTGATCGACACCATGTCCACGTCGCGATGCGCGGATAATCGCTCGCCCACGACCCGTCCTTCGCCGAAGATCATGTTGAAGACGCCTGCCGGCGCGCCCGCTTCATGCATGATTTCCGCGAAAATGACGGCGTCGAACGGGGCGATCTCGGAAGGCTTCAACACGATGGTGCAGCCCGCCGCGAGCGCAGGCGCGACCTTGGCGGTGATCTGGTTCAGAGGCCAGTTCCACGGGGTGATGAGCGCGGCAACGCCGATCGCTTCGCGGCGTACATCGCTCTTGCCGTGATTCGTCTCGAATTCGAAATGACGCAGGGTTTCAAGGGCCGCCTGAAGCTGCGCGAGGCCGATCGGCGCCTGCAAGTGCCTGCACAGTGCGATGGGCGCGCCGATCTCGCGGCGCACGGCGTCGGCAAGATCGTCGAGACGGGCGCGATACCTTTCGATCACCCGTTCGAGCAAGGCGATGCGTTCCTCGCGGCTCGTCGCTGACCACGCCGGGAACGCAGCGCGTGCCGCGGCCACGGCGCGGTCGGCATCGGCTGCCGTGCCCATCGCGAGCTTGCCGGTTGGTTCCTCGGTGACGGGATCGACGATATCCATCAGCGTGCTGCCGGCGCACGGCTCGACCCACGCGCCGCCGATGTAGAACGTGTTCAATATTGTCATGCCGTCTCCTCAGGCTATGCCGACCGGACGGTCGCCGATTACCGTGGCGCGCATCATATGGCGCGGCGCGGGGAAGTAGTCCTGCACGGCGTAGTGCTGACAGGCGCGGTTGTCCCAGAAGGCGATCGTGTTGGGCCTCCACTTGAGACGAACCTGGTATTCGGGCGCCTGAGCTTGACGGAACAGGTATTGCAGCAGATCCATCTCGGCGAGCTTGTAGTCGAAGCCGACGCGATAAGCCTCAGCCGTCACGTGCCCGTAGTTCGATAGATGCGTGGTAAAGGCCTCATTGACGTAGAGAACTTTCTCGCCGGTTTCCGGGTGCACGCGCACCACCGGATGCGTGACCGGCGGAAACTTCTGGCGCATGACGGGATGCTGGTCCTTCGGCAACGCCGTGCCGAACAGCGGCAGAATGTCGTGGACGGCTTCGAGATGAGCGATGCGTGCCTTGATCTCCTCGGGAAGGTTCGCATAGGCCGCGACCATGTTGATCCAGATCGTGTCGCCGCCCACGTCCGGGCATTGCACGCAGCGCAGCATCGAACCCATGGACGGAATGTCACGCCACGATACATCCGAGTGGTAGATGTTTTCGCGTCCACGGCGCGTTTCGTTGCGCCCGAGGATCACCAATTCGGGATGCTCCGGGTGATGCGGAAACGCCGGGTGGATCTCCAGTTCGCCGAAGCGCCGCGCCAGCGCCACATGTTGGGCCGGCGTGATGTCCTGATCGCGGAAAAACAGGACCTTGTATTCGAGCAGCGCGCGGCGCAAGGCGAGACAGGTGTCGTCGTCGAGCGGATCGCGCAGGTCGACGCCTTCGATCGTCGCGCCGATCGTCGGCGTGTGACGCTCCACCGCGAAGGGCCATCTCTCGGGTACGGCGTGCGTCGTGTTGAACGCGGGTGCGGTTTCGATTGCTTGCATGTGATGCTCCATTTGAAGCTGTCCGAATCTATCTGTTTGCGGCGCGGATCAAGTCCGCCGCCTTTTCGCCGATCATGATGGCCGGCGCGTTCGTGTTGCCGCCGATGAGCGTCGGCATGATCGACGCGTCCGCCACGCGCAGACCGTCGATGCCGCGCACCCGCAGGCTTGGATCGACGACCGCCTGCGTGTCGATGCCCATCTTGCAGGTGCCGACCGGGTGATAGACGCTGTCGGCCTGACTGCGCACGAACGCACGGATCGCGTCTTCGTTCGAGCCGTCGGGTCCGAAGTCGTCGGTGAGCATTTCTTTGCCGCCTGCATCGGCCAGAGCGGGTTGCGCATAGATGCGGCGCACGATTTTGACGCCCGCAACGAGCGCGTCCATGTCTGCTTCGGCGGAGAGAAAGCGCGGGTCGATCGACGGAGCATCGCGCATGTCGGCCGTGCGCAGACGAACATGACCGCGGCTCTCGGGCCGCAGGACGTATGCATGACAGGAATAGCCGTGTCCGAGCTTCGAGCGCTTGGTTTTGTTGCGATCGCCGAGCAGCGCCAGCACGAAGGCCAGTTGCACGTCGGGCACGGCAAGGTCGTGACGCGTCTTGACGAACGCACCCGCTTCGGCGAAGTTGGAGCTGACCATGCCCGTGCGGTTGCGCCGGTATCGCACGATCTCGGACATGAGACGCAGGAAGCCGCCGGCTGAATAGCCATAGAGGTCCGTCGACCTCACCTGCTTGTTGACGATGACGTCGAGATGGTCCTGCAGGTTTTCGCCGACGCCGGGCAGGTCGTGAATCACGTCGATGCCTACGCTGCGCAGATGTTGGGCCGGACCAATGCCGGAGGCCATCAGCAGTTGTGGCGAATTGAACGCGCCGCAAGCGAGCACGATCTCGCGGCGGGCCCGCAAGGTTTGCTCGACGCCCGCACGCACCACGTGAATGCCGCTTGCACGCTTGCCCTTGAAGACGAGACGAAGCGCCTGGGCGTCGGTGAGCACGGCAAGATTCGGCCGGCCTCCGTTGAGGCTCGGGTCGCGCTTGTCGCCACGATGCAGATACGCGCGCGCGGCATTCCACCGTTCGCCATTCCATTGCGTGACCTGGTAGAGCCCTGCGCCTTCCTGCTCCGCGCCGTTGAAATCGTCGTTGGGGCGATAGCCGGCCTGCAGCGCGGCCGCGACGAAACGCCGGGAGAACGGATTGGGCGTGCGCAGGTCGCTGACGTGCAGAGGGCCGGTGCCGCCGTGCCAGGGATCGCCGCTGTCGTCGAGGAAGCGCTGGTTGCATTCGCTGCGACGGAAATAGGGCAGTACGTCGTCGTAGCTCCAGCCGGTGCAGCCGAGCTTTGCCCACGCGTCGTAGTCGCTGCGGTGCCCGCGGATGTACACCATGCCGTTGATCGACGAACTGCCGCCGAGTCCCCGGCCACGCGGCTGGAAGGAGGGGCGACCGCCGAGACCGGGCTGCTTCTCGGAGTGGTAGGCGTAGTTGCGCGGACCGTGCTTGCGCACCGTGGCCGCAAGGCCGATAGGCGCCCATACGCTTAGGTGGTGGTCATGGGGACCGGCTTCGAGAAGCGCGACGCTCACCGACGGATCTTCGGCCAGTCTGGCCGCCACCGCACAACCGGCCGATCCCGCGCCCACGACGATGTAGTCATACTCCGCAGCGCTCGTATCGGGCTGCTGATTTCTCTCAGGTCTGTTCATGGCTCGGTTTGCGGTTCAGATGAGCACGGTGTTTCGCTGCTTGTTCGCCGGAAGGAAGTGGGGAGGCCTCGGGGCAAGGTCCATCAGGCGGGGGCGCGGGCGGCCACGTGCTGCAACGTCTTCACGGACTGCTCGGGACGAAGCCAGCGCAGCGCGGCGAGCGCGGCGGCAAGCAGCAAAACGGCACTCACGACGAAGCCGAGTTCATACGCATGGCTAGTGCCGCCGCCGTGGGTCTGCACGATCCGCCCCATCACCGCCGGTGCAATGGCGGCGCCGAGACTTGCGAGCGCGGTGTGGATCGCGACCAGCGCACCGCGTTGACTGTCCGGCACTATCTCCGCGAGCAGGGCGGGCGCGAGCGTGAAGCTCAGTGTCGGCAGCGCGCAGGCGATGGCTAGCAGCGCGACTTTCTGAATGGGCGGCGCATTCAGCAGGATCAGCAAGACGAACACCAGCGCGCCGGCCATGGCGCTCAGGCAGATTGGATGCACCCGCGCCCGGCGGCTCGATGCGCCGCCTGCCAGCATGCGCTGCGAGATCCAGCTGAGGCCAAGGTTCACGGGCGCCGCCGTGGCGACCACTGCCGCGAAGCAGCGGCCTGCCTCGACGCCGGAGAAACCAAGCCCTTTCTCGAGATAAGTGGGCAGCCAGGTCAGGCTGAGTCCGAGTGTCCAGTAGGCCGTGAAGCCGAGCGCGAACACGGAGAGGACCGAACGGTCCGTCAGGATGCGGCGATACGAAAGCCGTTGCGATGAGGCAAGCGCGGATTGATTAGCGGTACGCTGGTTGCCGCGCGCTGATCGTCGCTCGTCGATCGGTCCTTCGCGGCCGAAGCATAGCCAGAGCACGCACCAGATCATGCCTATTGCGCCGAGCAGCACGAAGTTCATGCGCCAGCCCCATTGCTTCGTCACGAGCGGAATCAGCATGCCGGCCAGCAACATGCCAGCGGCGGCTCCCTGATTGATTACAGCCACCGGCAGATTGCGTCTGCGATCGGGAAACCATTTGTACAGCGCGTGCACGGAGACCGGAAACGACGGTCCTTCCGCCGCGCCCAAAATCACCCGGCAAGCCAGCAGCCCGAGTGCGCTTGTGGTCAGCGCCTGCGGCACTTGCAGCACCGCCCAGGCCAGCCCCATGGCGAGCAGAATCCAGCGCGTCGCAATGCGGTTGGAGAGAAACCCGACGACGACGGTCGAAGCCGAAAACAGCCAGAAGAAGCTGCCGGCGACGAGGCCGTACTGCTGCGGCGACAGATGAAGTTCCGCCGTCAGCGGCACGGCCACCAGACCCAGCACGATCTTGTCGAGAAAATTGATGAGGGAGAGGGCCGTCAGCATGACGGTCATGGTCCATGCCGGGCGCGACTGGAAATCGGGCGGAGACATCATGCTCAGTCCCGCCGGTTGACGCTGTCGCCGGCGCCTGAAGCGGCCGTGAGGAACCTGGGTTGCATTGTTGTCTCCTTGGTATTTTTCTGGCCTCGCCGCATACGGCGGCAGGCCAATGACGGTCTCGTAACGTCACGGTAATACCTAGGAGTGGGAGGCAACCCACCCGGAACAGGTAGGGGAGGGAAAACCTTGTTGATGGCCGGCGATGAGCGGTGGGCAGAAGGCCGCACGTGGGTTTCCGGCTTCCACAAGAGGAAGTGACCTTGCACCGGTGTCTTCCGCGAATCTTCAAAGAACGGCCAATGGCTGGCGTGTATGCAAGAAAGTATCAGTCTGCGGTCTCGTCGTTCGGATACGCGGCTGAATTCCTTGCTCGACCCTCACGCTCTGAACGTCTTTCCGAGTTCGTGATCGGCGAGTCTGAAGTAATGGCGGAAGTTATAGACCAGCGGTGACCATGTTTCGGCATCGATATGGTGCATGTTCTTGACGAAGGCTTCGTCTGCATGCACGCGAACGATCTCGACTTCTGCGGCGACGCCACCGCCAAGCGCTTGAAGTTTCTCGCCGCCCATTCGGTGAATGTGACGCACGCGCGCCTCCAGATGCATGGGACACTCGGCAACGCGATAAGGCTTCACGCAATCACTGGCGAGCTGAGTGAACCCCGCTTCCTCGAACTTGCACTTCTCGAAGCGAAATTGCTTTTTCTTCAACTCGGGGACGGGGTTCTTTCCAGTCAGAGGCGCGAGTTTTTCGACCTGCTTCCACATTTCCGGCGACGGAAGATTGATCACACATTCCGCATGCCGTTCGAGATTTTCAGCCGTCTTTGTCTCGTCCAGCAAGCCGAGCATGAGCGTCCAGCCGAGCGCCCAGAACGACGACATCGGCGCGAGATTGGTCGTGCCGTCCTCGTTGAGCGAGCTGATCAGAGCGACCGGTGTGCCGAAGTAAAGAATCTTCGGTTCGATCGTCTGGAAGATGCGTTGAGCCATCGTGTCCTCCTTCGGGTCAAGGGACAAGCAGATGATGCTCAAGTCATTTTGCGACAGTCGACTGCGGCATGTTTCAGCGTCATGTGAAATGTCGACCGTCAACTCGGCACAGGCGTTCGCGTCATCAAGACGATCCCCATCGCCACCACGACGGTTCCGGCAAGCATCGACCAGGAAAGTGGTTCGCCGAACATGGCCCATGCCCATACGAGCGTGACCGATGGGCTCAAGAAAAGGACGCTCGATACTCTCGCCGCTGACGAACGCTTCAGACATAACCAGTACAGACCATATCCGCCAAGCGTGGAGAGGAGCGCCGTCCAGACCACGCTGGCGGCGAATCCCGTGGTGGCAACCGGCGCGATGCTTCCTTTAAGTGTCTGCAGGCCGAGAAAAACCACGCACGTCACGCTGCAATGCAGCCAAAGGGTGGCCAATAGACTTAGCGAGCCAAGACGACCGGACGCGCGTTGCTGCCACACCGTAGCCACGGCCAGGGACGCCATGCCTGCCACCGGCAGGCCGTACGCCCACACAGGAGCAGAACCAAGTGTAAAAGCATCGCGACTGACGAATAGCACGCCTGCCACGCCCATCGCCATGCCAAGCCACGTCCGGCGTGAACTACGCTCGCTGAAAAACACGGACGAAATCACCACCGTACCGACAGGCAGAAGGTTTGCGATCAGCGCAGAAAGTCCCGCCGATACCCCGAGTTCAATGCCCTTTCCGATGCCGGCGATATAGCCCGTCATCGCGAATAAGCCGATCACGCCGTGCCGCAGTAACACGGCGGGCGGCGTGCGCATGATTTCGCGCGCCACGAACGGAAGCAGGCAAAGCGAGACCGCCGCGCAACGCCATAACACCACGAGGAAAACTGGTGCGTAGTCGGCGGAAAAGCGCATGCCGACGAAGCCGGAGCTCCACGCGACGATCATCAACGCTTCCAATGCCGGTAAAGGCAAGCGCAGCGGCCGCGTCGCGAGCGGGCGGGATGTCGGGCAAGGTGTCGAGAGCTTGGTCATGCACCTAGCGTAGACAGTGCACGACGATTCGAAAATCAAAATATACTGAGCATCTCGTTCAATTCGGTTAAACCACCATGGAAGCGGTCCTCGACATCGAACTGTTGCGCACGTTTCACGCGGTAGCGCGACTCGGGAAATTTCGCTCGGCGGCCGAGTTCGTGCACAAGAGCCCGGCCGCGATCAGCATTCACATTCAACGCCTCGAAGCGATTGCTGGCGGCCGCTTGCTCGATCGGGACAATCAGGCGGTGACGCTCACCGTGCTCGGCAAGCGGTTACTTTCCAGTACGAGTGAGCTACTAAACGCGCACGACCGTGTTTTGCAGGATTTTCATGGGAAAGCGCTGGCGGGGAGGGTCGTGCTGGGCGTGCCGGATGAATATGCATCGCATGTGATTCGCGACATTCTCCCCGGCTTTTCGACAACGTGGCCTAACGTCGTGCTCGAAGTGAGGACCGCCCCGAGTCTTAAACTTCGTGACCAGGTGGGCCGGGGCAAGCTCGATGTGGCGCTATTGGTTCAGCCTATCAAGGCAAGCAGGCCCGCTGAGGTGCTGACAGTGACTACGCCGGTATGGGTCGGAAGCGCGGCGTTCACGCTGGACGAGAGCCGTCCGCTTCCGTTGGCTCTTTATGCCGAGCCTTGTCCCTATCGTGCAGCGATGACCAATGCGCTGGAACGCGCCGGGCGAAAATGGCGCGTCATACTCGATAGCGCTTCGAGTCAGGCCATCAAGGCATGCGTCGAATCTGGGCTTGCGGTCACGCTGTTGGACCGCGCGCGCGTGAGCGAAGAGATGAGAGTGTTGGACAAGCTGCCGCGCGTCGTGGACCACGAAGTGGTTTTGATGCGGGATGCCGGCGGCCGTGGTAGCGAAGCGATCGACTTGCTCATTGCCACCCTCCGGGAGAATTTCCGGCTCTAAGGAATGGGATGGCTTCGAGGCGTGGGCGTTGTCGGTTTCGCCTTAAGTACTTGGACATGCGCTCGACTTCTCAAAGCAGAGGCTTGAGCGGCGAACGGGCACGCGCCAACAGGAGCATGCCCGCCTGATTCTCGATGCGCGATTGAATCCGCGACTAAATTGCCTTACTGCGGCGCGGCGTTCGTCGTCGTGCTGCTGCTCTTCTTGGCCTTCGAGTGCTTCTTGGGAAACGTCGAGTGCTTGCCGGTCGGGCCCGAAGGCGAGCCGGTTTCGCCGTCGCCGTTGGGCGTACCGACGCCGACGCCACCCCGACCCGCGCCGTTGCTGCCCGGCTCGCCCGCGCCATTCCCTTGCGCGAACGCGCCGCACGACAAGCCAAGCGTCAGTGCCGAGACAAGAATGCCTTTAGTTACGATCTTCATATTGTCCTCTTGATGTTGATAGTCGGCCGCGAGCAGATCCCGCGGCATGGAAGCGTCTAAGGCAATCCGCGTGCCGAGAAATCCGGCGTCGAATTGAGACGAACGCTTGTGCGTCAACGAGTACGGGACTTGATGCTTTCAAGCCACCGTCGGGGAGATTAACACTCTTGTTCGAACCATTGACGTTTGCGTGACGTCGGCAGGGCGAGGTCATCCGCGTGCCGCGAATAATCGAACAAACAACATGTCGTGGCGCGAGAACAACTCGACGCTTTCTTCGTTTTCAACGTGAACATTTGGGCCGCATCGCCGCTCGGCCCTTGCTGGCGGCCTATCTAACCGCGTGCCGCTGGTACGTTGCGAACACTCCTGGTGCGCTAACGAACCCAGCGACATCGTTTTCAGCGGAAGCAACAAAACAACCCGGTTATTGTTCTTACGATTGCTGAAGGAGGCGGCGCCGTAATTCTTTAGACCGCGCCTCGATCCATCCAGACCTTAGAAAACGAATCCATGCAAACAACGAGAATGCCCGCCGAGACGGGCCTTGCTGGCGAACGGCGCGCGGAATCCGCCGTCCGCACGGCGTTCCGCTACGACATCAATGGCCTGCGCGCGTGGGCAGTGCTTCCCGTCGTCCTCTTTCACTTCGGCATTCCGGGTTTTTCCGGCGGCTTCGCCGGCGTCGATGTGTTCTTCGTCATTTCTGGCTTTCTGATGACTGGAATCGTCGTCGCGGCGCTCGAGCGCGGCCGCTTCTCGCTGGTCGATTTCTATCTGTCGCGCGCGGTGCGTATCGTGCCGCCGCTTATCGCGTTGTGCGTAGTCTTGCTCGGAGTCGGTTGGTTCTGGCTCGTGCATGTCGATTATCGGGAGCTCTCGCTCAACGCGGCCTCCGCGCTCACGTTCGTTTCCAATGTCCTTTTCTGGAGACGCTCCGGCTATTTCGATTCGGCGTCGCATGAGAAGTGGCTCCTGCACACGTGGTCGTTGTCCGTGGAATGGCAGTTCTATCTGTTGCTGCCGCTCGCAGCCGCATTCGCATGGCGCTGGCGGCGCAGAGCCGGGGTCATTGCGCTGTTGTCCGCTGCAGGCGTGGCGTCGCTGAGTTGGTCGATTTATGCCACGTGGCGCTGGCCCGACGCCGCGTTCTATCTCCTGCCAAGCCGCGCGTGGGAAATGCTCGCCGGAGGCATGGTCTGGCTTTACGCCGGACAGCGCAAGTTGCCCGCCGCGCTCACGCGTGTGCTCGAAGGCGTCGGACTTGCGTTGATCGCGCTGGCGGTCGTGCGCTTCGATTCCAGCCTCAGTTGGCCCGGCGGCTTTGCAATCGTGCCCGTGCTCGGCGCGGCGTTGGTCATCGCAGCATCGAGACAGCGCTCCATGTTCACGGGCAACGGCATCGTGCAATGGCTCGGCACGCGTTCGTATTCGCTCTACCTTTGGCACTGGCCGGTCGCGGTGTTGCTGGTCTACTCCGATCGTCTGCACGATCCCATGAGTATCGCGGGCGGTATCGTTGCGGCCGTGCTGCTTGGCGAGGCGTCTTATCAACTCATCGAACGGCCGACGCGCGCATATTTCGCTCGCTCGACGAAGCCTGCACGCTTGCTGTATCTGGGCACGGCGATGGTAGGCGTGACTCTCGTCGCCATTGGCGCGCGATATCAGCACGTCCCCAACCGCGTGCCGGAGTTGTGGGACATGGCCGCGAACGAGCAACTCGATTTCAGCCCGATGCGCGACCAATGCCTCGCGTCGTCCGGAGGCAAATCGCCGGCTTGTACGTTCGGCAGTGGTCCACTTCGGGCGGTCGTGCTCGGCGACAGCCACGCCGATGCAATGGTGAGCGCCGTCCAGAAAGCACTGCCCAACGGCTCGATCATGGAGCTGAGTTACTCGGGCTGTCCGACGATCTACGGTGAGCATGCGGTCCCGGGTTCGCGCGATGCCGACGAGCAATGCGCCAACTTCAACGCTTGGGCCTTGCGCAGGCTGACATCGATCGACTCGGCCATCCCCGTGTTGATCGTCAATCGCACGTCGGACTATGCGTTGGGTCCGATCGATGGCAGCGCACTCAGTCACCATCCGCTGGTCTATTTCTCGCGCCTGTACGATTCGCCGACGCCCGCGTTCCTCGCGGAGTATGCGCAGCATCTCGTGGCATCGGCTTGTCTGATCGCGAAGTCGCATCCGGTCTATCTCGTGCAGCCGGTGCCGGAGATGCCATTCGAGGTGCCGCAAGCCGTGTCGCGTCAGTTGATGTTCAAGCGGGGCACCAACGACCTGTCCATTCCGCTCGACGATTACGACAGGCGTAACCATGTCGTGCGGATGGCGCAGGAAGCGGCGGCGGCGCAATGCGGCATCAAACTTCTCGATCCCAAGCCGCGCCTTTGCGATCACGGGCGATGCTGGGCGAGTCAGCAACTGAGACCGCTGTACTACGACGCGGATCACCTGAGCGAATTCGGCAACAAGCGCCTGGTTCCGATGTTCCGTGAAGCCTTTGCGCAATCCATTGCTACGCGTTAGAAGAGACGAGCTAAGCCTCGACCGCAGATAATTACAAATACATTCGGTAAATTAGAAAATCGTAAGATTATGTTCTGCACGAGTATCGGGACACCGTACTCCACCGCACTTTTCAAAATTTTCACGATTGGTAAATTCGCGCAAACCTAACAAAAAAGGCAGCGGGGGATTAATGGCAGAGACCAACAATAGATATGAGGCGCTGGACGGCCTCAGGGGCGTGGCCGCGCTCGCGGTCATGATTTCCCACCTCAGTCAGGAAATGCTTTTCAAGAACGCTTATGAAGCGGTCGATTTATTTTTCGTGCTGAGCGGTTTTGTCATCGCGCATTCTTACGGCGCGCGGTTGCAGAACGGCATGACCAACGCGGAATATATAAAGAGGCGCATTATCCGGCTTTATCCGATGCTCGTATTTTCGCTGCTGATCGGGCTACCCGTTTTCATCGAGGCGGGGCGCGAGGGGCTCACGAATTTTTCGTCGGGGAACATCATCTCTTCGACGCTCTATAACTCGTTTCTCGCGCCGTATATCGGCGAGCTGGGCGGTCCCATTTTCCCCAGTAATCCGCCCGCGTGGTCGCTCTTCTTCGAAATGGTGGCCAGCCTTTCGTTCGTGTTGATCGTCAGGCTGGAAATGCGCTCGATATTCAAGATGATTCTTTTGAGCGCGGCGGCATTCCTGACGACGAGCGCGCTGACGACCATCGACCTGCATGGCCACGGTCTATTCGATTTCGAGCAGGGCTGGTCCGGCAGCCGGTTCGACGGCGGATTTTTCCGCGTGGCTTTCGGTTTCCTGGTGGGTGTATTTCTCTACAACAAGAAAGATTCGATCACGAGAATCGCGACGGCGATCGTACCTCGCGCGTTCGCCAATATTTACTTTCTGTTCACGCTCGTACTCGTTCTGTTTTTCTTTCCCATGTCGCTGCATGGGATTTACCCGATGTTCGTTATCTTCGGCGTCGCGCCGTGGCTGGTGGCGTTCGGATCGACTGTACGCTGCACATCGGCGGTGGATACCAATATCGCGCGTTTTCTTGGCTGGATTTCCTACCCGATTTATCTGATCCACTATCCTATCGGGCAGGCGGTCTTTATGTACTTCGGAAAAGCGAACCAGTATGCAATAGCGCCCATGCTGGCGACTTGCGCGATTACCATCGTGTGCGCCGTGCTCCTGACGAAGTTCGTGGAAGAGCCGATTCGCGCGTTTCTCGCCAATCGGTTCATTCGCTCTTCCAAGACTCAGGCGAGCGTAACCGAGCTCGGCATGCGAACGGATCAGCATCCGGTTTGAGGCCGCGCGCGAACGCATACCGTTCGCGCGTCGGGAAACTACGTAGAAAAGAGATGCTTCGCGGAAAGCATTCAGAAGGGCGCGGTTTCTTATACTCCTCGACATCATGACGCCTGCGACGACAGGCGCCCAGATAACAAGGAGACTTCGATGCCGCGTCGTGCAGGACCGCTTGGCCGCGCACTCATTTGCCTGATCGCGTCATGCGTGGCTCAGGTGAGCCTCGCGCAGCCGATCCGGCTCATGACCGGCGGCGCGGCCAAGCTCATCTATCTGCCTGTCGTGCTCGCGGATCGGCTTGGCTACTTCCGCAGGGAAGGGCTCGACGTGCGCGTGCTGTCCGTGCCGGCCGGCATCGATACTTCCACCGAACTGGTCGCGGGCGCGATCGAAGGCGCGGTGGGCTTCTACGATCACACCATCGGTCTTCAAAGCCGCGGCATGGACGTGCAGTCGGTCATCGTTCTCGGGCAGTCGGCCGGACTCATCGAGCTTGGCACGAACGGCATGCGCAACATGGCCGATGCCAAAGGCCGGCGCCTCGGCGTCACGGGCTTCGGTTCATCGACTTACTTTCTCACGCGCTACCTCGCCACGCGCGCCGGCCTCGCGCCCGACGCCTACACCATCGTTCCGCTGGCCAATGAAGCCGCCTTCGACAAAGCGCTTTCGAGCGGCGATGTCGATGCCGTCATGACCGAGGAGCCCACCGCCACGCGCCTCTTGTCGCGCGGCGCGGCAAAGCCGCTCGTCGACTTACGCAGTGTCGCCGATACGCAAAGCCAGCTGGGCGGCCCATACGTCGGTGCCTGTCTTTACATGCGGCGCGACTGGATCGACGCGCATCCGGATGAAACCGGCCGGCTCGCGCACGCGTTGCTCGACGCGCTGCGCTTCATCGGCACACACAGCGAAGCCGATATCGATGCCGCCATGCCGGCATCGCTCAAGGGCAACGACCCGGCAATCTACCGCCAAGCCTTGTCCGTGATGAAGCCGGCGTTCTCCTCGACAGGCCGGATGCCCGCCGGTGCGCCATCGACCGTGCTCGCGACCCTTGCGGACATCGATACCGAGGTATCGGCGCGTCACGTCGATCTCACGCGAACCTGGACCGACCGTTTCGTCGCCAACGCGCACTGACGCGCCGCGACCTTCATCTCAACGGAGACATGCCGATGCGAGCCATTCAAATTCACGAGTACGGCGGACCCGAAGTGCTGCGGCGCGTCGATATCGAGATTCCGAAGCCGCGTGCGGGAGAAGTGCTGGTGCGCGTCGTCGCGGCCGGCATCAACTTCATGGACGTTCATACGCGACAAGGCAAGTATCGCGATTCGCGGACCTATCCCGTGAGCATTCCATGCACGCTCGGCATGGAAGGCGCGGGCGAAGTGGTTGCCGTGGGCGCGGGCGTGACCTCGTGCGGCAAGGGCGACCGAGTCGCGTGGTGCATCTCGTGGGGCGCCTACGCCGACTATGCGATCGTGCCCGCTGCGCGGCTCGCACGCATTCCGGACGCGATTGCTTATGACGTCGCGGCCGCGTCGATCTTCCAGGGTTCGACCGCGCACTATCTGCTCGAAGACGTGGCAAGGCTCGAAGCGGGAATGACTTGCCTCGTGCATGCGGCATCGGGCGGCATCGGCCAGTTGCTCGTGCAGTTGGCAAAACGGCGCGGCGTGGAAGTATTCGCGACGACGAGCACCCCGGACAAGGCGGCCATCGCAAAGGCGCGCGGCGCCAATCACGTGCTGCTCTACGAGAACGGCGGCTTCGCGGATCGCACCCGCGAGTTGACCAACGGCCGTGGCGTCGACGTCGTGTTCGACGCGGTCGGCAAGACTACCCTGCGCGACAGCTTCCGGGCAGCGCGTGTGCGCGGACTCATCGTGAACTACGGCTCCGTCACCGGTCCCATGCGTGACCTCGATCCGTACGAACTCGGCGAGGCCGGTTCGCTCTTTCTCACGCGCCCGCGCCTGGCCGACCATCTCGCCGATGCGGCCACCGTGCAGCGACGCGCCGACGACATCTTCGCCGCCATCGTCGAAGGCGCGTTGCGCGTGGAGATCAACGGGCGCTACACGATGGATAACGTCGAGGCGGCGCATGCCGCGCTCGAAGAACGTCGTCAGTCCGGTAAGGCGGTCATGGAAATCGGTTGACCGCTTCACTCACAGGCATCGCATGACTTTTTTCTTCCGGCGCTCGCCGTGCCGCGCCGGTGACGCAACTCGTCCTTTTGCAGAAGGGGACCTCATGGCATCCGTTATTCAAGGCCATACCGAATCGCCGTTTCGATCAGTGTTCCGCGTGGTCAGCGGCAACTTTCTCGAGATGTTCGACTTCACCGTCTACGCTTATTACGCGAGCGCGATTGCGCACACGTTCTTTCCCTCGGATAACGAGTTCGTCTCGCTGCTTCTCTCGCTCTCGGTGTTCGGCGCGGGCTTCGTCATGCGTCCGGTCGGCGCGCTCGTGCTCGGCGCGTATGTCGATCGCCACGGGCGTCGTCGCGGCCTGATCCTCTCGCTATGGCTCATGGCCGTGGGCACCGCGTGCGTGGCGTTCGTTCCCGGCTATGCGTCGATTGGCGTGGCGGCACCCATCGTCGTGCTGATCGGGCGGTTGCTGCAGGGCTTTTCGGCCGGTGTCGAACTGGGCGGCGTGTCGGTTTATCTCGCCGAGATCGCGACGCCGGGCAAGCGTGGCTTCTTCTGCTCGTGGCAATCCGGCAGCCAGCAAGTGGCGGTGATCTTCGCGGCTTCGCTCGGCGTGCTGCTGAATCAGTTGCTGCCGGTCGCCGACGTCAACGCATGGGGCTGGCGTATCCCGTTTATGATCGGCTGCCTGATCGTGCCGTTCCTGTTCATGATTCGCCGCACGCTGCGCGAGACCGACGAGTTCGCCGCGCGCAAGCATCATCCGAGCATGGGCGAGATCATGATGTCGATGGTCGAGAACGCCGGGCTGATCTTAGCGGGCATGGGGCTCGTCATCATGACGACCGCGTCGTTCTATCTGATCACGACCTACACGCCCACTTTCGGCCGATCGGTGCTGCATCTTTCGTCGCTCGATTCGCTTATCGTCACCGTCTGCGTGGGCGTGTCGAACCTCGTGTGGCTGCCCATTTCCGGCGCCGTGTCCGACCGCGTCGGCAGGCGGCCCATCCTGCTCATCTTTACCGCGCTGACCATCCTGACCTCGTATCCGGCGATGCAATGGCTCGTCGCGGCGCCGTCGTTCGAGCGTCTGCTCGCGGTGGAACTGTGGCTCTCGGTGCTCTATGCGTGGTACAACGGGGCGATGGTGGTCGCGCTCACCGAGCTGATGCCGGCGAACGTGCGCACGACCGGTTTTTCGATGGCGTACAGCCTCGCCACGATGGTGGGAGGCTTCACGCCGGCCATATCGACGTCGCTGATCCACTTCACCGGCGACAAGGCGGCGCCCGGCGCATGGATGGCCGTGGCCGCGCTGTGCGGCGCAATCGCGACGCTCGTCCTTTACCGGTCGCGCGAAGCCCGCAATGGATACCGGTGGCAAAGCGTTCCGGAGCAATGAAACTTCTGCTGATCGAAGACAACCGCCAGCTGGCGCACTGGCTGAGCAAGACGCTGACCGACGAGGGCTTCCTCGTCGAGCATGTGCCCGATGGCGAAACCGCCGGCGCGGCGCTCGCCGGCACGCGCTATGACGTCGTGCTGCTCGACCTCAACCTGCCCGGCATGTCGGGCAAGGCGGTCCTGCGGCGCATGCGCGACCAGGCCAACGACACGCCCGTGCTGGTTCTGACGGCCACGGGCGATATCGGCGAAAAGGTGATTTGCCTGGCCGATGGCGCCGACGATTATGTCGTGAAGCCGTTCGACGAACGCGAACTGATCGCGCGCATCAAGGCGCTTGCGCGGCGGCACGCGCCGGTGCGCTCGAACCGCTTGCGCTGCGGCACCTTGCTCTACGACATGGACCGGCGGCAATTCTTCGTCGGCGATGACGCGCTGTCGCTCACGCCGCGCGAACACGCGGTACTCGAAGCGCTCATTCTGCAAACCGGGCGGACGGTCTCGAAGGCCGTGCTCGCCGAAGCCTTGAACGACCGCGACGCGCCACCGAGCGGCGACGCCATCGAGATCTACGTCTCGCGGGTCAGGAAGAAAATCGAAAAGAGCACGGCGGCGATCATTACGTTGCGCGGGCTCGGCTATCTGCTGGAACATGAAGAGCCGCAAGCATAGCCTGCGCGCGCGGCTCCTGATCTGGCTGATCGTTCCGACGACGATCTTCGGGATCGTCGCGGGATGGGCCACGCACTTGAACGCGCGGCGCACGGCCGACCTGCTGCAGGACGCGGCGTTGCTTGCCGCAGCACGCGTGATGGCCGCCGATGTGCGCTGGAACGACAACGATCTGGTGGCTTCGGTATCGCCGAGCACGATTCAGATCGTCGGCACGCCCGAAGGCGATCAAGTGTTCTATCGCATCGAGATCGCGGGCGGCGCGGTGATCGCGGGAACATCCGACTTTCCGCGGACGCGTCTGAGCGCCTCTCCGCAGTGGTACGACGCGCAGGTGGCAGGCTCGCCCATTCGCGCCGTATCGCTTAAGCGCGCCATGTTCGACAATGGCAAGACCATCGAACTGGTCGTCTCCATAGGCCGCACGCTCGTTGCCCGCGACGCGCTGGTTGCATCGCTCTGGACGCCGCAGATTGCTTATATTCTCGGCAGCATCGCGGTTGCCATGATCCTGATCTGCACCGGGCTCGCACTCGAGTTGCGACCACTCGAGAAGCTTGCGAGCGGCTTGGCCGTTCATCCGCTCAAGAGCAAGGAGCGAATCGACGCGACAGGTCTTCCGGTGGAACTGCATCCACTCGTCACGGCGTTCAATGCATCGCTCGATGTCATCGAACGGCAAGCGGCGACGCAGCGCCGGTTCATCGCCGATGCCGCGCATCAGATACGCACGCCGCTTACGTTGCTCGGGTCGCAGCTTCAGTACGCGCGCCGCCAGCACGGTCTAGACGAAGTGAGGGAGACGCTCACTGCTATGCATCAAAGCAACCGCGCAATGGTGACGCTGATCAATCAGCTTCTCATGCTCGCCCAAGCCGAAGCCGCCGACTACACCGCTTACGAAGGCGAGGCGGTGGACTTACGCGCGGTCATCACGCTGGCCGTCGAGAAGCTCGCGCTCGTGGCGCGGCGGCGCGATATCGAACTGGCTGTAGCGTTCGAAGGTGCGCTCGTCGTGACGGGAAGCGAGCCGCTCTTGTCGGCCGTGTTTTCCAATCTCATCGATAACGCCATACGCTACTCGCCGCGCGGCACGCGCGTCACGGTCGATGCCAAGGAAACGCACGTGAACGTGACCGTCAGCGTCGTGGATGAAGGGCCGGGCATTCCGGCGACGTTGCGCGAGCGCGTTTTCGAGCCGTTCTTCCGGGCATCGGCAGAAGAAGGCAGCGGACTTGGACTCGCGATTGCCAAGGAGATCGTGCGGGTGCACGGCGGCGTGGTTGCGATCCACGACGCGCCGGGAGGCGTGGGAGCAATGGTGGAGGTGGTTCTGGCGCGCGAACAGGAGCCGAGGCGGCCGTCCGCGCGCACCCCCGTATAATTCGGCATGAATCGCACAATCTGCCCTTTGGCTGCGCCGCTCTTTTCCATGGCGTCGGTCCGTCAGTCTTCCGCTCGCGGAACGTTACGCATCTCGAACGCTCGCGCCACGAGCCCCATCCGAGGCTCGCATGAAAACGCCTAAACGCCTCATACCGCTTCTCGAAGAAGGACTTATCGACGAGGTCATCAGCCAGCTCATGAGCGGCAAGGAAGCTACCGTCTACGTCGTGCGCTGCCAAGACGCGACGCGTTGCGCCAAGGTCTACAAGGACGCGAAGCAGCGCAGCTTCCGGCAGGCATCGTCGTATCGGGATGGCCGCAAGGTCAAGAACAGCCGGCAAGCGCGCGCGATGGAAAAAGGCACGCGTTACGGCCGCGAAATGCAGGAAGCGTTGTGGCAGAACGCCGAGGTCGATGCGCTGTTTCGCCTGGCCAATGCGGGCGTGCGCGTGCCTCAACCCTTCATCTGCACCGACGGCGTGTTGCTGATGGAACTCGTCGTCGATGAATCGGGAAACGTGGCGCCGCGCCTCAACGACGTTCACCTGACCGAAGCACGCGCGCTGGAACTGCACGCAATGCTGCTCAAGCAAGTCGTGCGCATGCTGTGCGCGGGCGTGATTCACGGCGACTTGTCGGAATACAACATTTTGCTGGCGGCCGAAGGTCCGGTGATCATCGACTTGCCTCAGGCCGTCGATGCGGCGGGCAACAACGAAGCCGCGCCCATGCTCAAGCGCGACGTCGACAACCTCGCGAGTTACTTCGGTCAGTTCGCGCCAAAACTTCTGCGCACCGACTACGGAACGGAGATATGGTCGCTGTTCGAAGCGGGCGGCCTGCATGTCGATGTCGCATTGACCGGTCACGTCGAAGCGCCCACTGGCCCTGTCGATCTCGATAGCGTGTTGCAAGAGATCGAAGACACTCGCCTGGAAGAAGACGCGCGCGTGCGGCGAGAGCTGGACTGAGCGCAGATCGGGTTCGGCTATCGCTCAACGCTTACCGCTTACCGCTTGACGCTGAGGTAAGCGCGGCTCACCAACGGCCGGCTATGCACCCACATACGCGAACGAAGCCACGATGCCGGGCGATCTCTCACCTCGAGACGTCGGATCGATCCACGCGCTTCGTTCGATGCCTCTTGTCCGCGCGAATTGGTCCCGGGATGACAGGTATAAAAGTGGCTAAAGCCCGCGTCCAGTGCGACTTCGCGATAGTCCTCGTCATAATAGCCTTGCGGCCAGCATAGATGGTCCGATACCTGGCCCAGCCGCGCGTTCAAGGTCGCGCGCGAAGTCTTCAAATCTTCACTGAGGCGCTGCCGCTTCTCATCGGCCGATGCGGTCTTCTGGTCCCAACGAACATGCGTATGCGTATGGCTATGAAATTCGAACGTGCCGGCATGGCGCATCGCATCGATTTCTGACCAGCGCAGGATCGTGTCGTCGGCGCGTCCTTCTTCAATAGCGCGTTCGCCCGCGTGATGGTCGAGCAGTGCGGGCAACGCATGGGCTGGCGCGTTGGCTGCATTGGGCCGCACGTTGCCATCGCCCGGCCAGCTGCTGACGAGAAAGCACAGTGCGGTAAAGCCATGACGCTGCAGCACCGGATGTGCATGGACCCAGTTATCCAGATAGCCATCGTCGAAGGTAATGACGAACGAGCGCTCGGGCATCTCTTCGCCGCGTAGAAACGCAGCGAGTTGCACGGCGCCGATCGTGCGATACCCCGCGCTCGCGAGATACGCCATTTGCTCCGCAAAATGCTCGGGCTTGACGGTGATCATGCCCGGCGACGGACTGACGTGGTGATACATCAACACGGGAATGGCGCGCGCTTGTTGTTTCATCGGCGAGATTCCCTCTCTTTCAATGCGCGCCGGTAGAAGAGCGCGGTTTCGTATGCCATGTTTGCAATGGTGAAGCCGCGCTCGGTGATACGCATGCCATTGGTGCGCAGACGTTCACGCAAGCCGGGTTCGTCGATCATGCGAGCGATAGCCGCGCGCAATGCCGGCGGATTTCGCGGCGGTACCAGCAGACCATTTACATCGTCTTCGATCAATTCGGGCACGCCGTCCACACTCGTGCCGATGACGGGCAGGCCCGCGGCCATCGCTTCGATGAACGCTTGGCCGAGCGCTTCCTGATGCGTCGGCAGCACGAAGAAATCACTGCCTCGCAAAATGTTGGGGACGTCGGTACGAAAACCGAGCAGATGGATGCGACTCACAAGACCCAGACGCGTCACGATGCCTTCTATGCGTTCGAAAGCGGGACCGTCCCCGGCCATCACGATATGCAGGTGTGGATGCGTGTCGAATAAAGGCCGTACCGCGTCGATCAGATCTTCGTGTCCCTTCTCGTCGCGCATGATCGCCACCATGCATGCGATGGTCGCATCCGGCCCGAGTTGGAGTTCGTCTCGCAGCGACGAATGCGTGGCGCGCTCGGTCGCGATGCCGTCGTGGATAGTCTCCACGCGCTTCTCGGAGACCCCAGCCGAGATCAGATAGCGGCGCACGAAATGACTGACCGCGATGACGCGATGAGGAATCCACGTATAAGTTGCGAGGGAACTGATAGGCAATGCGAGATGCCGCGTACGCACGACGAGAGGCGTTCCCGCCAATCGGGCGGCCGTGCCGGCAACCAGACTGTCGTGACCGCTGTGCGTGTTGAGCACATCGTAGGCACGGCGTTGCAACAGCGCCTTGATTCTCATCATGGAGCGCACGTCGCCGCCGCTTCGCATGCGCGCGTGGTGCACGGCGAAGCCAAGCTCGGTTGAACGAATGCCGAGACGTGCATCGCTCGGACACAGCAGTTCCACGCTATGGCCGCACTCACGCAGCGCGACCATCTCCTTGAGCGTACGGATTTCCTGACCGCCCCATCCCTTCGAGGACTCGCTATGTAGGATCTTCAACGCACTAATCTCCAAGGCCTTTGCGTCATTAAAAAAACGCTTAGGAAATTTTTGGTAATAATTCGATTGGCTTTCTGCCTTCATGTCTTTAGTAAAGGAAATGAAGGGGAGAAAAGAAAAAGTCTTTGAGGATTTTCTAGCCGAGGGATGAGACAGGCCGCTTCAAACGAAGCAGGTCTGGATCCTCTGCAGAGAATTCGGCTCGATGTCCATCACGGCAAGCGAAGAGGTCGCTACCATGCGGATGCCTGGCATCGATAGCTAACGGGGATGTCTTACTTGCGGTTGACCAACAGCATGCAAATTTTTTGCTATAGCGGAAATAGCTTAACGTGCTTCTAAAGAGGTCGTTAGTTCTTTTAGGTGACTATAGGTCGACATTCGCCGTTGAGACGGTGGCAAACGTATGCGAGTAGCTTTTGGCTAAGAAAGTCGTGATGCCGAAGCTCAAGGGCTTAGTTCCTTGCAATTTTTCTCTACCTAAGCGTGAGAGTCTCATTCGCTTGCAATGGACAATGCCGCAAAGAACGATGCGTCGTTAAGCAAAAGCTAAAAAGATGCGTCCATCAGTTAATGACAAACGACTTCAATTGGTTTCGGCTTTGACAGCGGCGCAATCGTTTGCTCATCGACAGGGCGCTTATCGCTTATGCGCTCGGAACACGTCGATGCCGATCAGCCGGACGGGCCGTCCTCTGCCCGTCGCGTCATTGAAGGCGGTCAGTGCGGAATATTCTCGACTCCGCTTGCGCTTAGATCGCTCGGGAAGCAGTGAGGCTGTTCGAATCCCATCGGCGAGGCTCCGGTCGAGTATTTGATATTGTCCGTGTTGTTCGGTCCTTCGCCAGCAGGCACGGAGCCAAGTCCTGCAAGCTTGCGCATGCGATAGGCAATCGCATGGTCCGCGCACGAACTGTCACCGCTCACGCCAAGGCCGCCAATTACTTTTCCACCGGCGTAGAGCGCCACGCCGCCGCCGAAAGTGATCACGCCGCCTACGCTATGGTTGATCCCGCTGCCTTGTTCCAGGAAGCGCGCGTCGAAGGGATTGGAATTGTTCAACCCATAAAGCGATCCGCCCGGCTGCGTGGCGGCATAGAGATTTGCGGTGGAAAGCGCAAGCGCATCGTTGCTAAAACCG
Organism: Caballeronia sp. TF1N1; assembly: GCF_022878925.1. Taxonomy (NCBI): domain Bacteria; kingdom Pseudomonadati; phylum Pseudomonadota; class Betaproteobacteria; order Burkholderiales; family Burkholderiaceae; genus Caballeronia; species Caballeronia sp. TF1N1. Next base: position 1,191,038 of record NZ_CP084628.1, read on the forward strand.
TTTGCGGTGTACGCCTTGGCTATTGCTATGGCGCGACTGCCAGGCCATGCATCGCCGGTCTTGGTGACCGAACATAGATGACCCTCGCGGTCGACGATGGCGGCCCACATCCGGTTGGGCTTGAAAATTCCGCCGTTCGAGTCGGATAGATTGACGACGGTGTAAAGCTGTCGTTCGACGAGAGAAATCGTTCCTTGTGGAAGCGTGCACCGGCCGGTAGGGACATCGTCGTAATCGTGTGCGTAGATAAATGAGGAAGCCGAAATAAGCACACCCACGGCCAAGCACTTCGCGACTTTTTCAAGCATGGCGATTCTCCCGACAAGAGACGTTTAAGGAAGGAACAAGAAGGGGGTTATGAATTTTTATTTTGGTAAACCGTAGTAGGCCGAATGGAATAGAACGAGCGTTTAATCGCTAAGGAATATGGTCTTTCGAACATTCAAGAATGCGCCATTAATTTATGTGTAATGGATTCGTATGTGTGAGCTTGGGCCGTGTCGGGAAGGGTATGTAGGCGACGGAAGTGTCGGCTGAAGAATGAATCGCTTGGCACGAGCCGCGCGGCTTGTATCAATACGCTCTGGAAGTGCCTCGTTAAATTGCCTATGCTTTTTCTCGGATTCCGCGCGTTTCGCGACGCGCATCTCGAATCCAGCCCACAGGCGCAGAAGAAAACGAATAAGGAGACCGTCATGGCAGGCTATCCCCGTGCTTTGCTTGGTTCAGTCGCGGCTCTTGTCGGCGCTTTCGGAATGATTACAGCGCCTGCGGCTTACTCCGCCGACGAAATCCAGAACGCCAACACGACGGCCACAGCGCCGGTTCCCACGTCATTGCGGCCTATATCGCAGGCGCAACTCGATGCCGCCGCGAACGACAGCGCCTCATGGCTGCATTCGAACGGATCGTATGCCGAGACGCGTTATGCGCCGGCAGCGCAGATCAATCGTTCAAACGTAGCCAAGCTGAAGCCGGCATTCATCTTCCAGACGGCGGTGATGGAGTCGATGGAAACCGCGCCGATCGTATCCAACGGCGTCATGTTTCTCACGACCTCCTACAACCACGTCTATGCAATCGACGCGGTCACCGGCAAGGAGTTCTGGCATTACAAGCACAAGATGGGACCGGTTACGACCTTTTGCTGCGGACCGAATAATCGCGGCGTCGCCATATCCGGCGACCGCCTGTATATGGGCACGCTCGACGCCAAGCTCGTTGCGCTCGATGCAAAGACCGGCAGCGTCGTGTGGACCTCGCAGATCGCGGACCCGGAGGACGGCTATTCGGAAACGATGGCGCCGGTCGTCGTCGATGGCAAGGTGTTGATCGGCACGAACGGCGGCGAGTACGGCATACGTGGTTTCGTCAAGGCATTCGACGCGAACTCAGGTCAATTGCTCTGGACCTTCTACACCATTCCCGACTCCGGCAGCGAAGGCGTGTGGGCCGAGAACGACGCCGTGGGCCGCAACATGAAGCGCGATATCGAGGCGGAGAAAAAGACGCTCGCGGAAAAAGGCCACGACTTCGAGAAGACGCTTGGCGGCGGTGTGTGGATGGCGCCTGCGGTCGATCGCGCGACACGTACGGTGTATTTCGTAGTGGGCAATCCCTCGCCGGACCTTCATGGCGCCATTCGTCCTGGCGACAATCTCTACACCGATTCGCTCGTCGCCATCGATCTCGATACCGGCAAGTACAAATGGCACTACCAATACATCGCGCACGATGTGTGGGATCTGGATGCAGTGAGCCCACCAATCCTCATCGACGTAAAGGACAAGAGCGGACAGATGGTTCCAGCCATCATTCATGGCGGCAAGACCGGATTCGTCTATGTGCATGATCGCCGCGACGGTCACATCATCCGCATTTCCGAAGCGATGATTCCTCAAGAAGGCGTCTGGACCTTGCCGACAGCGACCGGCGCGCGCATGCTGCCGGGCGCGAACGGTGGCGTCGAATGGTCGCCCATGGCATTCAATCCGAAGACGCGCATGGCGTATGCGGCAAACTTGCATCAACCGATGACGTATCAGGTTGAAGACGCCGCTTATCCCGGCGGAAAACTATGGCTCGGCGGCGCATTCAAGACCATTCCAGCCGAGCAACAGTGGGGCAAGCTGGTTGCGGTGAATGTCGATACCGGCAAGATCGCATGGGGTTACAAGACGGACCAGCCCTTGATTGGCGGCGTGCTCGCGACTGCGGGAGGACTTGTCTTCAACGGTGAGGGTAATGGCCTCTTTCGCGCCTTCGATGCGAGTACCGGCCGCAAGTTGTGGGAGTTCCAATGCGGTGCGGGCGTGAACGCACCGGCCGTGTCGTACATGGTGAACGGCAAGCAATACGTCGCGGTCGCGGCGGGCGGCAACACGCAACTGGACTTCAAGCGTGGCAATAGCCTTCTCGTGTTTGCGCTGCCTTGAGGTGACGATGCGTCCATCGAAACGCAAGAGAGACGAACGCATTCGTGTAGCGAGAATGGTCGCTTGCCTATTGTTTTTAGTGCCAGCGTTCGCGCGCGCCGATGCGCAGGCCGGCGCCGCAAAAGCCGTCGTATGCGTTGCATGCCACGGGCAGAACGGCAATTCGACGAGCGGCGATTATCCATCGCTCGCGGGTCAGACATCGCGCTATCTGTTCCTTGAGTTACGCGATTTCAAGGCAGGCCGTCGAAGCGATCCACGCATGTCGCCGATGGCCGCCAATCTGTCGTCGGAAGACATGCACGATCTCGCCGATTACTTCGCGGCGCAGACACTCGTGTCGACCGATTTCAAGGCCGACCCGGTCAAGGTGGAGGCGGGCAAAAAGAAGTCCGATGAAGTGCTCTGCACGATGTGCCATCTCGGCGGCATGAAAGGGCAGAACGAAATACCGCGGGTCGCGGGTCAGCAGTATCCGTATATCGTGAAGCAACTGCAGGACTTCCGCGCGAAGAAGCGCACGAACGATGCGGGCAACATGACGAGCGTGACGAAGAACCTGACCGACGCGGACATCGAGAATCTTGCGAACTACGTCGCTAATCTGCAATGACCTTTTCCATACCGATTAGCAAAGCACTCGTGTTCGCATGCATGACGCTTGCGTTGCTCGACTCCGTTCATGCCGATGACGATGCCTATGCGCTCAACGAACGCTTGCTTAACGCGACTCGCAATGGCGACACGCATGCTGTGGTCGAGCTACTCGATCAAGGCGCGAAGATCGATTCGCGTAACCGTATAGGCGACACGCCGCTCATCAGCGCATGCAAGCGCGGCATGACGCCGATGGCGCGCTTGTTGATCGAGCGCGGCGCTAATGTGAGCCAGGCTGACGTGCAGGGCATCACACCGTTGATGGCTGCCGCGTTCGACGGCAACGATGAAATCGTGGCGTTGCTTATTGCGCGACACGCGGATGCGGCGGCGACGGATCGCGTAGGCAAGACAGCGATGGAATATGCGGCTGGACTCGGGCAAACCGCGATCGTGCAGCGTCTATTAGACTCGGGTGTCGACGTGAACGCCGCGTATCACAATCATCTGACGGCGCTCATGTGGGCGGCGGGATACGATCGAGCGCAGACTGCGTCGATACTGCTTGCTCGTGGCGCGAATCGGGATTTGAAGGATGACCGCGGCAAAACTGCGCGGGAAATTGCCGATGAGACGCGCTCGGCTCATGTGGCGAGCTTGCTTAGCGCGCCATGATTGCTTTCGCTCGTGAGCGTGCATTGCGATTCAATGGTTAGTCGATTTGCGCAGTGCGTCGTTGCGCGGATGCATGTCCAATTTCGTTGCGGTCCAAGTCGCCGTGTGAATCGTCTCTTCTGCTCTCAAGCTTGATATGCACCGCTTTGCGAGAAGGCGTCGAGTCCTCTCTCAACACGCGCGGGTCTTGTCTCGAGAGTGGCATTCGCAAGATATTGCTCGATGTGGACCGTATGAATTCTCGGTTATTCGGACGGCTATGCTGGACGGTGTCTGTTAGATCAGTGAAGGAGCTGGTCCATAGCGTTGTTTGTTTAGTCGGTTGACCATGGCGTCCAGATCAGTTCACCTGCGTTCCTGCCTGCCGAGCGTCCGTTCTCGCGTTCTCGGCACCTCGCCGTTTCCATAGCAAAAGCCCTTACTACTTCCGGCAAAAAAAAGCCGCCCGCAAAGCGGGGCGGCCAGAATGAACATGTCTTTAACCCGAGGACCATGTTCTTTGAGAGAAACTGAGTTAACGGATGCCCGTCTTGGTTCTTAAGCGTCAATTTAACGATACTGGCCATTTTTTTTGGAACATGATTGGGCATTTGTTGGACAACAACCTTGCTTTTGCCTTGGGCGGCGAAACGGTGTTTCGTCTTGACGCTAGAAGGCAGGGCAGGAGTGGTCCACCAGCAGCGTAGCGCGACAGACAAGTGCGTGACCGGTGTCCGCCGATATAGCGCTCGCGGATGAGCGCTTCTGCCAGGCGAACGCTCGCACTCGAGTTAAGAACCGAGACAGTCGTCTTTTGGTAACCTCCACGCGAAACGAAGCGAAACCGACGTTTCGGCCACGCTAGGAAAGAGTCAAGGAATTGAGGTTTGTCTGGCAGGCTAAGGGACGTAACGGCTGTAGCAAGTAACGAACGCCTTTTTTTCGCCGGCAAGTAAAGAGCGAATAGCTTCAGCTCGAAGAGACAGTGTAGGACTGTTCGGAGAGTCATCAGCTTCCAACTTAATACCGTGCGACAGCCAACGAAAAAAAGCCCGCTAAAGAGCGGGCCAAAAAAAGCAGTTCACCCAGAGGGCCGCAAGGAGATACGGTCCTCTCGTTGAGGCTCGGACGTTATCGGCAAGAATCAACGAGAGAAGAAGGCACGTGGTCCTTCCCTCTCTGAGCCTGCGAGCCCTTAGGCCTTCATACCGACGAACATGCTGCCGAGCGCATCGACCGACTTGGTGATGCTCTTGACGTCCACGTTCGTGTGTTGCGAGGCATCGACC